>MHGN01000075.1 GCA_001805575.1 Omnitrophica WOR_2 bacterium RIFCSPHIGHO2_02_FULL_45_21 | reverse complement strand
TTACCGTGGCTGGTGGAAAAATAAAAAAGCCCTTACGAATTTTATCGCGCTCTAAAAGCAAACGATTCGTAAGGGCCTATAAATGAAAAAACCCTAAAGGCATTTTCTTTAGGGTTTGATTTAGCGTACCCTTGGCAACCCCGCTACCCCGACGTACCGTCTGGGCCGGAAGCTTTGCGCCCCATCCTTACGAATGGTTTACCTTTTTCAATTGTACTTTAATCTAAATTGTCAAAGTTCACTTTTTACATCTAACCAAAGTATAACACATAATTTTCCTTTGTCAAGGGCTAGCGGTACGATATTTCTAACTGGAATCTTTTTTGGGGCCCGGGCAAATCTTCGGGAAAGCCGCTAAAGGGAGCGGCTGACTTTACCGCTTTGATTATCGGCTCTCTGAGCTCATCGCCAGTTGAAGAAACAATCTCCGGCTCGCCGCTTAGTTTGCCGCTGGAAAGAAGGACAAAAGAAACCATAGCTTCACCTCTTAATGCAGAGTCAAAGCTCAGGTTAGAAAATATTTTATCCCTTATGTAGTTTAGATAATCACTCAGATTAGAAAAAGGTTTATCTTCCCTGATTTCTTGGGGCGGCGCAATAACAGATGCGGCATTCTTTTTCACTATTTTATCTTTTGTCTCTGACACAAAAGCCTGTATTTCTCTTTCAGGCGCTTTCTGGGAAATATCTGCTCCCTTGATTTTCCTTGCTTCTTTGAGGATATTTTCATCATTGGTAAGGCTGGTATACTGCGGAGGGTTATCATCAGAGACTATATGGGGAGTTAAGAATATTACCAGCTCTGTTTTGGTCAGCGAGGAGCTGACACTGCGGAAAGGAAAACCTAATAAAGGAATATCGCCTAAAATAGGAATCTTCTTGATTTCATTCTCTTTCTTATCCTTCTTTAATCCGGCTATCACAATGGTTGCGCTATCCTTAAGGGTTATGACAGTCTCAGCCTCGGAAGTAGTTACAATCGGCACCTGAGTAACCTTGCCCTCTGAGGTAAGGTCGGTCAACTTAGAAGAGCTCACCTCAGGCTTAATTTTCATAGTTACAAAGCCGTCTTTATTTATGGCCGGAGTGACGTAAAGTTTGATGCCCACGTCTACAAAATTTACTGCCTGGGCAGTTACCTGAGTTCCGCTTCCTGATTGTGAAGTGGAAGAGGTAACATACGCTTCTTTTGTGCCAACAAGAATTTTGGCTTCCTGGTTATTTAAAGCCATAATACTGGGGCTGGATAATATCCTGGTCTTGCCGATGGTGCGCAATAAATCCAGTATGCCTTTGCGGTCAAATTTTTCACCCAGCGCTTGATTTCCTGCCGCCAAACCTATGGAAACTTTGGCAAGCCCTCCCAGGGGAACGGAATTTGAAAGGCGTAAATTTTTATTAATCCAGGCATCCCAATCAACGCCCATTTTATATTCGTCTTTCTCAGGGCTGATTTCTATTATCTGGGCGTCAATCCTCACCTGCCGGGGCTTTTCATCAAATGCCTCTATGATTTTGCCAATCTCAACAATTTTATCCGGATAATCGGTAATGGCTATTTTGTTGGTGCGCTCATCTATCCTGATTGCCCCCGCCCCCTTACTGACGGCCTCCTGAATCTTTGGGCTTATTTTGTCCGCCTGGGCATACCTTAATTCAAAGACCCTGGTTTCAGTAGGCCGGTCAAGATTGTAGATTAGCGCTGCCATTTGGGCAATCTTTGCCGGCGTATCTAAGATTACGAGCGTATTGGCGGCCTCATTAATAATCACCCGGCCGATATTGGATTTAATCTGGTTTAAGGTTGCGCTTAAATCCTGGGCCTTTGCGTATTTTAAGGTTCTGGTCAGGAATTGCTTTTTATCGCCAAACTTTTCGCCGTAAATTAACTCATAATCCCGGTCAGCCATTACCTTAATTATCTCGCCGTCTTTTTCATAGGCCAGGTTATTTGAGGCAATGATTATCTCAAAGGCATCCCAGATGTTTACGTCTTTTAAAAAGATAGTCACCCTGCCGGCGACATTTTTACCTACCACGATATTAAGGTTAGCGCGGGCGGAAAGCATCTTCAGGGCATCAACGATATCCAATCCCTTCAGGTCTAAAGAAATCTTATCCTCTTTTGTGTCGTTTAAGGCTCCTGCGGCAGTTTCTGACAGGCTAAAGCTATACGTAATCAGCAAAAGGCAAACTGCCGCATATATAGATTTTAAGAGTTTACCTTTCATCTCTTCTCCTTAATGAGCCCCGCCGTTGGCGGGGCGAATTAATCCCCCTGTTTTGATTTTGTGCGTTTTTTGCACAAAATCAATGGGGGATAAGTTCAGTAACTTACGGAACGAACGATAGCTAAAGTGAACATAAGCCGCTGTGCGAATTGGCTTATAGGCTCAATTCAAACCTCTGCCCTTTAAGCTCCAGAATAATTTTACCTTCCATTATATCATCAATTTTAAAATCTCCCAGATATTGTCCTTTATTTAAGAAATATGCCTTCTTAGATGTTTTATCCTCTACGATAGCCTGGGGATTTTCGCCGGTAATAACCCCGGCCAGGGTATAGCCCTTCAACAATTCCAGGGGCGCTATTTGAGCAGGCATTTTTATATCCTGCGTTTCCTGCGTCAGGGAAGTTTTAAAGAACCCGCCCCTTGAGATGATATCCGCATAATAGGAGAAAGGCAGGACCTGAAATTTTTCTTTCTCTGGCATTGAGTCCTCTTTGATAAATGGGCCTTTCGTATGTCTTTTTGAAGATTCTGCCATAGCGGCTATTCTTGCAAAAACAAAAATAATCATAACCAGCAAACACCAGAAAATAAATAACCCTGCGTTAAACCGCCCTAATAGCGCAAGCTTGCTTAAGCTATCTTTCCCGAAGACAGCCCTTAGCTCTTTGGCCTTGTGAGATGGCCCTGCGGCCTGGCCATCCAATGGCAATTTTCCCTCTAGCTGGCCCCCTTGAGATTGGGGAAGCTTATTCAGGCCCGCTTTGGCTGCCTTGGACTGCCCTTTGATAATGCGCAGCAATCTTTCTTCCGGCGACCCCGGGTTATCGGAATTTTCTTTAGCCTCCATGGTTACCCTGATTTATTATCTCCTGAATGACAATCGCATCAACTAATGGCTTTTGGTGCATTACGATGTATTCCAGGGCATCGTGACAGATATGGGCAATTTTACGGGGATAACCCTGGCTGTATTCGTAGACAGAGCGTATTGCCTCATCGGTAAAAAGCCAGTTTCCGTTTGAACTTCTATAGCCTGCCTGAGCCAGCCTGAACTCAATCATTTCCTTCGTCTCTTCCTGATTTAGGGGATTGATGACGTAACTCAAGGCAATACGGTCATAAAAATTTTTGATTTTTTTAATGCGCGCCAGCAGCTCAAGCTGTGATAAGATAACTAATTGCAGCAGTTTATACTCATTCGTCTCATAATTTAGCAGCGTGCGCAGGATCTCCAGGTTATCGCTAGATAACTTTTGGCCCTCGTCAATGAGGAGCACCACTGTTTTATGCTCAACGGCCACCCTCTCGAAAAGATAGCGCTCTATTGCCTGTTTATAATCAAGGGTTGACTTGATGGGCGGGTTAATCCCAAACATACGGATGAGGCTGCTTAAAAATTGAAATTCCGATTTGTAACCCGGGTCAAGAATTATATGGAAGAGAAAACCGTCTTCTTCGCTAAAGGCCGCAAGCAGGGCCCGGGAAAGAGTAGTTTTACCTGTCCCCACGTCGCCATAGATTACCGATAAACCCCTTTTCAGGCGAATAGTAATTTCCAGCCGTTTTAAAGACGTATCGTGTATATAAGAACGATAGAAAAACGCCGGGTCTGGGCTGGTTGAAAATGGCTCCTTTTCCAGATTTAATACCGAATAGTAGCTCAAAATTTATTACCCCTTGCTTACGCCTTAGCAGAAAGTCCGGGATTAAGGATTTGCTTGATTTCTTTCAGAGATTTATTCTCTAAGCGCAATGAATGAATCTTCCGCAAAATCTCCAGGCTGTTGTCGTCAAAATAACGAAAGTTAGCCGCTATACTGCGGCTGACTTCTTTGAGCAGCCCTATTTTAAGATAGAATTTTAGTGTATAGATTGAATAGCCGCTCAAAGCAGCCAGGTCTTTTATTAAGTATAACTTCTTCATTTCTAGTTAGTTATGAGGAAATAGGATAGAACCCTCTCTTACTCTCTATATAGAGAGTATATATCTAACTTAGGATTTGTCAAGGAGTAGTTTCATTAATGAAACTACTCCTTGATTCTTCGGCAATGCCTGCCTGCGGTAGGCAGGTGCCTAGGGCATTGTCTTCTTTAGAGGGAAAGCTTATGCACCTGCAGATGGCCTTCTAATAAGGGGAAGCCGCTTGACTTGACATTTAACTGGAGCTTTTCAATTTTTAATATTTCCTTGGATTGCTGGATTTCATAAATAAATTTGGCTGCTTCCCGGAGCTCGGCCTCAAACCTTATCTCAATGATAAATTCGCTGTAGAAGTCATAACTTCTCATTGGTTTAGGCTTAATATCAGTTATGCGAATCCCTGAAAGGTTGCCCAGATTTTCCAATTCCACCGATATCCGCGCAATCTGCTGTTCGCCGGATACCCCCTCCTGCCGCTTAAGATTACCCAGGGCATCCTGAAAGTCCTTTTCAATGGCTGTTTTCTTTTGCAGGTAATGCGCTGCCTTAAGCAGCTTGGCTTTATGCTGGGCAATCTCTTTCTCCAGAACACCCGCTGCTTTTAGATACGGCTTTAGGATGAAGTTGTAAGTTAATGCAAAGATGATGAGCGTCCCCGTTATTGCTAAGATGAATTTTTCTCTCTTGCTTAGATTAGCGGCGAGTTCCATTATTTTCCTTCTAATGGACAGACAATTTCAAAATCAGCTAATTCTTCATTCTTGACTTTTCTTTTAGAGGCATATCTCACCTGAATACCCTTAAACCTGCCTGAGGCCTCTAAGCCATTGACGAAATTAAAAACAACAGCGATAGTCCTGGCCTGCCCTCTTAACAGTAGAGGGCCGCTGGCATCATATTCAAGAAGTATCAGCCGGACGTCATCTGCGGCAATACGAAATACCTCAGTTAAAATATCCAGGCAGCTACTGGACTGCTCAAGATGATTCTTAAGCAGGGAAAGCTTCTTGTCCATTCTCTCAATACCTAAAGCCGCACTTGATAAATTTTGCAGCTGGCGGCTCAAGCGCTGCTTTAGGCTGCGCTTGCTTAATACATCCATACCCATGGCTGCGGCAAGAGTCGCAGCAATCAAGAAAAACAATCCTATGCTTATGTAGACCTGGCGCTGATAAGCATCCTTCTCTCTCCTGATTATGATCTCTTCAGGAAGAAGGTTAAAGGACGGCCTTTTGGCTGAGAGAACCATTCCCAGCAAACTTGCAAAAGAGTTTTCCTTAAGGTCAGAGATACTCACGGCTGAATCCGCCTTTAAAGGCATATTTTGTGTCTGCGGACAGCTGATACATTTAAAATTAAAATTTTTCATAAAATCTTCATCAATGAGCTTTAAAGATTCATCAGCGCCTGTAATAAATCCCTGGGCCGGCTTTTGACCGACGTCTTCCTTATCATAGGCAATCAGGCTTTTGTTGATTTCATCAAGCAGCCGCAGTTTATATTCCACCGGCGGCGCGAGGAGCCCAAAGGCCCTTGAGTATAATAGGCTGCCGCCGGCGATGATATCCAGCCGGCCGCAGCCTGAATCCAAGTCAACGAGCATCACCGGCTCCTCAGGGCTAACATCTTTTCCTAAAGCGAGCCACCCGGGCATTCCTTCTGCGTCAATGGTAATTTCCTGCGGCCGGAATTCATATTTTTCCAATAATCGCAGGTATCTTTTGACGATATCCTGGTGCACAATGAGCAAAATGATGTCAGCATACCCCTCGGCGGTAATCCGCAGAGTCCGATAACTGAAAACTATTGTCTGAGGCTCATAGGGCAGGAGCTTGCCTGCCTGTAGCCGCGCCATTTCTTTGATTTCATCCGGCCTTGTTGAGGGAAGCCGCGCATAGCCGGTGGCACAGGCCTGCCTGGGGATGGATAAGATAATCCTGCCCGGGCTTTTTGGTTTTAGTTTTTTTTCTTTCAATAGAATATCAAATCCCCGGGTGATTTCCTCATCTGTTTTATCATTGATGGCTGCAGCTTTAAGCTGTGAAATTTTCTGGCCGCAGCCCTGGGTAATCTTAATCGCCTTTTCAGTGATAGCAATACAGGTGGTTAGCGGCTGGGTTATGGATTTATTCTTCATAGCGATAGAGCTGTTCAAAGGATTTGTCCGGATTTATCCGGTAGGTTATGATAATACTTTTTGTAACCGTACCTGCTCTGCCATAAGAGGCAATCATATAGCATAAACTCTTTGTGGTGAGCTTTAGGGTAGTGATCAATTTGTTAATCAGCGCCGCGTCCTCTGCAGAGAGGGTTCTCCCTCTGAAAATCTCACTCATCCCTGATTCAGTATTCAGCTCGTTAATCTCCCGGATAGCCCTATCGTCCTCGGTTGCGATTTTCCCGTCTACGCCCTTACGGTAACTGAGGATATCGTAAGCAGATTCTTCGCTTAAGCCTAAGGCCAGGAGTATTTCTTTGGGCGCGCTATTGATATTGATAGCGCCGTCTCCATAAATTGTAACATAATCCTTAAGTTTATTAGCTGTTTCCGGCTTAAAACCCTCAATCATAGATAACTCCTCAAGCCTGTCTAAGGGGAGATTTTTTGCCGGATAGGCCTCCCTATCTTTATCTATCCAATCAACGAATCTGTCAACCAGTCCTTTTGCTTCTTCATCATCGCAAGCAAGCAGGATTTTTAACAATTCCACAAATGCAGCGCGGGCATTGTTATCAAGGTTAGCGCCGTCATCCTGTATGATTTTATTAATATTTAATTTTGACTGTTCATCCTGCATCCCGTAAAGGATTTCCGGCTCTCTGTCTTTTGATTCATAATATTCATAGCATACCTTAAATTTTCCCGTTCCCAGGCCAAAATTTTTAAAGTACGGCTGTCCTTCAGGATTCAGTTTATTGCTCCACGCTTCGTTAAGACTGTCGTATTCATTTGTATCAAGCGTCTTTTCATAACGAATGCGTTCAATGCCTGCCTGGGCCAGATAAAAGGCCTGGGTGCGATTAAGATGATACCGCAAGAGCTTCAATGCAATAGAAACGCGCCTGCCTGCGCTGACTGCCAAAAGCACTAAAATTATCAAAATCCACAAAGAAACAACCAAAACCGCGCCTTGTTTATTTCTAAGGCTCATCTTAGAGAGATGTTCGTTAATCGTATACTCTTTAGCAAAGTTACCGGCGGCAGGCCTTTCTGCGCTTGGGTTAATTGCAGCCGCACTGCCGCAGGAAGCATAGTTTTATCTGTCCAGCTGTCTTTCCAGCTTAAAGATGATGGGCCGGCAGATTCTCTGGATGCGTAGGAAAATGCAAGGCCTGTTAAATCACTCAGAAAGACCTCATATTCCGGCTCCAGGCCTGGGTTAAGCAGGGCCTTGCCCTTAAGAAAAGCCCTGAGGAGATTTTTTCCCTCAAATTTATAAAATACCTTTGCTGCTTCAATATAGGTTATCCCTTCTTTATTTTTTGACCTTACCAGGGTGGCAAAAGACATTTCTCCTTGTGTGCCGGAAAAAGCAACACGGCTGTCATCGCCGGCATCAAATAAAAAAGAATTTCCCAGATCCTTAGCTAACCTGAAGAAGCCGCTGCGTCCACTTTGATAACTTTGTATTTGGCCGTCTAATCTCTGGTAACTCACCCAGCCAAGGCGCAGGCCTGAGTAAGCTGAAACTAAAACCAGGGCGGAAATACTGATTGCCAACAAAAGCTCAAGAAGGGTAAACCCTCTTCGCTTATTGCTCTTCATCTTCATTGCTTACCTGCTCTCTAAAGATAGCTGCTTATTTCAAAACTGCCGGTTCTTCTGCCTTCTTTCCAGTTGACCTGGAGATAGAGCTCACTGAGCTCCAAATCTTCAAGTTTTTTAGCCTCTAATTTGTAATTAAAATTCGGGTTATCGGCAAAGACGCCTTCTTCCGTAAGGCTTATTTCCGGCCTTGATTCTGACTGAAGCTGAAAGATTTTTTCCTCTGCCAGATTTATAGCCGTAGTATAATTAGCTATCTGCGACATTGCCCTAAGGCAATTGGTGAATCCCCGGGAAATATAGACTAAACCAAAGGCAAGCATTGCCACGGTAACCAGGACCTCAATTAAGAGAAACCCCTGAACCCTATTTCTCAAACTCATCCGTCACCGCAATATTGCCTCCTGCGCCTGATTTCTGCGTGATAACCAATCCTTTGTTGTTCGGGTTGGTTATCTTGATCTTCAGGTATCCAACTTCTCCGTCCGGATAAAAATCAATGGCATTCTCTCCGGCCTCCATCTTCAGTTCCCTGGCAAGAGTATACAGCCTGCCAAAATTTCCTCTAAGCTTGCTATAGGCCTCCTGGTCTGGCTTATCCTGCTCTTTCATCGTTAACCAGTAAGTCCCGTTTTCTGCATCTAAGTTAAGCCGGAAGGCCGTATTTTCTAGAATAGCCCGCTCCTGGGCATAGCGCATCAAGCTAACCATCTCCTGGGCTGATGAATTAAGTTGAATATCAAGAAACGTTTTGCGAAACGCGGGCGCCAGAAACCCCAGGGTAATTGAAATGATAAGAATAACTACTAAAAGTTCAAGCAGGGTAAACCCCGGATTACTCCCAGTTTTTAATATCATCTTCAGTACCTTCAATGCCGTCTTTGCCTTTTGAAGAAAGGTCATAGCCGTCGCTATTATGTTCACCGGGTGATTTATAGACGTAGGCGCTGGCCCAGGGGTCCTTAGCTTCTTTTTTCAGGTATGGCCCGTTCCAATTCTTAGGCACCGGAGAGCTGGAAGGCTTACTCCGTAAGGCCGACAAACCCTGCTCGGTAGCGGGAAAATTCCCGTTATCAACTTCGTATAACTCTAATGCTGTTGCGATATTGGCCTCAATATCGGCCCTGGCCACTGACCTCTTTGCCTGCTCAGACTTACCCACTAAGTTCGGCATAACCATACCCACCAAGACACCGATAATGATAACTACCAGCATCAGTTCAATGAGGGTGAATCCTCTTTTAGCGTTTAGCGGATAGCGCCTGCCTGCCGGCAAGGCAGGGATAGCGGATAGAAAAGAAAAAGAATTATTTTTTTTACTAAACGCTAAACGCTCTATGCTATACGCTATAACTTGATTTCTCATCTTTTATTTTCTCCCCCTTATTTTATCCCGCCAGTCCCGCCACAAGGCGGGAAAAAATCAGAAACCACGGCTCTTAAGCCGTGGAGCTTCATCTTACCATAAAATTTATCTGGAATATCGGCAGGAGCATTGCTACCACGATAAAGGTTACCACCAGGCCCAGGAGCAAAATCATAATCGGCTCAAGAAGCGAGGTCAATGCTTTGATGATACGGTTGAGTTCCTGCTCATATGAGAGAGCAATGCGTTTTAACGATTTTTCTAAGGTTCCTGCTTCTTCTCCTACATTTATAATATTAGCCGCAGAGAGAGGAAAGAAAGAACATTTTTTGATTGCCGAGGATAGGCTTGCGCCGTCCTTGATATCAGTAGTTATCTTTTTAATCTCAGTTTTTATAACTTCATTGGTGATGGTTTCTGAAACGGCCTCAAGACCGACGAGCATGGCTACCCCGGATTCAAAAAGCAGTCCCAGGGTGCGCGCAAAATGAGCAATTTCAGTTTTCTCTATAATCCTGCCGAGTAATGGCAGATTAAGGATGAGCCTGTGCCAGAAGAGCCGCTCTTGGCAGCTTTTATTTCGTTTGATGAAAATCCAGCTCGCGGCAATGAGTAATAGGGCTAACCACCAATAGGCCTTAAAGATGTTAGAGAGATTAATGAGGATTTGAGTCGGTAAAGGCAAAACCTCGCCCATTTCTTCAAACATCGCAGTAATTTTAGGGACCACAAAAGTAAGTAATGCGTATATGGTAATTATTCCTACGCTTAAAATCAACGCCGGATAGGTAAGGGCAGAAAGCACGTCGGAACGAATCTTCTCTTCCTGCTCGCTGAAATCAGCTAAGCGATTTAATACGGCCTCAAGCGCGCCACTGAGCTCGCCTGCCTTAACCACCGCGCAATAGAATTGAGAAAATTGCTTTGGGTAAAAGCTCAAGGCATCTGAAAGCGTTGCCCCGTCTTTGATGCGTTCATAGATTCCCATAATAATATTTTTCAGGGCCGGCTGCGCCGTCTGCTGCATAAGAACATTCAATGCCCTGGTAATGGTAAGCCCGGATTCAATGAGATTGGAAAACTGCCGCGTAAAAACGGCCAGCTCCTCCCTGCTAATGCGCCTGCGGATTAAGCCAGCCGCTGCGCCGGCATTTTCTCTTACCTCTTTAACCTGTATGGGAAAAAGGCCTTTTTCTTCTACCAGGGCTATTGCCTGTGACCGGCTCTTTGCTTCAATCCTCCCGGAAACTTTTTCCAGCGGCCCGCTTTTTGCCTCGTATATGAATTTTGCCATTACTCTTATTCCAGCACTCCCTCTTGCTGGGTTACCCGCATTACCTCTTCAATGGTAGTCAGGCCCTTAAGGACTTTCTGCCAGCCATCATCCCGTAAGGTGCGCATGCCCAATTCAATGGCTTTTCTCTTAATCTGTTGAGCGGAGGCCTTCTGGAGCACCATTTCCCTGACCGTATTATGCATAAGCAGAATTTCGTAAATTCCGGTTCTGCCCCTGTAGCCGCTGAATTTACAGGCAGGACATCCTCGGCCGGCAAAAAGCTGCACTGCGGCTGACTTCTCAGGAAGGCCAAAGTCCTTAAGCGCCTTTTGCGAAAGAACAACCGGAACCTTGCATTCAGGACAAATCAGGCGCACTAACCTCTGGGCGATCAGGCATTCTAACGAAGAGGAGACCAAATACGGCTCAACCCCCATATCTAAAAGGCGGGTTATCGCGCCGGCGGCATCATTGGTATGCAGCGTAGAAAAGACCAGGTGGCCGGTAAGGCTGGCGCGGATAGCCACCTCGGCAGTCTCGTAATCCCGCACTTCTCCCACCATTATCACATCAGGGTCATGGCGCAGGATTGAACGCAGTCCCGCGGCAAAACTCAGGCCGATTTTAGGCAGCATCTGTATCTGCATTACTCCCCGCAGCTGATATTCTACCGGGTCTTCTACCGTAATTATCTTTACATGAGAAGAATTAATCTTAGATAAGGCGGCATATAAGGTTGTGGACTTGCCGGCGCCGGTTGGCCCGGTTACAAAGATGATTCCATGGGGTTTTTTAATTACCTGTTCTATCTTCTTAATCCCATCTTCAAGCAGCCCTAACTTTTCCAGGTCCAGAAAGAATACCGGGCTCAAGAGCCTTACATGGACGGATTCGCCAAACGATGAGGGAATGACGGAAACGCGCAAATCAAGCTCGCTATCCTGAAGCTTCACTTTTATTCTCCCGTCCTGGGGAAGGCGGCGTTCGGCGATGTTGAGATTTGCCATTATTTTGATACGGGAGACAATTGCCTGATGGAAGTATTTTATAGTCGGCGGTATCGGCGTATCGTAAAGAATGCCGTCCACCCGCATACGCACCCTGAGTTCATCCTCAAAGGGCTCAATATGGATATCCGAGGCGCGCTCGGAGAGCGCTTGAGCCAAAAGCTGGTTAACGAACTTTATAATTGAGGCATCCTCGGCTAATGTTTCCAGGTCCTCGGTTTTCTCGATGCCCGTCGGCAGAGTCCTGTCCGCGGCCTTCTCGCTGACAATCCGCTCTAACGTCTCTGCGCCCACCCCGTAGTATCTATGGATTGCCTCCAGGATGTCCTTCTCTCCGGCAAGCGCCGGCTTTACCTCAAAACCAAGCAGAAGCTTTAAATCATCAAAGGTATGGACGTCTAAAGGATCGGTAACGGCTAAGGTTATTTCATTACCTTCCATCCTGACAGGCATAAGCTTATAGTGTATTGCGAATTTGGCCGGGACCTTTGAGATTACCTCCGGCTGAATATTCAGGTCCTTGATTTTGACATAGGGTATATTTAAATGCTTGGCCAGGATAGGCATAATGGCATCTTCTTTGGATAATCCGAGCCCCACCAAGGTGGTGCAGATAAATTCACCCGTTCTTTTCTGTTCCTTGAGCCCCTTTTCCAGGTCAAGAGCGCTGACGATGCCGGCTTCAATAAGCAGCTGTCCAATAAGTAAACTATCCTTTAGTTCCATAGTTATGGCTGCGGCTATCGGAAGCCGCACCATTGCCCTCTGGCTTATGGCTCCCCCTAGGCCGGGAGCGAAAATAAGGCAAGCTGAATCTTATGAATCTTAGCGTATCTAAAAGCGGGCTTATGCTGCTGGGATGGCCCTTATATATCGGACATACGGGTATACTGATTATCTTCGCGCCTATTCTGGCTGCTTCCAGGATAATTTCAGATTCAATTTCAAACCGGCTGCTTTTTAGCTTCATCGCTTGCAGGCTCCGGCGCTTTATAAGGCG
>MHGN01000074.1 GCA_001805575.1 Omnitrophica WOR_2 bacterium RIFCSPHIGHO2_02_FULL_45_21 | reverse complement strand
CTTACGCAGATACTGGTTACAGACCTCAGCCTGCTTATCCCAGGCAACCACCGTAAGAAAACAAACCTCTTCCTTCTGTTCTCCGGCCTTGTCCTTCCAGCGCCTGTTTACCGCCATTCTCAGGTTCACCACCGCGGTCCCTTGAGGCGTATAGCGCAATTCAGGATCTTTCGCAAGATTACCTATCAACAATACCTTGTTAAGGCTTGCCATCATTTCCTCCTATTCGCTTTTCGTGAGCAGCAATCTGATAATATTTTCGTTTAATTTATAAATCTGTTTGAGCTTTTGGATTGCGCCGGGGTCTGCTCTAAAAATTATAAGATAATAGATTCCTTCATGAAATTTCTTTATCGGGTAACTGAGCTTTTTTTCTTGAGACCAGACATTTGCATTTACTATCTCCCCATTATTTTTCGTTATGGCTTCGCCTAACTGCGCATAAAGTTCTTTTTTCTGTTCCTCGTTTAGATTTGGCTGCAAGATAAACATTACTTCATACTTTACCATATCATTCTCCTGTGTTAAACCGGTTCATCGCAACGTTAATTCCATTTTCTAACCAGCACAAAACTGCTTTTTTTGCCTCAGCGATAGCCCGCTGGATTACCTTTTGTTCGCCGCGCGAAAAACGCGATAAAACATAATCGCTCAATTTTCCTTTAACTTCCGGAGCGGCAATACCTATGCGCAGCCGCGGGAAGGCCTCTGTTTTAAGAGATGTTATAAGCGAAACCAGCCCATTATGGCCCCCGGCGCCACCGAAGGCTTTAAGCTTAAGCCTGCCTAACTCCAAATTGAGATCATCACAAATCACTAAAATGTCCTGCGGGTGAGCTCTATTTTCCTGCAGTAATTTTAATACGCTTAAGCCTGATAGATTCATATACGATAACGGTTTACAAAGAACAAAGGCTTTTCCTCTGAAATCCGAGTTTGCCTTGAGGGTGTTGGTTTTACTCTCTGGTTTCAAACGGGCAGCGAAATCCTTGCTCAAGGCATCAATAAGCATAAATCCCAGATTATGGCGGGTATTTTTATAGGCCGGCCCCGGATTGCCCAAACCAATCACTAATTTCACATTGTCCGTTCTGCCCGTTCTGTCCGTCAGAACGGACCTAACGGAATTAAAGGAAGTTTCTATTTCTTGTCTTCCTGGGGTTTCTTGCCTGGCTGGGTTTCACTCCCTGCCTCAGGTTTTTCTTTCTTTTCTTTGATTACTTCCGGCTCTGCCTTGGCCTCTGCCCCGGCCTCGAGAGCCGCAGGCGCAACTTCTTCCTTCCTCGGCATAGCTACTGCCAAAACTGCTGCCTCAGAATCATTTAAGAGCTTTATCCCTTCGCCAACAGCCAGATCTTTCACGTGTAAATAATCACCGATCTTTAAGCTCGAGACATTAACCTCAATTGACTCCGGTATTTGAGCAGGCAGGCACTCAATCTCTAATTCCCAGAGGATATGGTCTAGTACGCCGCCGTCAAACTTCACGCCGATTGCCTCACCAACGGCAACCAATGGAACTTTAACCCTGATTGTTTTGGTTAAAGATATCTCGTTGAAGTCAATATGAATACAATCGTCTCTGACCGGATGGCGCTGTATCTGCTTTATCAATACCGACTTCTCCTGATATTTGCCGTTGTCTTTAACCTTAAGTTTCAGGACAAAAGACCCGCCGCGATGGACAGCAATCAAATTAAGGAAATCCCGGGCAACTAACTGTATACTCAGGGGCTGCTTGCCTTCGCCATAAACTACCGCCGGTATCAATGCGCGCTTACGCAGCCGATTGACCTTGCGCGTGCCTACCTCTTGCCTCTTTTGCGCTTCCAAAACTATCTCTTCCATATACCCCCTCACTTCAAATGTGCAAACCCTTGACAGCTTTTGCTGTCAAGGGTAAGTTCGGCTAGGCAACTTACGTTCGCTTGCGCTCCGTAAGTTGTGGCCTCACTTAATCAAACAAAGAACTCACCGATTCTTCGTTATGTATCCTTTTTATTGCCTCGCCCAGAAGGCCAGCGATAGATAAAACCTTGATTTTGGGATGTTTCTTAGAATCATCCAACGGAATGCTGTCGGTAATCACCAGCTCCTTTAGATGCCTGCATTTATCTATCCGCTCTATTGCAGAACCGCAGAGCACGCCATGGGTAATCGCAGCCCGGATTTCTCTCGCCCCTTCCTTAAAGAGAATCTCAATCGCCTCAATCAGGGAAGAGCCGGTAGAAATAAGGTCATCAACCACGATAATATTCCTGTTCTTTATATCGCCTAATATATGCGCCGCCTCTGTTGCCTCGGGAGAAATCCTGCGCTTATCCACAATAGCCAGGCCGGCATTGAGCCTTTTTGCATAAGCCCTTGCCATCTTAATCCCGCCTACATCCGGCGAAACCACCACCAGGTCCTTTAGTTTTAGCTTTTCAAAATACTCAACCAAAACCCCCACCGCAAAGAGATGGTCAAGAGGAATATCAAAAAATCCCTGAATTTGTCCGGCGTGCAGGTCCATAGTCAGGACCCTGTCTGTCCCGGCAACGGTGATCAAATTTGCCACTAACTTTGCGGTTATGGGAACGCGCGGCTGATCTTTGCGGTCCTGGCGCGCATAACCGTAATAAGGCACAACCGCAGTAATGCGTTTTGCCGATGCCCGCCTTAAGGCATCAATGAGAATCAAAAGCTCCATCAGGCTCTCGTTCACCGGAGGGCAGGTAGGCTGAACCACGAAGACGTCTTTGCCCCGGACATTCTCTTTAATCTCAACCCTGATTTCACCTTCGCTGAATTTACCTACCAAGCAGTGAGTTAATTTTATCTTCAGATACTTGCAGATATCCCCTGCTAACTCAGGATGGGCGCTACCCGTTACTACGACTAATTTATCCATATTAAATGAGCCCCGCCTTTGGCGGGGCGAATTTAAGCGGCCTTGCCGGCACGCCCGCCACCACTTCCCCGGCCTTAACCTCTTTGGTTACCACGCTGCCGGCGCCGGTAACTGCCTTCTTGCCAATTTTCAGCGGAGCCCTTAAAATTGTGTCTGCACCGATGAAAGCGCTATCAGCAATAACTGTCTTCTGCTTATTTTTTCCGTCAAAATTGGCGGTTACCGTGCCGCATCCGATATTTACATTCTTGCCGACTGCGGCATCTCCTATATAGCTAAAATGCTTCATCAACGTATCTTTTCCGATACGCGAGCGCACTACTTCGGTAAAATTGCCGATTATCGCTCTATCTTCAACTCTTGTCCCGGGCCTTAAATGGCAAAAGGGCCCTATTGAGCAGAATTTTCCAATTATAACATCTTTTTCAATTACTGTAAAGGGGTAAATTATGCTATCAGGGCCGATTTTACAATCATAATCTATCTGGGTAGCCTGCGGGTCTACAATACTTACGCCGGAAGCAATCAGCTTATCTAAGATACGCAGGCGCATAATCTTTTGCGCCTGGGCTAAATCCTGGCGCGAATTTATGCCCTGGGCTTGAGCTGGGTCAACAGTAATACAGAGAGATTCAACGACTAAGCCTTCCCCGGCCATAATTTTTATGGCGTCTGTCAGATAATATTCTCTTTTGGCGTTATCAGTCCTGATTCTGGTGATTGCCTTAAAAAGGCCGTTTTTCTTAAAACAAATAATGCCGGTATTTACTTCTTTTATATTTTTTTGCTCATTTGCGGCATCCTTATCCTCAACAATTTCGGTAATCCGGGCATAATTATCCCGCACAATTCTTCCATAGCCCAAAGGGTCTTCCATAGCCGCGGTAAGAATAGTAGCTGAGGCGCAACTTGCAAGATGCTTTTGCATAAGCTCTTTTAAGGTCTTTGCTTGTAATAGCGGCTGATCACCATAAAGAATCAGGATATTGCCGGAAAAGCTTTTCAAGATACCCCGGGCCCTCTTTACCGCATCCGCGGTTCCTAAGCGTTTGTCCTGATAGATAGCTTTGGCCTGATATTCATCCAACAAGCCCTTAAAAAGTTCTTTCTTATTGCCGACCACAACCAGGGTTTTGCTTAACTTTAGCTTCTTTGCCAAATCCAGGACATAAGCCAGCATCGGCTTGCCGCAGATAGGATGCAGCACCTTGGGGATTGCGGACTTCATCCTCGTCCCTTCGCCCGCCGCCAGAATTATCCCTGCAAATTTCTTATCCATATATCGCCTCTTATGTTGCCCGGCAAGGATTCGAACCTTGACAGTCAGACCCAAATTCTGATGTGCTACCATTACACAACCGGGCAGATATCGGTTCAACCCTTTACGCTATAGATATAAAATCGCTTGATTAACTTGCTAGAGGATGCCCTCCCTTTTTCTTTTCCTGCTCGTATGCCTCAAGAACTTTCTTTTGTAAATGCTCCCTGAAGGCCTGGGTGATGGGATGGGCGATGTCTTTATGTTCAGACTGCATATCAGAAGCCTGGGATTCGCCGGTGATCGGCTGGGATATCAGCGGAAGCTGTCCGGCGCACTGATTGCAATATTTACTGCGGGCCTCGTTTCTAAATCCACACTTAGGACAGGGCTGTTTAATCTTGCGCGAAGGCATGGCGATGAATAGCCCGCCTGAGCCTTCAATAACTTTTATATTTCTAACCACAAAGGCATTGTCAAAGGTTACGGTGGCGTAGGCCTTGAGTTTTTTATCAATTGAATCTTTTAAGAAAATTCTTACCTCGGTTATTTCCATAGCTGTATCCCTCCTGCAATCAAATTTAGAGTGTTCTCGCCACAAAGGTCCTTATGTTTTTACAATGCTTAAAACTTTCCAATAATTTTAATCCCTCCTTTCTTGAATTAACCATACCGAATACCGCGCCTCCGGAACCGGACATCGCGGCATTTTGGACGCCGCGGCTAAGCAGGGCCTCTTTGAGTTCCTTTACCTTCGGATAGCTCCTGAAGGTCGCCTCCTCTAAACGATTATAAATGATTTTTCCCCGGGTAATCTCTGCCGGCTGGGATAGCTCTCTTGCCGTCAGCGCCGCCGGTCTTTTATGATAATTTCCTAAGTTATCCAGCCCTGCATATATTTCCTGCGTGGAAACCTTAAAATCCGGCACGATGATGATATGCCAGAACTTTTTTTTAAAATGGCTGAGCGGTTTTATTTTCTCTCCCCGGCCCTCCACCAGCGCAAAGGAGGCTCCGGATAAAAAGAACGGCACATCGCTGCCTAAATAAGAGCCGTAGGCAAAGAGCTTTTTTTGCGAAAGCCCTAAATGCCAGAGGTTATTTAAAGCTAAAAGTGCGCTGGCCGCATTGCTTGAGCCGCCGCCTAAGCCTGAACCCAGGGGAATGCGTTTTTTGATTTCTATGCTCACGCCTTTTTTAATCCCCAGGGCCTCTCTCAAGAGAGAAGCAGCTTTATAGACCAGGTTACGGTTATTCTTAGGCATATCTTTTGCGTCAGATTTTATTTCAATGCGCTGATTATCGCTCTGCTTAAAGGTAAGCTCATCGCTTAAGGAAATCCGCTCAAAGAGGCTGCGGATATTATGGTAGCCGTCCGGCCTTTTATTTAAAACCTCTAAGTACAAATTCAGTTTTGCCGGGGAAAGTATCCTAACTTTTACCATATAAAATTTTTTTACATGTCCTGATGATATCTTTTACTGAAAGCTCATACTCATTGATTAACTCATCTGACTCGCCTGACTGTCCATAGCGGTTCTTCACCCCTACCCTTAAGACAGTAATAGGATGGTTCTCCGCCGCCACTTCATCAACTGCTGAAGCTAATCCTCCCACCACAGTATGCTCCTCGCAGACCACGATGCCTTTAGTTTCGCAAGCAGCTTTTACTATGGCATTAGTATCAATGGGCTTTATGGTATGCATATTGATCACCCGGCAGGAAATTCCTTCTTTCTTCAAGCAACCCGCCGCATCCAAGGCCTGTTTTACCATTATACCACAGGCAATGATGGTCAAATCATTTCCTTTTGATAAAATTTCTGCCGCGCCTAATTTAAAGGGGCCCTTGCCGAGAATGGTGGGAACCTTTGGCCTTCCCAATCTCACATAGACCGGTCCGGGAGTCTTATAGGCAGCGAGCACCGCATCGCGGGTCTGTGGAGCGTCAGCCGGAACAATGAGCTTTAGATTAGGGACAATCCGCATAAGGGTAATATCTTCCAATGCCTGATGGCTTGCCCCATCAGGGCCTACGGTAACTCCGGCGTGGGTAGCGACAATTTTGATGTTGAAATTGTTATAGGCAACGGTATTTCTTACCTGGTCCCAGGCTCTTCCGGTGGCAAAGATGGCAAAGGTTGAGACAAAGACAGTTTTCCCGCAAGAAGCAAAACCCGCCGCTGCCGCCATCATATTCTGCTCGGCAACTCCGAAATTAAAAAAGCGCTCCTTATGTTCTTTGGCAAAAAGGCAGGTTCGGGTTGAACCGGAAAGGTCGGCGTCTAAGACAATGATATTAGAATCCTGCCTTCCTAATTCGGCCAAGGTCTGGCCATAAACATCGCGCTGATATAACATTTCCATATAAAAACTCTTTAGCGTTTAGCAGGGAATGGCCGCGGCCGTTCCCTGCAACTATCCACTCTACGCTCTACGCTAATAATTTCATTCTAATTCTTTTAGCGCCTTCTCTGCTTCTTCCTTGGTCGGCGCCCGGCCGTGGAAATCCAGGACATTCTCCATAAAGGAAACACCTTTGCCTTTTATGGTATGGGCGATAATGATTGAGGGCTTGCCTTTTATGGCCTTTGCTTCTTCTAAAGCATCCAGTATTTCCTTGATATTATGCCCGTCTATCTCTATGGTATGCCAGCCAAAGGAGCGCCACTTATCAACCAATGGCTCTAAGTTCATAATCTCCTTGATACAGCCGTCTATCTGAAAACCATTATAATCCAATACGGCGCAGAGCTGATCGCACTTATAATGGGCGCTGGCCATCGCCGCCTCCCAGATATTTCCCTCCTGAATCTCGCCATCGCCCATCAGGCAGTAAACGCGATAGTTTTTCTTATCAATGCGGCCTGAGAGCGCCATCCCCAGGGCAACCGAAAGGCCCTGGCCAAGAGAGCCGCTGGCGACTTCCACTCCCGGAGTTCTCCGGTCAGGATGTCCCTGCAATAGAGAACCAAATTTACGCAAAGTCCAGAGATGCTCAAGCGGAAAATATCCCGCCTCGCTTAAGGCAGCGTAGAGCGCAGGACAGCAGTGGCCTTTAGACATATGGAATCTATCCCTCTCCGGCCAATTAGGCTCTTTAGGATTATAGCGCATCACCTTAAAATAGAGACAGGTAATTATATCCGCTGCCGATAAGCTTCCTCCGGGATGGCCTGATCCGGCCTGAGCGAGCATCTTGATAATTAGCCGACGGAGTTGTTTTGCCTTATCCGCGAGAAGTTTTATATCTTTTTCATCAATTGCGCTCATTTTTCAACCGATGCAATTTTTCCTTAACCTTGTCAAACTTTGGATTCAATGCTAAGGATTTTTCCCAGCTGCCCGCTGCCTGATCAAGCATTCCTTTTTTAGAATAGGCATCGCCGAGATGCTCAAAGATTACCGCATCGCTCACTAATGAGCTTGCCTTTTCTAACTGCTCTATTGCCTTATCAATCTGATTCTTCTTGTAATAAACCCAACCCAAACTATCGATAAAAGCTCCGTTATCCGGAGCAAAAGCGAGCGCCTTTTTAATCAACTCTTCTGCTTCATCAAGATTCCTGCCTTCCTCAACGTATAAGTAACCTAAAGAATTAAGCGCATCCGCATAATCAGGATTCAACTTCAGCGCTTCTTTGAATTTTTCCACCGCTTCCCCGGATTTACCCTCTTCCAACAAAAGGATGCCTAATAAAAAAACCGATTCATAA
This sequence comes from Omnitrophica WOR_2 bacterium RIFCSPHIGHO2_02_FULL_45_21, assembly GCA_001805575.1. Lineage (GTDB taxonomy): Bacteria > Omnitrophota > Gorgyraeia > Gygaellales > UBA12090 > 2-02-FULL-45-21. Next base: position 4,972 of record MHGN01000074.1, on the reverse strand, counting down.
TCTTTTTTGTCAAGAGCCAGAATGAGCTTATAGGTTGAGACGGCATTCTCAAATTTTTTCTGCTGGTAATAGAGCGCGGCCAAACTTTTAAGGATATCGGTATTTTCAGGCTCTATCTGAGATGCCTTTTCGAGAACCTCTTCGTATTCCTGAACTGATTTATCAGATGAATTCTGCAGGGTATACAAAAGGGAAAGCATAAGCCCCGGCTCTAAATCTTCGGGCTCAAGCCGCTTTGCTTTTTCTAACTCCTCAACCGCCTTATCAAGATCTCCTTTACGGATAAAAACCAAACCCAGGCGAAGATGTGCCGCTGAAACATCCTTCTCCAAGGTTAACGTTTCTCTATATTCAACAATGGCCTGATCAAATTTGGCCTGGTTTTCATAAAATAAGCCCATCATATAATGGGCTTGGGCTTGCGTCTGCCTTTTATCTAATAAACCGGCGAAGCTATCCTGTAAATCAAGGAAATCGCTTCCGGCGATGACTTCCAGCGATTTTCGCAGTGGTAGAGGAAAGTGTTTTATGCTTTCCTGTAGCATAAAAAATAAATAACCTGCAACGCTGAAAACGAGAGCGCCGGCAAAATATTTAACCACCTTAGCAAGCAACGTTAACTTTACCCAGTCCTTCGATTACACTCAGGATTGGCGCTCAAGCGAAGTCGAAGTACCGCCCTTCTCCAATCGCAAATACTCTCAAACGAGGGGCCAGGCCTCACTCCATAAGCTGCAAAAGATATTTATCCCCAAGGCCTCTTCTTCAGGTGTCTGCGCTTACGCAGCATCTTCTTTCTCTTGTGGGTGCTTATCTTTCTTTTCTTTCTTTTTCTACCGCAAGGCATTTCCTCGCTCCTTCAATATATCAACTTATTCAACGGATATTCAATAATTCCCTGCGCGCCGGATGCCTTAAGTTGAGGAATGATACTGCGCACTGTCTTTTCCTCAATGATGGTCTCAATTGCCAGCCAGCCTTTCCGGCTTAGATTTGATATGGTAGGATTTTTCAACGCCGGCAGAAGACTAATTACCTTTTTTAGATTCTGCTCCGTAACATTCATCTTTAGCCCGACCTTGCCTTCTGCCTGAATTGCCCCTTTTAACAAAAGGCAAATCTGCTGGATTTTGGCTTTCTTCCAGTTATCTCTATAAGCAATCTTGTTGGCGATAAACTGGGTTGTGGATTCTATGATGGTAGCAATCGGTTTTAACTTATGCGCTCTGAGGCTTCTTCCGGTTTCGCTAAGCTCAACGATTGCATCTACAAGGCCGGCGGCAACTTTTACCTCAGTTGCGCCCCAGCTGAATTCTACCCGCGCATTAATCTTATTTTTCTTTAGATAATTTCTCGTAACATTAACTAATTCTGTGGCAATAAGTTTTCCCCGTAAGTCCTTTACGCCCCGGATGCCGGAGCTTTCCGGAACAGCCAGAACCCAGCGGACTGGATTCAACCCCTGCTTGGCATAAATCAGGCCTTCCACCCTTATAACACGCGAACCGTTTTCTAACACCCAGTCATTACCGGTAATCCCGCAATCAATGGCCGCATCTTCAACGTAGCGCGACATCTCCTGGGCCCGCAGCAAAACCGGCTCAATCTCAGGGTCGTCAATAGAAGGCAAATAGGAACGTTCACTTATATTTATACTAAAGCCTGCCTTCTTAAACATAGTAAAGGTTGCCTCCTGAAGGCTTCCCTTGGGCAGGCCCAATTTCAATGTCCGGTTCATAGTAAGGAAGATTATACAGCCCCAGGATTAGATTGTAAAGAAAAATATTGCTTTATTAGATTAGGTAAGTATAATGTTTTTTATGTTAAAAATTCTCCGTAAACAAGAGCAGACTAAAAAAATCGTCTTTTGGCTCCTGATCACCGTGATGGTTTTAGCCTTTGTGCTCTGGGGAGCTGATGCCTACAAACAAGGCTCCATAGCAACAGGTTATGCCGGTACAATCTCCGGACGCGCGGTTTCAATAACGGAATTCCGCAGGATGTACCTTGCAGGGCTCAATGATGCACGCCTGAGGTTTGGGGAAGATTACCGCCTGCTTGTCCCCTACCTCAATCTTCGCGCGCAGGCCTGGGCAAAATTAGTGCTCTTAGAGTATGCCGGAAATCTAAAAATCAAGGCCGCCAACCAGGAGGTGGCCGGGGAAATTGCGGCTATGCCTCTCTTCTTTAGAGACGGTGCATTTAACCAGGATGCCTATGAAAAGATTGTCCGCTATTTCTTAGACAGCTCACCCCGCGATTTCGAAGAGCAGATGCGCAGCTCTCTGATTATCAGAAAACTCTATGAACGGATAACCACTGCCATAACCACTAACGATGAAGAAGCGCTGGCTGACTACAAAAGAAAGAATGAAACGGTCAACATCATCTATCTTAAAACTGACCAAAAGGATTTTCTAAGTCAGATTGCAGTAACGGATGATGAGTTGAAAAATTACTATCAGGCAAATGCAGGCCAGTTTAAGCGCCCGCCGCCGGTTGAAAATGGTTCCTTTATTCCTGATTTTGAAGAAGTAAAAGGAGAGATCCGGGAAACCCTGGAGTCAGGAAAGGCAAAAAACGAGGCGAAGAAAAAAATTCAGGGCTACAAAAATCAGATTGACGAAGTTCTTAAAAAAGAGCCGAATTTAACCCTCAAAGAAATAGCCTCCCGTTTAGCGCTTGAGCTAAAAACAACACCGCCATTTAAGCGCTTTGAGCCGCTCTCCGAGAGCGAGATAACCCCGCAAATCCAGCTTGCCGCCTTTAACTTAAAGCCGGGCGAAATCAGCGCTCTCTTAGAAAGCCCTGACGCATACTTTCTCATAGAGCAGGATGCTTCTACAGGTATTGATCAGGAAAAATTTAAGCAGGAGAAGGAAAACCACCAGAAAAATTTGTTAGAAGAGAAAAAGCAGCGCGCCTTTGATAACTTCACCCAGGAGCTCATCGCAAAATCCGACCTCAAGGACAATAGCTCATCCCTGAATCTCCCGGAATAAATTCTCCCTTTATCCTAAAGACCTTTTTGCACCTTTTAAAGGAAGGGCCTTATGCGACCTTAATGCAGTTGACCGGACAACTGTCAGCTATTTCTTTCAAGTTGTGACTCAGCGAGCAGTCCTGCGCGAGTATATGCGCAATACCGTCGCCCTGAATCTGAAAAATCTCCGGGCAGCCCTGTTCGCACAAACCACACCCGACACAAGTAGCGGCATCTACGGTTAACTTCATTTTATTTTACCTCATCCTTCAACGGGCCCGCTCCTTTCTCCTGCGGCGCACTCACGCTCTCAACTTTCAAACCGTATCTTTCTATATTGCTATCTGCGATTGCCTGAATTTGTTTTATTTGCTCCGCAGAACTTAAGATATGCTTAAAGCGCCCCTGAAATTTTAAATATTCTTCAACCGGTTTAATCTTAGTGAGCTTTCGCACGGCGGTTAATTTTCCATTCTCATATTCTACCAGAGGATATAGCCCGGTTTCTACCGCCAGCTTGGCAATATCATAGGTGAGCTGCGAGTCGTGCCTCCAACCCAAAGGACAAGGCACATGAATCTGGATATACTTTGGGCCCTTAATGGAAATTGCCTTTTTGATTTTCTTTTGAATGTCCTGAGGATAGCCGGTTGAAGCAGTGGCTACATAAGGCAGGCCATGAGCCAGCGCAATCTCAGGCATAGGTTTTTTGGGCCGGGGATTTCCCGCGGATTGAAAACCAATAGGGGTAGTGCTGGTATTGGTATCAAATGGAGTTAAACCACTACGTTGAATTCCTGTGTTCATGTAGGCCTCGTTATCGTAGCAAATAGAGAGGATATCGTGGCCTCTTTCCCACATTCCCGAGAGCGCCTGCAGGCCGATATCCGCAGTGCCCCCGTCTCCGGCCTGGGAGATAACCGTAATTTTATCTTTGCTTCCTAAGTATTTTAAGGCTGCCTCAATGCCTGAGGCAACCGCCGCGGCATTCTCAAATAAAGAATGTATCCAGGGGACCCCCCAGGCAGACTCAGGATATTTTGTAGAAAAGACCTCTAAACAGCCGGTGTTATTGGCGATGATGGTATTTTTCCCGGTAGCATCCACCACCAACCGTGCGGCTATTGCCTGGCCGCATCCTGCGCAGGCAGTGTGGCCTGAGCTAAAAAGATGTTTTGATTCCTCTTGCCTCATATGCTTTCCTCTAATAACTCTGGCTTTAAGTCAATATATTCTTCGCTGATTTGTTTTGCAGTCAACCTTTTAAAGATTTCTTTTATAGAATCAATAGTAATATCTCTACCGCCCAAACCAATCACAAATCCACTGATTACCGGCGGCTTTTTCTTACCGCAAAATACCGAACGGACTTCGCTTAAGATGGGGCTATAGGAGCCCAAAGAAACCGCCTTCTCAACTATCGCCACCCTCGGCACATCCTTTAAGGACTTATAAATCTCATGCAGCGGAAAGGGCCTGTAGGTAATAATTTTAAGCAGCCCAACTTTTTTTCCTTTTTGCCGCAGGCTATCCACCACATCTTTAATCGTTCCGCAGACAGAACCCATTGCTACAATGACTTTTTCAGCATCTTTAACTCTATATTCCTCTACTAACCCTCCGGATGAACGGCCAAAGGCCTTCTGAAACTCATCTCTGATTAAAGGAATCAAGCGCAGGACATCCTTATGGGTCTCCTGAATCGCAAAACGGGTCTCCATATAATAATCAGGGTCAACCAGAGGCCCTAAGGTCAAAGGATTTTCAACGTCTAACTTATACAATGGATTATAGGGGGGCAAGAAACTATCCACCTGTTCCTGGGCAGGGATATCTACCGGCTCCAGGCCATGGGTCAGAATAAAGCCATCCATATTCACCATCACCGGAAGCATAATCTTCGGGCCCTCGCCGATGCGGTATGCCTGGATATGCAGGTCTAAGGCCTCCTGGATATTTTCCGCATGCAGTTGCACCCATCCTGAATCG
>MHGN01000073.1 GCA_001805575.1 Omnitrophica WOR_2 bacterium RIFCSPHIGHO2_02_FULL_45_21 | reverse complement strand
TGACGCAGCCCTCTTCATGGCGCAAAGCTCCTCCGCAGTCAGGGCAGACGCCGATTATATCAGCGGTAACATTCTTTTCTATCAAATGCTCTTCGGCTTTAGTAAGTTTTAGAGAGGCCTCGCCTGGCTTCTGGCTGCGGCTAGTGGAAGCCGCACCATCGCCCTCTGGCTTATGGCTGCGGATAGCGGAAGCCGCACCATCGCCCTCTGGCTTATGGCTGCGGATAGCGGAAGCCGCACCATCGCCCTCTGGCTTATTCAGCAGGCCTAAATTCACTAACCTTTTTTCTACTACCCTGGCTATGGCATCAGCGCAGGAGAAAATCCGCACTCCCTTCTCCCACGATGGCGAGGGGCAGCGGATATTGCGTAACTGTTCAATGATGCTCTTTACCTCAATTCCCGAGCGAAAAGCCAAAGAGACCAAGCGTCCGATGGCCTCAAGCTGGCTGGCGGCGCAGCCGCCGGCCTTACCCATCTGGGTAAAGACCTCAAAAGGCATACACTCTTCATCAGAGTTTATGGTCACGTAAAGATTACCGCAGCCGGTTGCGACTTTAGTCGTGGTTCCGGTAACTACCTCAGGCCTTGGCCGCGGGGCAATCTTTTCTATTGCCTCAGGCTTCTTTAAATCCTTTCCCGCGCTTTCTTGTTTGGTGTCTTTTTTACGTTCAATATTTAAAACCTGTTCTTCGCGGCTCCTATCGCGATAGATGGTTACCCCTTTACAGCCCAGCTGATAAGCCAAAAGATATGCCTGCGCCACATCATCAAGAGTGGCTTCGTTTGGCAGGTTTATTGTTTTTGAGACCGCGTTATCCGTGTATTTCTGAAATACGGCCTGCATCCTGATATGCCACTGACTAGATATATCGTGGGCCACCACAAATACCCTCTTGATATCTTCGGGTATCTCTCCGATCCTCTGAATACAGCCCTGCTCGGCAATCTTGGCCATTAACTCCCGGGAATAAAATCCTCTTTTCCTGGCTATCCCTTCAAAAACCGGGTCAGCCTCAATCAATTTATCCTGGTCCATTACCATCCGATAATAAGAAATGGCAAAAAGCGGCTCAATCCCCGAAGAGCAGGGGCCGGCAATGATACTGATGGTGCCGGTAGGGGCAATGGTAGTTAAGGTGGCGTTGCGCAATTTTGCTCCATCGGGTTTATCGTGGATACTTCCTTTAAAGGAAGGAAAAACTCCTTTATATTTTGCCAGCGCTTCAGATTCTTTTCTTGCCTCTTCTGAAATAAAACTCATTACCTTCTCGGCCAGGGCAAGGGCTTCTTCTGAATTATAGGGAATGCTTAAGCGGCACAACAGGCTTGCCCAGCCCATTACTCCTAATCCAACTTTGCGGTTTAAGCGGGTCATCCGCTCAATCTCCTTAAGCGGATACTTATTCACATCAATGACATTATCCAGGAAATGCACTGCCAGATGAATCACCGTGCTTAATTTATCCCAATCAATGGTTCGACTTCGCTCAGGGTCAACCTCATAGCCAGGGCCAGCTTCTTTGCACATCTTGTCTAAATTTATGGAGCCCAAATTACAACTTTCATAGGGCAAAAGCACCTGCTCTCCACAAGGATTAGTAGATTCATAGCTTCCCAACTTTGGCGTGGGATTGAATTGGTTCATCCGGTCAATAAAAATTACCCCCGGCTCGCCATTCTTATGCGCCTGTTTCACAATCAAGTCAAAGACAAGTTTTGCATTCAGCTGTTTTACCGGCTTCTTAGTATGAGGGTCAATCAAATCATAATCTTCGCCCTTCTCAAGCTTCTGCATAAAATTATCGGTAACGGAAATTGAGATATTGAAATTCGTAATATCCTTATCTAAATCCTTGCACTGGATAAACTCTAATATATCCGGATGGTCTATCCTTAATATCCCCATATTAGCGCCCCGGCGGGTACCTCCCTGTTTAACCGCCTGGGTCGCCGCGTCATAGACCTTCATAAAGGAAACCGGGCCTGAAGCAATACCGCCGGTAGAAAGGACCATGCTGTTTTTGGCTCTTAAGCGGGAAAAAGAAAACCCCGTCCCTCCGCCGGACTTGTGGATCATGGCCGTGGCCTTGAGGGATTCAAAAATAGATTCCATTGAATCCTCAATAGGAAGCACAAAACAGGCCGATAGCTGCGAGAGCTCCCTTCCGGCATTCATCAGCGTAGGTGAATTAGGCATAAATTCCAGGCTGCTGAGCATTTCATAGAACCTGTTTTCTAATTCCCTGACCTGGGCTTCGTTTCTGCCATAGGCCTTATCGCTTGAGGCGATAGTTTTAGCAACCCGCCGGAAAAGCTCATCCGGCGTCTCAACGACTCTACCCTCTTTATCCTTTTTCAGATAGCGCCTTTCCAAAACTTTGAGTGCGTTCTCAGAAAGTTTTACTGCCATGAGTATTCCTCCGTTTGCCTGGCGCTAATTTTTCCTCTATATCTTCTTGGGGGTTTCCATTATAACAAACCAAAAGCCGTTGTCAAGAGAAATACTATATGTTGTATACTTAATCCGTTATCACTACAATTTATAGTGAGCGGGTTAATCTTAGGGTGAGAGCCAGTATCTCTTCAGCCCTTTCTAAGGGGACGCCGCTTAATCCGCAGGCCGGACTGAGCAGGGAAAAACTCTGCTTGAAGGCCCCCCGCTCCGGAGCCATTTTTTTTAGTAAACTCTCTAGGGCAGGCAGGTCTTCTCTTAAATGAGTAGGAACAATTCCCCAGGCAAGAATACCGTTTCTTTGCAAGAAACTATCCAGCTCTTTGGGGTAGAGAAAAATGGTCTCGGCATAATTATAGGCGTCAAAATTCAGGATATCAATATTGGTTTTTAGAACGATACCCCAGTCAGTATTGCCGCAGCAATGAATCCCGGCAAAGGCTCCTTCGCTGTGGATTGCCGCAATGCAATCGTTAAGCATGCTCAGCACATCTTCTATTGTAATATTAAAAAAGCTTGAGCCGATAGAAACCAGGTACGGTTCATCAATAAAAATAATAATTTGAGGTTTATCCTGCGGACCGCGGCCCGCGTCAAGCGCATCGCGTAATTTCCTCACCTGCCATCTGGCTTTCATTATTAAGACCTTTGTTAAGCAATCGCGGAATTCCTGCTCATAGATAATCGCTTTTTTATGCTGGTCGGTGACGGCCAGGCCAAAACTTACCGGGCCGATAATCTGGCCCTTGATGAAGGCGGGGTTCATCCCTTTGATGCGTTTTATGAATTCATAAAAGCCACCTGCGTAGTCCGGGCTTATCGCAAAATAATCTAAATCCTCAGCCAAATAACGCTCGTAGGCTGCTTCTAAAGCTTTCGCGTAATTATCCTGAGCGGTGTCAATATATATTTTCTTTCCCGCCTGGTCAATAACCACCCCGGGCAGGCCCTGGGTAAATTGCACATACATATTCTCTCTAAAATCTTTTTTGGGCAGCTGCGGCCAGAAGGGGATATCGTCTTTGAAATAGCGAAAAACTAAATCGCAGGCTTCGGAGGGCGAACTATGCGGAAGGCTGCCTACGCCGGTGGCAAGGTATCTATTTAAATGAAGACGGGTATTCAAAATACAATTAGGATTATAAAAATTGAAACTATGGAAATTAATAGAAATTTATGGAGATTTATTGCACCTTGAACAACAAATTTCCATAAATCTCAATAAGCCTCAAAATAATGTTTTTATTGCTTTATTGCCCGGCAGGAATCCCTAACCACAAGCTCCGTAGGCAGGGCTACTTTGCGCAGGTCTTTTTTTCCTTTAATCAGACTATCTAATTCCTTAATTCCTTCTTCTGCCATTTTAATCAGCGGCTGCCTTACGGTGGTGAGGCTGACTGCGCCATAGAGGCTTGCGGGATTATCGTCAAAACCGATAACTGAAATATCCTCAGGCACTTTTTTTCCTTTTTCCATAATTACGGTAATTGCCTCGAGCGCCATCGTATCAGAAGCAATAAAAATTGCTGTCGGGGGGGCGTTTAAACTTAAGAGCTTCTCTGTTGCCTGACGCGCCTGTCCCCGGGAGTAATTAGTCCTGACAATGTATTCCGCTATCTCCTTGAGCTTGTTTTCTGCTAAGGCCTGCCTGTAGCCTGCAAGGCGCATGGATGCGGCCTGGCTAATCAGGTCTCCTGCTATATGGGCTATCCTTCTATGGCCTAAGCTTATAAAATAATTTACCGCATCAAATGCCCCCCTTAGGTTATCTATTGCAATGCAGCTGACATCCAAGTCCTCAACCAGATTGTTGACCACCACGGTGGGAATATTTTCTTTCAAAGCCCATTCCAATTGCGCGCGGTTTGTGATTATATCTGCAAAAATTATCCCCGCAGCTGACTTGGCATTTAAAACATCCCGGCCGTCGGTTAAATGCAGAAGCAGATCCAGCTTTAAGCAATCGCATAAGGTGCCAATTCCCCGGATAAGCTCTAAAGCGTAGAAAGAATAAAAAATACCTTCGTAGCGGGGGATGATCAGGGCTACGGCATTTGTCCGCCCCCTGGCTAATGCCTGGGCGGATGGTGAAGGCGTAAATTTTAACTTGCGGATAACTTCTTCAATTTTCTTGCGGTTGGCATTGTTTACCGTGGGGGCTTTATTGATCACACGGGAGACAGTGGCAATGGAGACTCCCGCTGCTTTTGCTACATCTACGATGCTAATTGTTCTTGCGCTCATGCTAAACTACCTTTTTATTTAACCACATCACCTACCTTTATCTGGGCTGTTTTCTCTTTGATGTCAGCGGCACTCAGATTAGGCCTTACCTGGATAACCTCAACCGTAGCTATCCGCTGTGAATCCTGGTAAACGGATAACTTCTGGCCGAAAGAAATTCCCTGCGCCTGGCCCCTATCCAGAATCACAAAGTCCTTCTCTTCATTGATGCTGACGATTCTTCCAGAAGGCGCCTCGTTTACCCCGCCGGCGGCGGGGCTGGCGCTTGGCACTACAATGGGAGAAAGCTCAACGGCTGATTGAGTGGAGGGCGTTAATCCTTTTTTGAGCTCGCCTAGATTCTGCTTTGTCTCTAATACATCAGAGAGTCTATCCTGTAAGAGCTGGTCCATCTGGTTGAGACGGTTATACAACTCCATACGTCTGTCTTCGGTTTCCTTAAGTTTTTTCTCTAAGGAAACAGCGGCACTCATCATACTCTTCAGGCGAATGCGAAGAGCGTAATTTTCTTCTTTCATCAGGCTTGCCTGCTTTTGAATCTTGCGCTTGTCTTCTTTTTCCCTGACTAATTGCAATGATATGCTGTCTGAGAGCTTTTCATTATATTCTAACTGGCGCTGGAGATCAGTTTTTTCTTTGCTTAATTTCTGAATTTCCAAATCAAATGTTAATTTTTCCCCGCTAAGCTCATCTGTCTTTATTTGATTATTCTTCAGGGTGTCTTTTAAGTTAGACAGTTGCAATTCTAAATTTCCCTTCTCCTTCAAGACACCAGCCCAATATTCATCCCCGCCGTCGGCGGGGAGCATAGCTGTTGTTGCAACGGCAGTTGGGGCCGCAACGCCGGCCAATGACCGCCGTAACCTTTCCAGCAACTTATCTCTTTCTTCCTGAAGCAGGTTACCTTTGTTTTGCAATTCAAGGCGCTCAGATGCCAAGCGTTCTAACTCCTGCTTAAGATTCTTCTGCGCTTCCCACAGGCCGCTTACCTCCTCTTCAACTCTGGTAGTCTTACTGGCTAAGGCATCATTTTCAGCGCGCAGGGTCTGTTTTTCTTTTTGCAATTCCTGGAAGTCGCGCATTAAAAAATTATATCTCCCCATATAAGAAAAAGCGATAAGTGCGGCGCCTAAACTAATAACGGCTAAAATGATGGCAATGAGCTTCATCTTCTTATCCATTTTATATCCTCGCTATTGCTATATCTGGCTGAATACCTGGCGCATAACCAGACTTGCCGCGCCTAAGCTCACCGAATTTTCGCCTAACGTTGAATAAACTATCCTTGCGCTTGAAGCCATTTCCTCAAAGGCCCAGGCATTTACGGCAGACCTGACCGTATTCAGGAATATGTCTCCTGCCTCCTCTAATCCGCCGCCGATAATCACTACTTCGGGATTGAGAAGATTAACCAGAAAGGCTAACTTTATCCCTAATTGTTCTGCCGCTCGCCCTAAAAGCTCAACCGCTAAAGGGTCGTTTTCTTTTGCCGCCTGAAATATATGTTTTAGCTTAAGTTCCTCTAACGAATTTTCAGAAAGCTCTAGTAACCTCCTGCCTATACTTTGAGCATCCCGGGGTTGAGTAATCCTTATACGCGCCTCGTTGAGCATGCCAAAATCAATTTCCCAGCGCTTTAAAAAACAGGGATTACCCGCAGGGCAGCTAAAGGGGGCCTCTTCTTTAGGATTATAAATAGACACTTCGCCGGCTGAACCGCTTGCGCCGGTATATATCTCTCCGTTAATCATAATCCCGCAGCCGACTCCGGAAAACATATAAATTGCATTTTTGATTCCCGGCTCCAAATCCAGCCATTGTTCGCCAAAGCAAGCGGCGGTGGCGTCATTTTCAAGCAAAACCGGATAACTGAATTCCCGCTCAACGATATTCTTTAAAGGAACAAATACCGAGGCATAGTCATAACGATTGCCCACCTTCTCCGGCCAGCGCACGGAACCATCCTTCTTATTGACCAGCCCGGCAATACCAATACCTATACCTTTGATCTTTCCATGGTTTTCTTTGGATTTATTTAAGGTCTGTGTAATCGCCTCAATAATGTAGTTGACCACATTTTTAACTCCGACATCTTTGCGCTCAAGCGAGCTGCGCGCAACAATTCTGCCTTTTAAGTCCACCAAGGCCCCAACGATGTTTAAGAGATTTACCCCTACACCGATAACTAAGCCGCTCTCAGGGTTAAGATCTAAAAGTATGGGCCGCCTTCCGCCTTCAGAGATATCAAATTCTTTTTCAAAGACCAGGCTCTTACTGATGAATTCTTCAATGTAATTAGAAACGGTAACTATATTTAATCCTAAAGCGCGGGAAATTTCTGGCCGGGTTATCGGGCCAAAGCGCCTTAAAATCTCAAGGATAGCCAGGTTGCGTTTTTCCCGTTCGGTGAATTCATCTCCCTTGAGGTTGGCAATTGTCATTTGTTATCCGCATTACCTTTCTCCGTGGCTTAAATTTATTATATGCCAGATCCTCTATAAGTCAAATAATATTTAGAACTTACGACGATAAAAGAGCCGGTAAATATGCTGGGTATCCAATGCAGACAGGCTCCAGAGAGCCTGCTGATAGGGGTCGTCGTAACCTACAAATTCTCCGTATAAGAAAGTAAAGCTTGATTCGGGGTCAAATTTATATTCGCTGCCAAAAAACACATTATGATGTCCTTCGTAAAAATCAGAATGTTGATATTTGTTCTGCTTATAGACATCAATTAAACGCGAATAGATGTACTTTAACCAAAAGGTTAGCTTATTTGAAGGAAGATACTTTGTTTCCAGTCCGACGTGGTTAATATTATCGTCTATGCCGCTGGCGTATTTATTTTCATTAAAGGTGTAGCTTAAAATAAATTCCCATGCTTCTTGAGGCGTATATATCAATTTAGTTTTGGCAATGTTATAATAGCGGTAAGGCGGCAAATCAAAGAATTTCTGGTCATAGAGGAAAGGCACAACCTTATCGTAAACTATACCATCGCGCGTCTCGCTGGTAACATAGGTATCATTTAGAAGGCCGCGCGGAAAATCTAAAGGGTCATTAGTGCGCTCATAAATTCCTTCCAGTGATAATTTTTCTGTAAAGCCGTATTTTCCTCCCAACCCGAAAGCGCCGACTGACGGGTCCTTATCGTCAATGACAGCGCTATTTTCAGGATGAAGATCCTCTTCAGAAAAATAATCAGTTAAGGAATACATTGTTTTAGCATAGATTATCGGGTCATATTTTGCGTGGGTTTTCTGTAGATGCTGATAATAGGTCAATAATTTTGAGGTCAAGCGCGGATTAACCTGATAGGTAGATTCAGTCCTTAAGACCGATTCTACATATTTACCGCTATCCTTATGCACATTGCGGTATTTAATATCTGTATCTAATCTATTCTCAAAAGATTTTGTCTTTAATTTAAAACCCGCAACATTTCTGCCCCGGTCAATACCATCGCCCCAGATAAGAGATTTATCATCTTCCTTGATCTCTGCAAAATAAATATGGCGTGAAAACGTAGGTTCATCGCGCCTGGTATAACGATAGTTGGATAAACCCGGGTAAAATTTACTATCCATATGGGCAAGGTAAATTTCTCCTTTAGAGAACCCGGTTCTTGTTCCTCTATCATCATAACTAAGGCCTAATTTACCGGCTATGCCGTCGTATTTAGTATCAAATCCCTTTACCTCTTGAATATCGGTATGGCTGCCGGAAATCTCCCCATAAAGAGTGCTAAAATCTGCCAGCCGATAATTAAAGTCAACTGCGCCAGCCTGATTAAGCGCTTCATTACTGCCGCCATTGAAGCCTAATTTAGAAGTGCTGGTAAATCCCAGCTTTAAATCTTCAAAAGGAACCTTTAGTCTAAGCGCACCAGCGAGGCTATTTGAACGCTCATATTCATCCCATAAACTCATCGGAGTAGCCACTGCCGCTTCAAAAGAAGAAATTCCCTGTCTTGATTTAAAAGATGCTCCCCTCAAAAAAGTAAGCCTCTGCGGGTAATCATCACTGCTGTCTTTGGTAAAAAACGACAGCCTTCTTATCCATCTGCCTTTTTTTAGAGGGTTTAAGCCGCTATCCGGCGTAAAGGCCATACTAGGTTCATATTCATCAAGCCAGGGGCTTTCCTCCCAATAAACATGATTATTGGAAAGCCTTAAAGGGTCATCCGTGGTCAGCGCTTCGTATTGGTCTGAAAGAGGAAAAACTTTTAATATATAATCATCCTGTTTATAGTCAAACCATAATTTTCTTACCGGCCGATAATCCCGGTCAATATCCATCGCTTGTATTGAATTGTAGGTTGTACCCCAGTCAGTAAGCCCGGTAGGCCTTGAAACTGTGGTTTTTCCATCATCTATTTTTATCTGTTTTAGATTTATAATATTCCCCTTTTTAGAACGATAAACTTCATTTATAGTGCGGCTGTCTGCCGACCAGTATTTCAAATCCATATCCACTATATCGCCGCCTGCGGTTGAAGTAACGGTTAGATGATTTTTTCCGATAAATGTCCAGGGGTCAATGGTAATCTCCATAAAGGCATTAAGGGGATTATTGAATTGCGTCTGCATATCTAACTTTAAACGGTCGTAGATCCCAGGATCGTAGGTATTGTGACGTTGATCCCCCCAGAGATAGCGCCAGTTTTTCTCGCGCGGCACGCCTATCTTATCAGCATTTGCATCTTTCCAGATTACATCTTTAGAGGTAACTCCTAAACTTAGGCGTTGTTCACCGCTAAAAATCACGGCTTTGGCTTCCCTGCCTTTAGCTTCTATTTTTTTCTTATCCAGTTTATGCGGCGGCTTATCTAATGTTTGTTCAGCGGGATATTTTTCTTCAACCGTTGGCGCAGGCTGTTCCTTGACCTCAACCTGTTTTTGCTGAACCTCCAGTTTATTCAATGCCTCATCCCAGACCGGCTTATGTCTTTTAGTTATTTTTGCCACATTTTCTTTTGCTTCAAGGTTATCGGGATTTGCCAGCAATGCCTTATGAAATTCATGCAGGGCTTCGTCCTCTTGTCCGCGGGAATAATATAACCTCCCCAGCTCGCAGAGATAATCGCTGGTCCGGACGCCGGCAAAGCCTATGCCGCAGAAAAATAGAATAAAGCTAAAAATTAAAACTAATCTCTCTAATTTTATTTTCATAATCCCACTTTTATATTATCGGCCAGAATAGAATATACCGTAACGTCATCATAGCAAAGAAGCAATTCTTGTCAAGGAAAATTATTACCTATCTTTATATATTTCAATAGGTAAGGGACTTCTGATACGATTTTTAATACACTTCAACCATTTCTAAGCTGCTGCCGATGACACCGGATGAACCTAAGACCACAAGGTTTACCACTTTTACCCCTGGCGCCTTATAGGTAGTAGTAAACTCAGGCGCTGTGGGTTGCGGCTGGATACTCCCTAAATCCCCTGACCAAAGATAACTAAGCTCAGGCGCAAAACAACCCATCTCAATGCGCAGCTGCTGTAAACTGAATTTTATCTCTTCCTCTTTTAAACTGATAACCTTAAAGGGGCTGACCAAAAGTTCCAGGCCAGCCTTGGTATCCAAGGGCCGGGATAAAGTTGCATCCAGAAACGTCTTAAGATTGTATTCGATAGGCCTTGATTCCCGGATTTCTTTTTGCCTTTCTAATACCCGTTCAGATAAATTTTTGAGAGCGCCGATCTGAACAATCAACTCGGTAATTTTTGCATACCCTGCACCGGCCGTTTCAAAGTCCTCCAGATATTGGTTGATTAAGCTTTTATGATAAAGGCCTTCAGTTACATACTCCAGCGCAGAATTCCGTTCAATCACCTTCTGCCAATAGCCCAGGCCTAATTCTTTCTGCCCCAATATATAGGTATAAATTACCCCTAACTTAAACTCTGCCTGATCAAGGTAGATATTCTTAGGAAAATCTGTTACTAATCCCGCGTATTCTTCGGCGCTACGCGCATATTCCTTAAGCCGCTCTAAATTGTATGCCCGTAAATACTGCAGCTCTTGATTAAAATAACTCTTGCCGCAGGCCTCTTTTAAAATTACAAAAAGTTTCTCTGCATAGAGCGGGTCATTTCCCTTGTCTTGGCCGCTGGCGGCAAATTGCTTAATCACGGCGGTTAACTCATTGGCTAAGTTATCCTTAGCCAATGAATCCTTGACAAGCTCTATGTAGCGGTCATAGATCAGCTCTGCCAGACTGACCTTTCCTTCTTTTAAGGCGCTTTCGGCAATTGACTGTAACTTAAGCGGCGATTTCTCTATGCTTAACAACTGATTAATGTAGATGTTGTATGTTGACCTGGCTAATGCCGGCTCTTCTTCTTTGGATAGTGAATCCGCAACCTCTTT
This sequence comes from Omnitrophica WOR_2 bacterium RIFCSPHIGHO2_02_FULL_45_21, assembly GCA_001805575.1. Classification (GTDB taxonomy): domain Bacteria; phylum Omnitrophota; class Gorgyraeia; order Gygaellales; family UBA12090; genus 2-02-FULL-45-21. The sequence goes on along the minus strand of MHGN01000073.1, from coordinate 2,410 downwards.
GATTACTTCTATATCTTGAGGATTTGTTTTTAGATAGTTGTCAACTAACTCCGTCAGTTTAGCAAGAGAACTTGCTGCCTGGGCATCATTCTGGGCTTTATGCTGCAGCCAATTTAGAGCCTGCGCCCTTACTCCAGAAGGAGCGGCCGGACACGCTTCTGCCAACTTCTCTGTCTCTAGAAATAACTCCTGGCGATAAACATTACCCAGGTCAAAATATTCCTGCCAGTTTTTGCTTTCTTCCAGGTATTTAAGCTGATGATAGCGGCATAAAGCGATGTAATAGCCCGCCGGCACATCGCAAGGTCCCGGCGGATTTATCTTTTCTAATTTTCTTAAGAATTCTATTAATGGCGCGTATTGGCGCTCGGCGAAATATATTTCGCTTAACTCATCCAGCGATTGGATTGCCTTTGCATCTTTAGGATTAAGCAGAATCAATTCCTCTAACTGCTTTGCCTTCTTGAGCGCGGCTTCTTCGGCGTATAGGCGGACGCAGGGCAAAGGGTATGGGGTATAGAGCCAAAACATTATCAAGAGTATGCTTAATTTTGATTTTTGATTTTTCATTTGGATTTGGCCTTCTTTTTGTCCTTATGATTTAAGGCTGGGTTTTTCCAGAATTCCCGCAGCAGATAATAGCTCTTGCGGGGAATTCTTTTGTTTAATCCGTTTTCTATCTCTTCGGATAATTCAACGATGCCAAACCATTCTTCATTCATATTCATATTGCGCTCAGCTCTTATATCAAAATAATAATTCCCGTTTGACCAGTAGCTTTCGCTATCATGTATTTTCCAGGTATCGGGCGCGGATTCGTTATGCTTCCACCACTCATCGTTCCATTCAAACATTGTCCCGCCTAAACAATTCTGCGCGCCGTCTTTATTGGGGTAGGAATTTTTAAAAAGCTCCCGCCACTGCGATTCTAAAAACAGCGCCTGCATATTCTGGTCTTCCTTCTTTAAATAGGCATCGTAGCTGTCCGCTCCGAATTCGCTGATTATTACCGGCTTATCAAAGGTCATCCTCAGCGACTTAAATAGATTACCGAATGTTTTACCGCGATAAATGATCACCGCTACTAAATCTATGTCGGGACAGGCAGAATTGGCAATTTCCAAGGAGATCAATTCGCCGTTGCCCAAGGCCACAGGATGGTTCGGGTCAAGCTGATGGATTTCTTTTGCCAGGTCATTAATAAAACTATAATAAATCTGCGCGCGTAAGGAGCATCTTTTTCTTATATCAGAAATGACATCAATCTCCGGAGAGCCCCAGGGATTAACCCTTTCAGAAAAGGAATAATTATTTTCATTGCCTAATATCCATAAGAGAATTCCCGGCTCATCCTTGTAGGTTCTCACCATATCCAGAACCTCTTTTTTTATCTTTTCCCTGAAATCGCTATCAGCATAACGCGGACAAGGATATTCCCAGAAACCCAGCCAGTGCCCCAGGATTGTGCGGATGCCGTAAAGCTGATACAAATCATTAATTACCTTTTTTCCGCTTTCCGGGTTCTCCGGCGGCTGATAAAAACGCACCGTATTAATTCCCATTTCCTGCATCAACTTTCCGTCAACTTTCCAGGGTTGATCAGGGTCTGACCAAAAGTCATACTCATGGCCCTGGCCTATGGGGATGGGCGAATAGCAGGCGCCTTTAATAAAATAGGGTTTATTCTTAACTAATAACTGGTATGCCTTATTCTTAAACGCGCGGATTCTTACTTCAGGCAAAGGCCGAGAGGCCATACTTAAGCAAGAGAGTAGAATCAACAGTCCGCAGGCCGCACGCCACAAGCCGCGAGCAAAAACTCTTGAGCCTGCAGCCTGAAGCCTGCAGCCTGAAGCTGATCTATTTCTTCTACTCATACTTTATCTCATCCAGATAGAACGCCGCGCCTTCAGGATTTACATCAACGTTCGTAGCCCAGCAAAAACCGCCGCTGATATAGGAAAGGTCTTTTCCTTTTAAATCAATGCTATACTGCTGCCAGTCTTTGCTCAAAATTATCGGGCCGATTGCCGTGATGTCAGAGTCTGAAAAATCGCCCATGATGCCGCCGATTTTGAATTCCTCGATGCGCTCACCGCCTTTTTCGCCCCTTGCCCAGAAGGTAAGTTTAAGCGCATTGCTTAAGTCATAGCCCCCATCGATAGTGCCCCAGTTATTGGCGGGATTCTGCCAGTATATCCCTGCCCAGCGGGCGCCCTGCGCGCCTTTTCCTGAGTAGGTAATCTTAATGCAGGTATCGCCGATGTAGGGATTATCCTTCCAGCCGGTATCCAATTTCAGGTCTCCGTAATCACCCATCCAGCCAGAGGGAATAAAGTGATTGCCGATGGAACGCCGGTCGGCAAAAACATAGAAAGGCATCTTCTGCCCTTCTTTTTTGGCTGCTTTT
>MHGN01000072.1:23992-28384 GCA_001805575.1 Omnitrophica WOR_2 bacterium RIFCSPHIGHO2_02_FULL_45_21 | reverse complement strand
CTTGGATCAGGAAGTTCCAGGGAGATTCCGGACTACCATCTGTCGCGTTTTGCCTGCTATCTTATAGCGCAAAACGGTGATCCGAGAAAGCCGGAAATTGCCAATGCTCAGAAATATTTTGCAATTCAGACCCGCAGGCAGGAAATCTCAGACGCGATTGCCGCAGATATTGAGCGTTTGGAGCTTCGCAAGCAGACAGCCGAAGAATTCAAGGTGTTGTCAGGCGCGGCGCGTGATGCTGGAGTGCATGACCGGATGTTCGGGGTCTTCCATGACGCCGGATATAAAGGCATGTACGGAGGGCTTGGCAGGGACGCGATAAAGAAACAAAAGAGAATACCTGAAAAAGAAAACCTAATGGACCGCATGGATACCACAGAGTTAGCGGCAAACCAGTTTCGTATGACCCAGACTCGCGATAAACTTGCTCGTGAACGGGTGAAAGACCAGCAATCAGCTATCAGGGCTCACGAAAGTGTCGGTAAAGAAGTTAGAGAGGCTATTAAGCGTATCGGAGGAACACTGCCTGAAAAGCTTCCACCCGCGGAACATATCAAACAGGTAAAAAAGCGTGTAAAAAGCGCTGCCCCTAAACTGGAACTGGAAGAAAGGGACGCGAAGGGATTAATTGGAAAAATGAAATAGGGATGGCGGTTCTATTTTTAAAATGAATACCGGCGAACTTGATGATTTTTTCCTTGAAGGAAGCGATGAGTTGATGAATAGCGAGCTGTGCCCAAAGTGCGGTGAGCTGATTTATCTGGATCAAGAGATTGAATGGATAGATAAGGACAAAAAAACCGCCAAATGCCCTAAATGCGGAGCAGAGATAGAACTGTAAACATTATAATTATTGTAAAAAGAGGTGAGATAAGCTAATGTAAGGTAGTCTTGACAAATCTAACCACCTTACCGAGGCGAATTCGGGAGCTCCAGAAATCCCCGAAATTGTAGAAAAATCTCAAGATTTTTAAAATATGAATAGAAACGATGTCAAAGAGCTGTATTTCATAACGCCCATCGAGAATTTATCTTCGATATTTAAACATGGCCTCTTGTCTCACAATAAAATTAAGGCGTTAGCAATTCCTCATAAAAGTATTGCTGATGACGAAGTCCAAAAATTGCGCGCAAAGAAAGTTATTCCGGGAGGAAGGGGAAGCTCCATAATTACGTTAATCTGTATTTTAACCCGCGTAATGCTATGATGTTTAAGCGGAAAGACAGCCATAGTCAGAATTGTGTATTGGGAATTAACGCATCCATTCTTGACGAGCCCAACGTTATTATTACTGATGGAAATGCTGCGGCCAATGATGTCTATGTCGGCTTTTTCTCGCCCTCTCCTGGCCTGCAGTGTTTGGATAAGAAAATGGTTTTTGCAAGAAGTTGGTGGAGTCAAAACCCTTATGAGATGTGCCGAAGGCGAAGCGCTGTCTGCGCAGAGGTGTTGGTGTGGGATCATCTGTCAGTTTCAAATATAACATGTGTATACGTATCCTGCGAAGAGTCCAGCGATAAGATTAAATCTATCCTTGTTATGAATAAAATTGATCCTCCGGTCATAATAAACGGTAAAATGTTTTTTCAGGAGGCCTAAAATGGTAGAAAAAGTCTTAATAGGTAATATTTTTGATTCAAAAGTTCAAACGCTCGTAAATACCGTAAATTGTGTAGGTGTTATGGGTAAAGGGCTGGCTTTGGAGTTCAAAAAACAATTTCCAGAGATGTTTAAAGAATACGAGAAAAAATGTAAAGACGGAGAAGTCCGTTTAGGCCAGCCGTATCTTTATAAACATTCAATGTATCAGTGGATATTGCTTTTTCCAACAAAAGATGATTGGCGTTCAATATCAAAGCTTTCAGATATTGAGGGGGGGCTTTTGTATTTAAAGAAATACTATAAAGATTGGGAGATTACCTCTTTGGCTGTGCCGCCCCTTGGTTGTGGTTTGGGGGCTTTGGATTGGCGGATTGTTGGCCCTACGCTGTATAGGCATTTAAACGCGCTGGATATACCTATAGAATTATTCGCTCCCCAAGGTACCCCGGCTCATGAGCTTACTCCTGAGTTCTTAGCTAATCCGAGCCAGGCGCAGCTTGTAGAAGATACAAATGGTTCAAAGTCGAAAGTAGAGCCTGGGTTTATTTCAATTCTTGAAGTTCTGCGACGTCTGGAAGAAATGCCCTATCATTGGCCTGTAGGGCGAACGGTGTTTCAAAAGATTTGCTACTTCGGAACTTTGTTGGGATTGAATACGGGTTTGAAATTCTATCGTGCAAGCTATGGTCCTTTTTCGAGCGAACTAAAAACCAAACTAACAAAACTATCAAATAATGGCCTTGTGAGTGAAGAAAAAAGTAACAATACATTTCGCATAAGGGTCGGTAAGACATTTGATGATGCAAAAAAAATGTATGCTGATGAAATAATAAAATCAGAAGAAATAATTGCCAAGCTTGTAGATCTATTCTGTCGTCTCGATAGAGAAAAGGCGGAAATTGCGGCTACTGTTGATTTTGCTTGGCGGACTATGAAAATTAAACATACGGGTAAAGCGACCGAAGAAGACGTACTTACCGAAGTTATGGAATGGAAAAAACATCGCAAACCGGTTTATGACAGAAAAGAAGTTATTCAGACGATTCATAATCTGGCAGTTCATCGTTGGCTTGACCTTGATCCAAAGAAACATTTAGATGAATGCGAACTGTTAGAAGTTTAAATAGGATTGTAAAATGATAAATGTTGTGATTATTTGCGGCGCATTTTCAGGCATGATGTGACCTTGATCGCTGCAGCAACGAAGGGGGCAGGTCTATTTTATTGACATATGGCATTCAAAGCGATATGGTTTTAATATGGTGCGTCCATTACGGATAGAATTCTCCGGAATTAAGTGATGTGTCCCCGAATTCTCTTATTAGCGTTATAATAACGGACAGGAAATAGTTGACAAAGTAAAATTATTATGGTAAAAATAAATCAACAATCGGGAAAAGTGGTACGTTTGAAGGGGGAACTGCCACGTTAAAATAATTAAAACCTTCGCTCACAAGGCGGAGGTTTTTTGTTTTGGCCAGAATATATTTGTCAGTAAGGAGAAGATCATGTATGACTATAATAATTTACCAACGGAACGAATAGTTGAACAATATGATGTAATTGCAGCTTTCCATAAGAAATTTCTAGAAAGATCTGGGGTTAAATTACCAGAACTATTTGGCAAGAACCAAAAGTTTACTAAAAATGCTCTAGTTTTAGTTTATTTGTCTATGGGATATCCTAAAACAAGGGTCGTAACAAAAACAGAGTTGACTCATTTTATGCGGGAATTCTATCCAGATACCGCGGATGTTCAACAGGCAAGACACTTAGGTGCTCAGGATGGTTGGTGGATAGTCGCTGGCGGTAGAGATAATATAGTTGAGAAAGTCAAAAGAGGGTCATATAAACTCTACACTCTTGAACGGCCGTATCCTAGTTTCAAAAAAGGGCATAGGCAAAAAAATCTGGGCAATTGGGAGGAGATTAAGAGCGCATATGGTTATAGGTGCGCTACATGTGGTTCAAGAGAGGGAGATCCTCATTTCCATTGGCCAGGCACAAAAACAAAATTACAGCAGGCGCATAAAGATCCGCACAAGCCATTGGCTCCGGAAAATATAATCCCTCAATGTCAAAAATGTAATAGGCCTGATAGAAATAGATGGGTTTATGATGATAAGGGAAGGGTTATTAAGTTAGCCGATCCGCTATTTGTAAAAAACTTTGACAAAGAAGTCAGATCTAAGATTTACAAAATTTTAAGAGAGGAATTCGGGAAATAACGAAGAAATGAAGAATCAATTTTTGAACAAAATAATTTGCGCCGATTCACTCACCGTCTTGAATAAGATGGAAAAAAATTCCATAGATATCGTTTTAACCGATCCCCCGTATTTTCTGGATAAATTAGATAATCAATGGGATCACAAAGTAGTTTCAAATAAAAAAAATCAACACACTGTTAAGTCTTTACCCGCAGGAATGAAATTTGATAGGGAGCAGGGCGTAAGATTTTATAACTGGTATTTGTTAGTTTCAAAAGAAGTATTTCGCGTCCTGAAGCCCGGTGGATTCTTTTTCTCATTTTCTAGTCCGCGCCTCTATCATAGAATGGCCAGCGCTGTAGATGACGCCGGATTTGAGTTAAGGGATTGTTTTTTGTGGGTTTATACCCAAAATCAAGTTAAGGCAATGAGCCTTAATCATTTTATTGATAAGCTTAAAACGGATCAGAAAACAAAGGATATACTAAAAAATAAGCTAAAAGGATGGAAAACTCCACAGATTAAATCTTGTTTTGAGCCTATTGTAATGGCACAGAAGAAACCAGAAGGCACTTTTTT
>MHGN01000072.1:0-23969 GCA_001805575.1 Omnitrophica WOR_2 bacterium RIFCSPHIGHO2_02_FULL_45_21 | reverse complement strand
CAGAAGGCACTTTTTTAGAAAATATTGTAAAGAATAAAGTTGGGCTCTTCAATACGGCTGTCAGAATAGGCGATAATATGTTTCCTTCAAACATTTTAACAATCGAAAATATAAACGAAATAATGGATAAAAATTTTCTTATTAAAAAGCCGAATAAGAATGAAAAGGCGGGGTTTAATAATCATATGACCGTAAAACCACTATTGTTATGCGAGTATTTATTAAGGCTTTCGGCTTTCTCTCGGAATGGTATTATCCTAGATCCGTTTGTGGGGAGCGGAACTACCGCAGTCGCGGCAAAAAGCTTGGGCTTGAATTATATCGGCATAGATAGCAATCCTGAATATGTAGAAATAGCAAGAAAGCGATTAGAAAATTCACAAAAGTTGCTATTCTAAAAGCAAGAACAAAGAAAAACAATTTTTCAGCGCTCTCTAGAAAAATGAAACTTTTCCTTGACAAGTTTAAAATATATGGTATATTCATTCTAAGATTTACAGAGTGGTAGATACGCAGTGAGGCGTTCAGTGATTGATGAGCGCCTTTTTTATTGCATCCGCGCTGATAGGTTAAAGGGATAAGGAAGTCCCAAATATAGCAAAGAAAAAGACGCTATGTTTGGGATTTTTATTTTTAATTCCTTAATCTGCAAGGAGGAAAAAATGGTTATGAAAATAAATTCGCCTGAGCAAACATTTAATCGGCTGGTGAATAAGCTTACGCCGACCTTAAGAAAAATTTCTCAGAAAAACAGATATCTGGGTTTTATTGATAAAGACGACCTTTATCAGGAAGCGGTAATAAATTTATGGGACCGTTTTAAGGAAGGCCAGTTAGAAAATAAAACTTCAAGCTATATTGTGCGGGGTTGTTATTTCCATATTCAGAATTACATCCGCACCCATAAAGTCAGGAACAATGTCCTGAGTTTAGAAGAGCCTATTTTATGCGAAGAAGAAGGGAGAGCCTGCCTTAAGGACGTCATCAGGGATGAAGGGCAGGATCTATTGACTCAGCTTAACAATCGCTTTATTGTAAATGATATTATGAATAACGGCCTTACTAAAAGAGAAAAGGATGTATTTAAATTGCTCTATACAGGCATTAATCTCAGGCAGATAGCTGAAAAATTAGGCATTTCCCATGTGCGGGTGGTAAAGCTTAAACAGAATATCAGAGATAAGTACAGAGGAAAATTTTTCGAAAATTGAAAATTGGGGAGAGAATACGTAATTCTTAGTAAGCACGCAACTCACAAAACTGCCGCTTTGCGCTGAGGCGAACGTCTGCCTGCCGGCAGGTAAGTTGTTCTGCTGATTAACCCGGTCCTGATTTTAAACTCTAAATCTAACTACAAAAATCATGGCTGGGTATTTTTTTGTTGCAATTTTAAGCGAGAGGTGATATAAATTTTATGGTAATGGTATAGGAAAGCATGCCCTTACAGACACAAGTAAACACTTTCCTAACCACTGAAAATCGCAGAAGGCCATCGCGCGAAAAGCGATTTTCTTGAGCTAAATATGGATTATCGCTTGGAAGCGGAAAAATACGGTTTATATGATTCAAGGTTTGAGCATGATTCCTGCGGTGTAGGGTTTGTCTGCGATATTAAAGGCAGGAAATCAAACACAATTATCAGGCAGGGTTTACAGGCCTTAAGGCGCCTTTCCCACCGCGGAGCAACCGGCGCAGACCCTAAAACCGGTGACGGCGCAGGAATCCTCATTCAAAATCCCCACCAGTTTTTCATCAAGGCAGCTCAAAAAGCAAAAATTGATTTACCTCTTCCCTTTGAATACGGCACAGGACTGGTGTTTCTGCCCAAGGATGCTAAAGAGCGTTCGTTCTGCAAAGATGTTTTTGCAAAGCTGATAAAGAAAGAAGGCCGGAAGCTACTGGGCTGGAGAGAGGTTCCGGTAGATAATTCCAACATTGGTAAAACCGCCAAAGATACGCAGCCGGTCATTGAGCAGATTTTTATCGGAAAAAACAAAAACCTGCCCGCCCAAAATTGCGGCGGATTAGCCCCTTCCTTAAAAGGTACAGCAAGGGCTATCCCTATGGGATTAACCGATCGGGAAAGCAATGAAGACTCTGATATCCTGAATTTTGAAAGAAAGCTTTATCTTATCCGAAAACAGGTTGAAAATATTATCCGGGCATCAAACTTAAAAGAGAAATCGTCCTTCTATATACCGAATATTTCCTGCCGCACCTTTTCCTATAAGGGACTGCTTATGCCGGCCCAGGTGGAAGAATTCTTTTGCGACTTAAAAGACCAAGATTTAAAAAGCGCAATCTGCTTAGTGCATTCACGCTACTCTACTAATACTTTTCCTACCTGGGATTTGGCCCAGCCGTTTCGCTTCTTAGCCCATAACGGAGAGATAAATACCCTGCGGGGCAATATCAACTGGATGCGGGCGCGGGAAGGTATCCTGAACAGTCCATTGTTCGGTAAAGCTCTTGAAAAAATCAAACCGGTGATTGTGCCGGGAGGAAGTGATTCAGCAGCCATTGATAATGTCTTTGAACTGTTAGTTTTATCAGGAAGGCCGCTTGCCCATGTAATGATGATGCTTATCCCGGGCGCCTGGGAAGAGGATGGATTGATGGATGAAAAGCTTAGGAACTTCTATAAGTATCACGGTTGTTTTATGGAGCCATGGGACGGGCCGGCAGCCATTGCCTTTACTGACGGAACAAGGATAGGCGCGGGATTAGACCGTAACGGCCTGCGTCCGGCGCGTTACTTAGTTACAAAGCAGGATTTGGTAGTGCTCGCTTCGGAAGTTGGCGTCTTAGATATCCCTGCTTCAGATATTATTTTCTCAGGAAGGTTAGAGCCGGGAAAGATGTTTTTCATTGATACCGAAGAAGGAAGGATAATCGATGATGGAAAACTTAAGGAAGAGTTTTCCAGTCGCCGCCCCTACGGAGCCTGGCTTAAGCAGAATCTTTTAGAGCTGGATAAATTGCCTGCTCCCCGATGGGGGACTGCGTCCCAAGGCCTCAGACGCATGACGCACGACGCACGACGCATGACGCATGACCATCAGGATGATATTCTAACTCAATTAAAAGCCTTTGGCTATAGCCGGGAGGATTTAAAGGTAATCATCAAGCCCATGGCTCTGGAGGCAAAAGAGCCTACCGGCTCAATGGGAAATGATACTCCCCATGCAGTCCTATCCAAACATCCTCAATTACTCTATACGTATTTTAAACAACTCTTTGCCCAGGTGACCAATCCTGCGATTGACCCCATAAGGGAAGAGTTAGTGATGAGCATGATCAGTTTTGTCGGTATGCAAAGAAATATTCTGGATGAGACGCCCGGCCATTGCCATAAGATGCTGGTTAAAGAGCCGGTGCTTACCAATGAAGACCTGGAGAAAATCCGCAAGCTAAAAGATAAAGGCTTCAAGACAAAAGTTATTTCTATGCTCTTTAGGGTGGATGAAGAGGGGTCTTTCCTTAAAACCCTGCGCAGGGTTTGTAAAGAATCGGTTTTGGCTATAGAGCAAGGTTACAGCTTCATTATCTTAAGCGATAGAGGCATAGATAAAGAACACGCAAGCCTGCCTTCGCTCCTGGCTTGCGGCGCTGTGCACCAGCATTTGATAAGAAAGGCCCTGCGCAGTCAGCTGGGGATTATTATTGAGAGCGGCGAACCAAGAGAGGTGCATCATTTTGCCCTGCTATTCGGTTACGGCGCGGATTGCATTAATCCTTACTTAGTTTATCAGTCATTGGAATATCTCATCGCTGTGCGCCAGCTGCATTTAGCTTACAAAACTGCCCTTAAGAATTACCGCCGCGCCGTAGATAAAGGAATATTAAAGATACTTTCCAAGATGGGTATTTCTACTCTTGCCAGTTATCGCGGGGCCCAGATATTTGAGGCCCTGGGAATTAATAGAGAGGTGATTGAAGAATGTTTTTCCGGGACCGTCTCGCGCATTAACGGCGTCGGCTACCAGGAGATTGCTCAAGAGGCTCTCCTAAGGCATAGGCAGGCCTATGCGAAAGATGGTTTAAGTTATCCATATTTATCTACCGGCGGCATTTATCAGTGGAAGAGAGACGGAGAATTTCACCTCTGGAATCCTGAAAGCATTGCGGCTTTGCAGGAGGCAACCCGTCTTGGCGACTATAATAAATATAAGGAATTCGCCGGCCGGATTAATGACCAATCCAAAAATCCTGCCAGCTTAAGGGGCCTGCTTAAATTCCGGACAGACAAAGTAAAAGCGGCTCCCCTTGAGGAAGTTGAGCCGGCCGAAGAGATTTTTAAACGTTTTGCCACCGGCGCAATGAGCTTTGGTTCAATTTCTAAGTGCGCCCATGAAACACTGGCTATCGCGATGAATAGAATTAAAGGCAGGTCAAACACCGGCGAGGGCGGAGAGGACCCGGCGAGATTCGTTCCTTTTCCTAACGGTGATTCAGCCCGCTCCGCCATAAAGCAGGTTGCTTCGGGGCGCTTTGGGGTGACTACCAATTATTTAGTCAATGCCGATGAGCTGCAAATCAAGATTGCCCAGGGGGCAAAGCCGGGCGAAGGCGGACAACTCCCCGGGCATAAGGTAAGCATGACTATTGCCAGGACCCGCTATACCACGCCCGGGGTCACGCTTATTTCACCGCCGCCGCATCATGATATTTATTCCATTGAGGATTTGGCCCAGCTAATCTTTGACTTAAAGAACGTTAATCCCCGTGCCCGCATAAGCGTAAAATTAGTTTCCGAGATCGGCGTGGGAACGATTGCCGCAGGCGTGGCCAAGGGCCATGCAGATATGATTTTGATTTCCGGAGGAGACGGCGGCACCGGCGCCTCTCCGCTCTCTTCAATTAAACACGCCGGGCTTCCCTGGGAATTAGGGATTTCCGAGGCCCATCAAACCCTGGTTTTGAATGATTTAAGGAACCGGGTGCGCCTGCAGGCTGATGGACAGATGCGCACCGGACGCGACGTAGCCATTGCCGCGCTCCTGGGGGCTGAGGAATACGGCTTCTCTACCGCAGCGCTTATTGTTTCAGGTTGCGTTATGCTCAGGCATTGCCATTTGAATACATGTTCCGTGGGAGTGGCAACCCAGGATGAGCTCTTAGAAAAGCGATTCCGCGGCAAGCCAGAATATATAATTAACTATTTTACCTATGTTGCCCGGGAACTACGGGAGATTATGTCTTCCCTGGGAATAAGAAAGCTCAATGAAATGATTGGCCGGACTGAACTTTTAGAGTTAAATTCCGAAATCATTCCCTGGAAGGCAAAGAAGATAGACTATTCCCGTATCCTCTTTAAGCCCAGAGTGCCCAGGAGCGTGGGGACTTACTGCTCAATTTCTCAGGATCACGGGATAAGTCAGCAAGGCAATGGTTTGGCTTTCCCTATAGCCAAAGCCATAGATAAAATTTTAGATTTAAAACTGATTACGCTTGCTAAGGAGGCTTTAGAGGATAAAAAACCGGTTAAGATAGACCTTCCTATTGAGAATATCAATAGGACTACCGGAGCAATGTTAAGCGGAGAGGTTTGCAAACGCTATGGAGAAGATGCCTTAGAGGAGGGAACCATCCATTGCAAGTTTAAGGGCGTGGCCGGCCAGAGTTTTGGCGCCTGGCTGGCTAAGGGAATTACTTTTGAGCTTGAGGGTATGGCTAATGACTATGTGGGAAAAGGTATCTCCGGAGGAAAAATTATTATTTATCCTGACAAAGAGGCGGCCTTTGAGCCGGGAGAAAATATCATTATCGGAAATACCGCCTTTTACGGAGCAATCTCAGGCGAGGCCTATATCAGGGGAGCGGCAGGTGAAAGATTCTGCATCCGGAATTCCGGCCTGCTTGCTGTGGTTGAAGGCCTGGGAGACCACGGCTGTGAATATATGACTGGAGGGAGAGTGGTTGTCCTGGGCGGGACAGGGAGAAACTTTGCCGCGGGTATGTCCGGCGGGATTGCCTATGTTTATGATGCCGGGGAGAGTTTTAAGAATAAATGTAATCCGGAGATGGTGGCATTGGAGGAGATTAATCCGCATGACGCAGCAACCATAAATGGTTTACTGCGCAATCATTATAAATATACCGCCAGCCCCTTTGCCGGGAAGGCCCTGGGGGATTTTAAAAAAGAGCTAAAAAAATTCATTAAGGTAATGCCTTTAGAATATAAACGTATTTTAGAGCAGAAAAAACTTGAAGAAAAATTGGATCTGGTTGAGGTGTCGGATTAATGGCTCAAGATATTAAGGGTTTTCTAAAGGTTAAAAGGAAGTACCCGGAATACCGGCCGGTTTGCGAACGGGTCAAGGATTATTCTGAGGTAGCGGTCCTGCGGCGAGGAGAGCAATCTAAGGAGCAGGCCCTGCGCTGTATGGATTGCGGCACGCCCTTTTGCCACTGGGGCTGCCCGCTGGGCAATTATATCCCGGAGTGGAATGAGCTGATTGCAGCAGGCCTTTGGAAAAAGGCGATTGAGCTTTTACAGGCTACCAATAACCTGCCTGAAATTACCGGCAGGCTTTGCCCTGCGCCCTGCGAATTTGCCTGCGTCTTAGGGATTAACGATGACCCGGTAACGGTGCGCGAGAATGAATTGGCAATTATTGAGCATGGTTTTAAGGCCGGATTTATCAAGCCGCTTGCGCCAGAAATACGCTCCGGGAAAAAAGTGGCGGTTATCGGCTCAGGCCCGGCAGGGCTTTGCTGTGCGGCTCAAGTGAATAAAGCCGGCCACAAGGTTACGGTTTTTGAAAAAGACGATAAAATCGGCGGCATATTACGATACGGAATTCCTGATTTTAAACTTGATAAATGGCTTCTTGAGCGCAGAATAAAGCTCTTAAAGAAAGAAGGTATTACCTTTAAAACCGGTGTCAATGTGGGAATAGATTATCCGGTTTTAAAATTATTAAAAGAGTTTGACGCCATTGCGCTTTCCGGCGGCAGCCGGGTTCCCCGGGATTTAAAAATTGAAGGCCGGGAATTATCCGGAATTAATTTTGCCATGGATTATCTTACCCAGTCTAACCGCAGAGCGGCAGGAGAATTGATTCCGAAGGATGGCTTAATAGATGCTAAAGGAAAACGCGTCTTGGTAATCGGAGGAGGAGATAGCGGAGCGGATTGCGTAGGGACAGCGCACAGACAGGGCGCATCTTGCGTAATCCAGATTGAGGTTATGCCCAAGCCATCCGAATGCAGAACAGAGGATATTCCCTGGCCAAGGTATCCGCTTTTGCTTAAAACCTCAACCAGCCACGAAGAAGGGGGAGAACGCCAGTGGGCGGTGCTCACTAAAAAATTCATTGGAGAAAAAGGCCGGGTGAGAAAGGTCTCTTCTGTGAGAGTTGAATTCTCTGAAGATGCCGGCCGCGGCTGTCCGATGATGAAAGAAATTCCCGGAAGCGGATTTGAAATTGAAACTGACCTGGTAATTTTAGCCATTGGCTTTGTCTATCCTGAACCTCAAGGCCTGCTTAAGCAGCTGAAAGTAAAGCTTGATTCCCGCGGTAACGTCAAGACCAACGATAACTATATGACCTCCCAAAAAGGCGTCTTCTCCGCCGGAGATATGCGCCGGGGCCAATCTCTGATTGTCTGGGCAATCTCCGAAGGAAGAGCCGCAGCCATGGCGATTGATGAGTATCTGATGGGCAAAAGCCGCCTGCCTGCGCTCCGACTCTCTAAAATTTTTTAAAAATTATCTTGACAAAATAAAAATATGTAGTATACTCTTTTTAATGTTGGTTAATCTCGGCTTTTCCCGATGAGGGGGTAAATCGGGGAGAGGCCACGGAAAATTTTAAGCCGGATTGACAAAAGGGTCTGTCCGGTTTTTTATTTACTAAACTTTTTAAAAACTTTTTTAAACTTAAACAAGGAGGAGTAGAGATGAAACGCGGAGTAACGGAAAGAATTTTATCGTTGTTGATGATTTTTAGCTTAGTATTACAGCAGGCTGTCTTTGCCCAGGGCATCGGCCAGCTGGATCTCTCCAGGTATACGGGAGCTTTTTCTAATCCAGAGCCAAGCAGCCGGCCGTTACTTCTGCGCTATTTCTCCTATGACTCGCTTACCGACAATTTTCAGCTTCTGCTGGACAAAGGTAACCTAAAAAAAATTGAGGGCCGCCAGTTCCAAGAGCAGGGCCAGGAGCTTTTGAAGTATTTCCTGGTCGGAGTGGCCCTTCCCGATGACAATTTCTGGGTTAATTTGCGGCCGGATTCAGAAGAGCAGATTATTGACGAAGAATTAGCCAAGACCGAGTTAGGCAAGGCGCTCCTGGAGGCAGATTTACAGCTTAAGAAAGACCTGGCTAAGTTTACTTCCCCCCAGACAGCGGAAGGAAGAGAATATTGGAATAAATTATATAAGAAAGCCGGTGAGATTTTTAAATCGGAAAACATCACTATACCTACCCTGACCCGCCCCTGGATTGTTCCGGGGGAAGTAATTATCCGCGAAAGCGCCAGTTCCGCCTATATCTATAAAGCCGGCTTAAAGGTGATGCTGGAGCAGGACCATCTGAAGAACTCCCCTGATTATAAATTCAGCGACCCGCGGCTAAAAGAATTAAACGAATATTCTTCGCAGTTAATCCGCGATAAGATTATCCCTAAGCTTACTAAAGAAGTAAATTCTTCTAGCCGCTATGCCGCTTTAAGGCAGGTTTTCTATTCCTTAATCTTATCCCGTTGGTTTAAAGCAAGGTTTGCCGGTAAACCCGGCCTCTATCCCAGGTTGATTAACAGCGGAAACTTAAGCGGATTAACCTCTAAAGAGGCCTGGTCAAAGACCGCCTACTTTAAGGAATACCAGAAATCATTCTCCGGCGGCGAATATAACCTTAAAGAGCAGGTGAATACCGAAAGCGGTCCAACCATCAGAACCTATTTTAGCGGCGGGGTCTCGGTTAAGTCCGCGGATTTAAATATCCCTGTCCGTCTTGACCCGGCATCGCCGGTAGGGACTTTCAGAGGAAGCAGCCCGGTGGTCAACGCCGCCCTAAGAAACGGAATGGTTGCTGGCAGCGGAAGCGCCGCAGATGGAGAACTAGAGATAACCGGCGCCAGTTCGCCGATACAAATCCGGAACGAGCTTACCGTGCCGGAAGGCCAGCCCAAGGGATTTTTTACTAACGACTACCACTCCTATAATATAGCTGAGTTATTAGCGGGCCCCGTTGAGCAAATTCCAGATGTAGTAGTGAATGCGGTCAGAAGGAGATTGGGCCGGGATATAGCTGAGGGAAGAATATTAAGCGCGGTGGTGCTAGATTCTGGCGCTACAGAGATAGATATACATGTTACACATAGATATGGTGAACTAAACTCCGCTGTACAGAGATTAATTCTTGAGGCAATGAAAGAGGGAGTTCTAAAAGCCAAGGAACTTGGCCACTTAAGACAGGATATAGATGTAGTATCAATGAGTTTAGCTGATTTAGCCAAAGCTCTGAGATTGAAATACCAACCACACTCCATAACCGAACGAGCTGCGGAGCCAGTAGTGATAGCTAAAATAAGCGGTGCCGGTATCGGAGCAGCTAACATTAAACTCTATCATGAATTTTTTGTGCCTGGCGCTACTCCTTTACAAAAGTTAGGATTTGTCCCGGTGGTGGGAGAGAAGGATAAAAATGTTGTGCGCGGTTTTAGGGCCGTAGTCAGAAGAGTTGAGGATGTTTTAAAGGGTAATTTTGACGGGCCTGTATGGGAATTTGAGAAGTCCGCAGCCACCAGCATAAAAGGAAAGTTTTATCCTTCTAAGGATGAAAGCTTAGAGCTTCTTGCCTTTGCCAGCCAGCCCAATGACTTTCTGATTACGGCAATTTATCCTGTGGAGGGTAGCCTTTTAGCCGCAAAGGAACCGGTAGTGAGCGTAGTGTATCAGCCGGTTTACGCAGAAGATGGGAACTTAAGAACTATGAACCCCACATTCATATGCAAAAGCCAAAGCGGAGCAGACGCTGTGGCTGGAGTTGCCGGTATGTTTTACGATGTCAATTTTGTTCCTGGCGGGCCTAATGGTGAACGTTATGTAGCCACTAGGCCAGCAACCTTGAAGGAAGCAAGAAAGGCTCCTAAACCAGGGACGGCTCATGTGGTGGTTTATGGTTGGCAGAGTAAAGGAGATGGAGTTATCCCCGTAGAAAAAGATGGCGTGATAGACCATGTGGCTATAAATCCGCCGGCCTTGAACCCGGAGAGAAAATTAGCAGACTGGCTGGCATCAATCATGACCACTCATCAATATGACCAGCCGTACCTGACTCCTTTTGCGGCCCAGGAACAGGTTGAGCCGATAAGAAAGGAACAAAGTTATCTTTTTAGCCGCGCACCCAAAGAGGCAGATATAGACCCGATTATGAATGAAGTAGAGGCACAAGTAGCCAGCGGTGAATTTTTATCCGTTACTGACGATAAGGCGGACATGGGTGGCAAATTAGGACACAACTTCACGCCGGAATATATGTTGGCAATTGACCGCGCAACGGCTATGGAGGCTGTAGAAAACGGCCTTCTTAACGATGGTAACATTATCGGGTTTACTGATAAAATGCGCTTGAGAAAAGGAACAACAGTGAGCATAGGCGATGATAGCCATATATTAATGTTAGGCGATAAGTCGCGCAACAGCGCAGAATCGCATCAGCTATCATTCTTAGCATTTACCAGGGGTTATTATGCCGCAGTGGTAAATGGAGAGAAGCCTTATGGTCTGGCCCAGGATTACCAGGGGAAAGAAGCCAAGGCTGCCAAGGCCAATCCCGTTTTTTATTCTCATTTTACCCCCCGCTTCTTTGAGATACTCAGAGAGGTTATGCCATTAGACTATATGGGTATGGTGGATAAAATGGAAGAGGGCTGGAAAAAATGGCAGGAAACAAGCGAA
Organism: Omnitrophica WOR_2 bacterium RIFCSPHIGHO2_02_FULL_45_21; assembly: GCA_001805575.1. Taxonomy (GTDB): domain Bacteria; phylum Omnitrophota; class Gorgyraeia; order Gygaellales; family UBA12090; genus 2-02-FULL-45-21. Next base: position 13,061 of record MHGN01000072.1, on the reverse strand, counting down.
ACAGTAAAGCTTCCCGATCCGTTTTCCGGTAATGTTTCACAGCAAGGTATTGGCTCAGCCCGCTATTTAGTGAATATAGCTGGCGGCGAAAGGGAATTTGGAATACTGGCCGGAGATAAGATGGGTCCGGCAGCCTTAAACAGGCCGATAAGAGAAGGAGTTTATGCTGCGCTTGCGGCTGGTGAGTTTGCCAATGGCCTGGTATTTGAAATATGGGATGCCAAGGCCTTTGATGAACACGGCAACATTCCCGTAAATGAAATACCAGAGGGTTATGCAGATATAGCAGATGCGGTAAGTGAATTAAAAGATGATGCAGGCAACAATGATACAGCAGCCCAAGATCTTGTTAAAGGCTATTATAAGGATGGAATCCTTAGAGGTGATTTGTCAGCAGCTGATAAAGAAAAGCTGGCTGCATTGATAAAGAAATCAGGGTTTGTTCCCACTAAGAGGATATTCCTTGATGCCCAAGAGGACAAAGCGGCAATCTATCTTTATTTAGCCGATTCTGACAGATTTAATATCAAACAGGTCTGGAGTAAAAGGGCATCAGGCTGGGATATTGATAATCCGCAATATTATTTACTGAAACCAGTGCTGGGTAGTTCAGTTACCAAGTTAGGAATCTTAGCAGGGGGAGAATATATTGGTAAGGACGACCCGGTTATGGTAGGAAATATGAACCTGATGAAGCATATCTTTGATTTTTTAAGGACAGAGCCCTTGATTATTCAGGGGGATATGAATGGCTCGCATTGGTTAGCAGCCATACCCACAGCCTCTAAATATGCCGTAGCCAACAAGGAGAGCCATCCTATATTAGTAGGCCAGATCTACACCTTATCTGAAAATGGCCAAACCTTAGCTAGTATTGATGATGTTTTTGGCAAAAAGGATTATGCGCCCGTCCGAAATAAGATGTTTAAATTCAACTTTGAATTTAAGAGAGCTCAGTTAGGCGGACAGATTGAGCCTTACGGCACTAACTGGCGCACAGTAGAAGCCTCTTATCCTTTGGCCAAGCTGCTCAGGGCCCTTCAGGAACCAAATTCACCTTTTCTGGTGAATAATAAACCTGAAGCTGAAAGGCAATCAAGGCCTATTGGCATGTTGAGTGAAAGAGTTGAGCTTTTTAAGGTGGCTACCGCCGCATCTAGCCCAATAGAGAGTAGTCCATCGGCAGCCAGCTCGCCGCTTTCCAGCAGCCCGATAGCCAAGCGCACGCCTTTGGTAGGCGGAAACTGGAAGATGGCCATCGGAAGTAAAGACGAGGCAAGGAATTTATTGCTGCAGCTTGCTGGGCAGGTTATTGAGCAAGGGGCGGTGGAAACAGCTATTGCACCATCCGATTTGCATATACCAATTGTTTCCGAAACCTTAGGTGAATTAGTGAAAGAAGGTAAAATCGCCCGTGGTTCTATAAAGATTGCCGCCCAGAATATGTATGCTGAAGAAAAAGGCGCTTTTACTGGAGGGACATCTGCAGCGCAGTTGAAAGACTTAGGCGTAACCCATGTTATCTTGGGCCATTCTGAGTTAAGAAGAAATCCAAGACAGGAGCCAACAGGTGAATCAAACGCAAATGTAAACCGGAAAGTTAAGACTGCGCTAGCAAATGGGCTTATACCCATTGTTGTTGTAGGCGAAAGCGATGCCGAAAGAACAACAGCGGAACAAGAGTATGAGGTAGTGCTTCAGATGCTTCTACAAAGTTTAGCGGATATTTCTCATGAAGATGCAGCAAAAGTAGTTGTTGCTTATGAGCCGGTCTGGGCTATTGGCACGGGAAAGACCGCCTACCCTGGACAAGCAGAAAAGATGCATAAACTTATTAGAGGGACACTTTCTTGGATGTTTGGCCAGAAATCCGCAGACAAAATCCGTATATTATACGGCGGGAGCGTGACTGCGGAGAAAGCCGAAACGTTTATGGCCCAGCCTGATATTGACGGGTTTTTAGTCGGCGGAGCAAGCCTGAAAGCGGATAGCTTCAGCAGTATTGTGCAAAAAGTTGCCGCGGCTGGAGATAGTGCTGGGGCATCAGCCAGCAGTCCGGCTGAAGACCCGCAGAAAGTCGGAGGCATTGATTTTCGGGTCATCCCGATGCTCACCCAGCCGATGGGAAATCTCTCGGGCTTGAGTTTCAATTTACCGAAACTAAGCAATCTGGAAAATATCAATCTGGGTGATGAGTTCAATCAGTTGCAGAAACTGCTGGCGGTAGGCATTCTTCCTTCCGGCGACCGGCTGAAAGAATATGTGGCCGCCTGTTATCAGAAGGGAGAGTTTAATCAGTATCTGGATGGAATAGTTGGGCTGGTAAAAGATACCTGCAAATTGGAAGAGGAGCAAGTAGCCCAAAGCGCCAATGAATTAAAAGAAGCCCTGCTTATTCTTGAGGCGATAAGCTAACGCCAATAATCAGCTCACGCGGCACGCTCACTTTGAGGTCAGCGTGCCGTTTTTTTTGTCTATGAAAACTAAAAAAGCCCTCTATTTCAAGGGCCTTTTTAGAAGGCGATAAACCTTGCTTTGCTTTCGCTATCGCTCATCCTCCTTGTTTGCGAAATATATAATAAAAGTATGCCATAAAAAATTCAAAATTCAAGGTGGGATTTATCATTTTGAGAAAGCGCTTTCATTTGCTTATTACTTAAATAGATAAGTAATCTTTTTAAAAATTAGCTTGCCGCTTTTTTCTTGACAGGGACGGGTTTTATGATATTATAAGTTTGTCAGATATAGTAATTGATTGAGAGCGGGATTAGATTATGGCCTATTTTAATAGAGGCGTCTTGAAAAAATAAGGCGCCTCTTTCGCTTATAAATGGCTAAGTATATTTTTATTACCGGGGGAGTTATTTCCAGCTTAGGCAAAGGCATTGCCACCGCCTCCATCGCCAAAATCCTGGAATCCTGCGGCTTTAAGGTCAGCCTGATCAAATTTGACCCCTATCTCAATGTTGACCCCGGGACAATGAACCCCTATCAGCACGGCGAGGTTTACGTAACCTCTGACGGAGCGGAAACGGACCTGGACTTAGGCCACTACGAGAGATTTACCAACGCGCGGCTTAACCGCCTGAATAATGTGACTACCGGACAGATCTATAGCACTGTTCTGGCCAGGGAGAGAAAAGGGGAATATTTAGGCAAAACCATCCAGGTCATCCCCCATATCACTAATGAGATAAAAGAGAGAATTCACATAGTCGCCAAAGAAAGTAAGGCCGAGATTATCCTGATGGAAATCGGAGGCACCGTCGGCGATATTGAGAGCCTGCCGTTTTTAGAGGCCGCGCGGCAGTTTAGCTTAGAGCGAGGCAGGGAAAATGTTATTTATATCCATCTTACCCTGGTGCCGTATATCAAAGTTGCGGATGAAATCAAAACCAAGCCCACCCAGCATTCGGTAGGCACCATGCGGGAAATCGGGATACAGCCGGATATACTCTTATGCCGCACCGAAAAAACCCTTTCTGATGATCTGAAGGCAAAAATTTCCCTGTTCTGTAATGTTCAAGCAAACGCGGTTATTGAGGCCTTGGATGTCGCTACTATTTATGAGATACCTCTTGTATTTAAGAACCAGGGCTTGGATAAAATAATTTTAAGGCATTTTGGCCTTAAGCCAAAACATACTGACTTAAAAGATTGGCAGGAAAAGGTAGTAGACAGGGTTCTTCATCCTAAGCATAAGACAACTATAGCCGTGGTGGGTAAATATATTGAACTGCAGGATGCCTATAAATCTATCTACGAGGCCCTGCGCCACGGCGGAATTGCCAATGACTGCCAGGTTGAGATAAAAAAGATTGACGCCGAATCCATAGAGCTTGAAGGCGCAGAGAAGATATTAGCAGGAATCCAGGGATTGCTTATTCCGGGCGGTTTTGGCTATCGCGGAATAGAAGGCAAGATTAAGGCGATTCAGTATGCGCGGGAGAATAAACTTCCCTTCTTTGGAATATGCTTAGGAATGCAGTGCGCGGCAATTGAATTTGCCAGGAGCGTCCTGGGATTAAAGCGGGCCAATTCCAGCGAATTCATTAAATATGGCAAGGAGCCGGTAATAAGTTTATTAGAAGAGCAGCGAAAGATAAAATTGATGGGAGGGAGTATGCGCTTGGGAGAATACCCCTGCCGCTTAGCTAAAGCCGGCAAGGCCTATCAGGCCTACAGAAAGCCGCTGGTCTATGAGCGCCACCGCCACCGCTACGAATTTAATAACCGCTACCGCAGGCGATTCCTAAAGAAGGGGATGCTCTTTTCCGGGATTTATCCCAAGAAGAATCTGGTGGAGATCTTAGAGCTGAAGGAACATCCCTGGTTCGTGGGGGTGCAATTCCATCCCGAGTTTCAATCTAAGCCGGATAAGGCCCATCCGTTGTTTGATCAGTTTATCAGGGCAAGTATGCTCTTTGCCGCGCGTAGAGGCGCTTGAGCCGGGCCCAATTTTTCTTTTAATTCCCTAAAATCTTTCCCTATATCCGCCAGCCGCTTTTTATCCTGGAAAATCTCTAAGATTTTCTCCGCAATCAATTTTGGCCTTGCCTGAAACTGAATGAATTCAGGAGCAACTAATTTTCCCGCCACAATATTTTCCATCCCGATAAAAGGAATTTTAATCAGCGGACGATAGAGCAGATAATTTAACAGCCCCATCTTATAAATTATCACATTGGGCTTTTGCATAATCGCGGCCTCTAAGGTCGCGGTGCCTGAGGCAACCAGGACAAAATCCGCGATATTGAGCAAGTCGTATTGTTTGGCCTCTATAACTCTGGCCTCTATTTTCAGTTGAGATACTATTCTCTCATACAGAGAGTTGTCAATATGAGACGGCTTAGAAATAATAAATTGCGCGGGTATCTTTTCCTTAATTAATCCGGCGGCCTTAAGCATTATCGGCAGGATGGCTTTTATTTCCGAGACGCGGGAGCCGGGCAGGAGGGCAAAGACCGGAGCATCTTCTTTTAAACCAAATTCTTTTAAGGCCTGCGCTTTTGTCAGGGCCGGCTGGACAATATCTAACAAGGGATGGCCTACGAATTCCGCATCGATGCCAAATTTTTTATAGAAGTCCTGCTCGAATTTAAAGATGACCAGCATCTTATCAATAAATTTTTTGATCGTCTTGATTCTGCCCGGCCTTGATGCCCAGACCTGCGGACTAATGTAATAAATTGTTTTGATGCGCTTATTTATTTTTTTGGCCAGGCGCAGGTTAAATCCCGAGAAGTCCACAAAAATTATTGCCTCAGGCTCAATTTCCTTAATTTTATCCAATACTAAGCGCATTAACTTTTTAAATTCGCCTAATTTCTTTAAGACGTCAAAAAAGCCCAAGACGCTCAAGCCTTTTATATCCCGGATTATCTGGGCGCCTGCTTTCCGGGAGTATTCGCCGCCAACCGAAAAAACCTTTACGTTGCTATCTAACTCTTTCAGTTTAGAAATAAGTAATCCTGCCTGGAGGTCGCCGGAGGCCTCGCCGCTAACGATGATTATTTTTTTTTCCATATAAGCCTTTGGATGTGAAGCGCAACTTCTAATGCGCGCCTTCCTTCAATGCCTGAGACAAGGGGTTTATTCTTGCGGATGACACAATCAAGAAAGGAAGATAATTCTTTTTTAAGAGGCTCCTCTTTTTTTATCCAGATTGCTTCCTTGGTAATCTTATTCCCGTCTTTACGGTAGATATCCGCCTCTTCATTCTTATAGTCCAGAGAAATATAGGCATTTTTCAGGAAGATGCGGATTTTGCGCATGGATTCATCAGAGATGCGGCTGGCAGTTAAATTACAGACACACCCGTTTTTAAAGCTGATACGTGCGTTGGCAATATCTTCGTATGAGCTGAGGACATTGATACCTACTGCCTCAATGCGCTTGAGCGGAGAGTTAACCAATCCTAAGACGATATCAATATCATGAATCATCAGGTCTAAAACTACGCCGATATCTAAGGAGCGCCCGGGAAAGCCGCTTAAGCGGTGGACCTCAATAAATTTTGGCTGCGCGCAGATATGTTTTATGGCGGTAAAAGCAGAGTTGAATCTTTCAATATGGCCAACCTGGACTAAAAGACTGTTTTTTCCGGCAATTTCAAGCAGCTGGTCAGCTTCTTTGAGGGTGGTAGTAAAAGGTTTTTCCACCAGCACATTAACCCCGGCCAGCAAAAAATCCCTGGCAATCCGGTGGTGGGTAAGCGTGGGGGTGGCAATGCTTACCGCCTGCACTTTATCTAACAGTTCTTTGTGGTTAAAGAAGGGCCGGGTTTGCAGTGAACTGGCAATGCTTAAGGCCCGGGAATTCTCCGTGTCGCATACGCCGATAAGGTTTACCCCGGAGAGTTCTTTATATACGCGCGCATGGGATGAGCCCAGCCTTCCCGCGCCGATAACCGCAACCTTGATTTTGTTAAGCATTAAAGTTAATAGTAACAAATAGCTTGTGAAAAGTCAATGGCTCTGATATAATTTTTGCGATGAAAGAATACCGCAGATTCATTAAATTCCTAAAACCACACTCTGGCCTCCTTGTGCTGGCAATTGTCTTTATGGCTGTTTCAAGCCTTTTTGACTGGGTCTCGCTGGTGATGATTATCCCGGTTACGGATAAGGTCTTAAATAACGGAAAGATCATCTTTCCGTTTGCCCTTCCCGGCGGCCTTACCAACCTCATCTCTTCAGTTAACGCTGTGCCCCAGAAGAATCTCTTAGAGATTCTTATCGTATTTATCCCCATACTTTTCTTACTAAAGGGCCTATTTAACTTCTTCTATTCTTTTTATATGTCAAGAATCGGCCAGCTCTGCGTGCGGGACATCCGTAACCGCCTATACGAAAGAATCCAGGATCTCTCTCTAGAGTATTTTACTAAGAAACGCTCGGGTGAGCTTATCTCGCGGATTACCAACGATGTAAAATTGGTAGAGAATGCTCTTTCTTATGGCACAACCGATTTGGTCTATCAGTCCTTTTTAGTCATCCTCTTTGCCTTTACCATTTTCTTCATCTACTGGAAATTGGCATTGACTTCCCTCTTCTTGATTCCCTTAATCGGATTTCCTATCGTAAAGGTGGGAAGAATCCTGCGTAAAATTTCTAAAAATACCCAGGAGAAGATGGCGGATATAAACTCGCTCTTAGTGGAAACAATATCAGGCACAAGGATTGTCAAGGCATTTTGTATGGAGCATTATGAGGTGGATAAATTTAAAAGGCAGAATCAGGCTCACTATAAGTTATCGATGAGAGCAATCAAACGCACCATTGTCCTTAGCCCGGCTACCGAATTCATCGGAATATTGGTGGGGGTGTTCGTCCTGGCCTGGGCAGGCAATGATGTGATCTCCGGGCGCCTTTCCTTTGGTGTCTTTGGCTTATACCTGGGCTCGTTTTTCTCCTTGCTCCGGCCGCTTAAGAAATTAAGCCAGGTTAATTCCATAAACCAGCAGGCCCTGGCTGCGAATACCCGTATCTATGAGGTCTTAGATGCGCCGATTACGGTTAAAGAAGCGTCTCATCCCCTAGAGCTAAAAAGAATAACAGGGAAGATTGAATTTAAGGATGTATTCTTTAGCTACTTAGAGGCCGGGGTTTTAAAAGGCATCAGCTTCACAGTCAATCCAGGCGAGGTAGTGGCTATTGTCGGCGCAAGCGGGGCCGGTAAGAGCACCGTCCTTGACTTATTGGCGCGTTTTTATGATCCGCAGAAAGGAAGCATTTCTATTGACGCAACTAAGATCAAGGACGCCTCTTTAAAATCGTTACGGGGACAGATTGGGCTGGTTACCCAGGATACGGTTTTGTTTAATGATACGGTTAAGGCCAATATCAGCTATGGAAATACCGATGAAGCAGCTCTGCCTATGATAGAGGCGGCGGCGCAAAAAGCTAATGCCCATGATTTTATCTTGAAATTGCCTCAGGGCTATGATACTTTTATAGGCGAACGGGGATTGCGCCTCTCCGGCGGCGAGAGGCAAAGGTTGTGTATTGCCCGGGCCCTCTTTAAGGATCCGCCGATTCTTCTCTTGGATGAGGCAACCAGCCAGTTAGATTCAGAGTCGGAACGTATAGTTCAGGATGCCCTTAATGCCGCTATGCGGGGAAGGACTGTTCTTCTGGTTGCGCATCGGCTTTCCACGGTAAGGAATGCCTCCAGGATAATTGTCTTGGATAAAGGCGAAATAGCGCAGACAGGCACTCATCAGGAACTGCTTTCAAGCGATGGGTTATACCGCCGGCTCTGTCAGATGCAGCATTGCCTGGAAAATTAAAAATTAGGGTTGATGTCTAATATTTTTATGGTATAATTTTAGGATTAAACTAAAATGAAGCTAATAGTGCAATAACGAAGCCATCGCCACAGACGGGAGATCCTTGACATTTTGCCTGAAGAAAGGTAATCCATAAGCAAAATATCAAGGATTCAATTCGCAGACGGGCTTCGCCCTACGATTTATGTCGCACTGCGTGCTCCATAAATCGTCTACTCATTAAAGGAGGTAACAAACTTTGGCAGAAGAACTACTGAAACAATTGCTTGAAGCAGGGACGCATTTTGGCCATCAGACAAAACGTTGGAATCCGAAAATGGCGCCATATATTTTTGGCGAGCGCAACGCGATCTACATTATAGATCTGGAAAAAACAGTTGAGTGCCTGCACCGGGCGCAGGATTTCCTCAGGGAATTAGCCCGTAAAGGCGAGATAGTTTTGTTTGCCGGAACCAAAAGGCAGGCCCAGGATATTGTCAGGGAACAGGCGCAGGCCTGCGGTATGTATTGGGTTTCTCATCGCTGGTTAGGCGGCCTTTTAACTAATTTCTCAACCATCAAAAAGTCAATTGCGCGCCTGAAAGAGATTGAAAAGATGGAGAAAGACGGGCTTTTCAAGAGTTTTACCAAGAAGGAGGTCAGCCTCTTATTAAAAGAACGTGAAAAATTGGAAAGGAACCTCGGTGGGATCAAGGATATGGAACGCCTGCCTTCCGCACTTTATGTGGTTGATTCTAAGAAAGAGGAGCTGGCGGTGAAGGAAGCGAAAAAAATGGGGATTCCCGTAGTAGCGCTTATAGATACCAATTGCAATCCGGAGGTTATTGATTATCCCATCCCCGGTAACGATGATGCGCTCAAATCAATCCGTTTGATTACCACGCTCATTGCGGAGGCAGTTGCCAGCGGCAGGAAGGGGTTCTTAGAATATCTGGCTCAGGTAAATATCAAGCCTCAAGACCCCCTCGAGGGACAAGCAGAAGAATTGGCTGTTGCGCAAGGAGAAACTGAAGATATTAAGGTAAAAGAAGAGATTGTTGAACTCGCAGAGCAGGCAGCAGGCGTTGATAAAGAGGGGGAAATTAAAAAACCTCTTAAAGCTAAAGCAGCAGATATTGCGCCTCTAAGCAGAATGAGGAGAACGAAGAGATGAGTGTCTCGTTAGAACAAATAAAAAAGCTGCGCGAGGCAACTTCTTTAGGAGTATCTGAATGCCGCAAGGCCTTAGAGGATTCCAAAGGCGATATGAGCAAGGCCATGGAGCTGCTCAAAAAAAGAGGGCTTGAGCTTGCTGCCAAAAAATCGGATAGAGTTGCCAGGGCCGGCAGAATTGCCTCGTATGTTCATTTTGACCATAAAATCGGTGTTTTACTTGAGGTAAATTCCGAAACCGATTTCGTAGCCCGCAATGAAGAGTTTATAAAATTTTCCTCTGATGCGGCGCTGCATATTGCGGCAATGAATCCTCGCTATATCAAGCGGGAAGATATTCCCCCGGAGATAATTAAAGAACAGGCCGACCCGGAGTCCTTTTGCAAAGCCTCCTGCCTTATGGAGCAGCCTTTTGTTAAGGACCCCTCGCTTACCATAAAGGATTACTTAAATTCAATAGTGGCAAAGGTCGGAGAGAATATTGTCGTCAGGCGTTTTGTGCGCTTTCAGCTTGGACAATAAGCCAGAGGGCAATGGTGCGGCTTTCCTTTTAGCCAAAGCCATGAGTAAACGATATTATGGAGAAAAAATCTGACAGGCCTAGCTATAAACGTATCGTGCTTAAGTTGAGCGGTGAAGCTCTTCAGGGGCCGCACCGCCACGGCATTGACCAGGGGACGCTTTTTTCCATTGCCAGGCAGATAAAAGAAGTTAAGGACTCAGGGGTTGAGGTTGCCATTGTTTTAGGCGGCGGTAATATCTTCCGCGGCCAGGAGAATGTTGAGGCGAAGGGCTTAGATATGGATCGTTCGGTGGCGGATTATATGGGAATGCTGGCCACGGTAATTAACGGCCTGGCCCTTCAGGATGCGCTGGAGAAGATGGGCATTCCCACGCGGGTAATGAGCGCAATTGAAATTCGCCAGGTAGCAGAGCTCTACATCAGGAGGCGGGCAATGCGCCACTTAGAAAAAGGAAGGGCAGTTATTTTTGTAGGCGGGACCGGCAATCCCTATTTTACCACTGATACCACAGCCGCCCTGAGGGCAAAAGAGATAAATGCCCAGGTAGTTCTAAAAGCCACCAAGGTTGACGGAGTTTATACTGCGGATCCACTTAAGTTTAAAGAAGCGAGAAAATTCTCTTCAGTTAAGTATATAGATGTAGTAAAAAAGGGTTTAAAGATAATGGATTCAACCGCAATTACTCTCTGCATGGAAAATCAGCTGCCGATCATAATCTTTAATTTGACGCAAGAAGGTAATATCCGTAGGGTGGTAATGGGTGAAAAGATCGGAACAATCGTTAAATGAAGTAACCAGAGAACGGAAAACAGAGCACAGAGAAGAGAAGTGGAAAATTCTTTCTGGATTTATCTGTAATCTGTAATCTCCCGAACGAAGCGAGGGCAAAATGGCAGTAAAGGATATTCTCAGTGAAACAGAAGAAAAAATGAAAAAGGCCTTTGAAGCTATGCAGCGTGAATTTCATGAGATTTCAACCGGCAGGGCAAATTCTAATATGGTAGAAGGATTAAGAATTGATTATTACGGCACGCCGATGCTCTTAAAACAATTGGCTTCCATAATTGTTCCGGACGCGCGTTTAATCCTTATTCAGCCCTGGGATACTGCGGCTATCCCGGAGATAGAAAAGGCAGTTTTAAAATCAAACCTGGGTATCACTCCTGTAAATGACAATAAGGTAGTCAGGCTTTCCATACCCCAGCTATCTAAAGAAAGGCGCGAAGAATTATCCAAGGTGGTTAAGAAGATGGCTGAGGAAGGAAGGATTTCTATAAGAACTATCCGCCGGGACGCAAAAGAGGCGATTGATAAATTAGAAAAGGATAAGCTGATTCCCGAGGATGAAAAATTTAAGGGCCATGATAACCTGCAGAAAATAGTGGATTCGCATATTCAAAAGGTTGATCATGCCCTGGCAGGGAAAGAGAAAGAGTTAGCAGAGTTCTAAATTATGTATCAAAGTATCAGAGTGTCAAAGAAAAAACTACCTTGACACCTTGACACTTAACAATACGGGCCGCTAGCTCATCTGGTAGAGCATCGGCTTTTTAAGCCGAGTGTGCCGTGTTCGAGTCACGGGCGGCTCATTAAATTTTTGCGAAGCAAAAATTTAAGGGCGGATGGTGCAATTGGCAGACACGCGAGGCTTAGGACCTCGTGGCAGCAATGCCTTGGAGGTTCAACTCCTCTTCCGCCCACTATTTTGTTATAAATAATAAAGCAATAGCAAGCTTGCGGGAGTAGCTCAGTTGGTAGAGCGCAACCTTGCCAAGGTTGATGTCACGGGTTCGAATCCCGCCTCCCGCTTGATATTGAGAAGCTGATAATATTTTGGGAAGCATCAAACGTTAAAGAAAGATTTATCCGATAAGATAGCAGAAGTTAATTCGCCCCGTCAACGGCGGGGCTCGTTAAAGGAGGAATTGGGGTATGAAGATAATGGATTTTCTCTCTAAGAAGGCAATAGGCGCGGATATCAAATCCACAAAGAAAGAAGACGTTATCCGAGAGCTGGTTGACCTCTTAATTGCCAGTGAAGAAATAGATAAGAAATACCGCAATAAGCTTATTGAACAGCTTATGGCCCGGGAGGCCCTGGGCTCAACCGCAATTGGCCAGGGCGTAGGCATTCCGCATACCAAGTCAGAATGCGTGAATAAATTAATTGCCGTTTTCGGACTGTCGCAGGCCGGGGTTGACTTTGATTCTTTAGACGGTGAAAAGGCCTATATATTCTTTTTACTCATTGCGCCGATTGATTCAGCCGGCCCGCATCTAAAAGCATTAGCAAGGATTTCCCGCCTGCTCAAAGATAAATATTTCCGGGATGCCTTAAGGGAATGCAAAGATGAAAAGTCAATCTTGAAAGTCATTGTGCAGGAAGACGAGAAAAAGATATAATAATTCGGGGCAGACACTGTCTAAGTATCAAGTGTCAGGTGTCAGGTATCAAGGTGTCAAAGAAAGAAGTGTCTAAGTTAATATGAAGAGAGATTCGAGTATTATTTTACGGGTAATTAAGTGGCTCTATCCTGGAATGCGGATTAAGCGCTGGTTAATTCTTTTTGCCTTTGCGGTTCTGCTGACTACCTCTGGTATGGCGCGTTTTCTTATCGAAGTAAGTTTTTTTAACCGGGCCATCTGTATCCTGGCGGTAATTCTAGGTGTATTCCTGGGTATTCTTGGCTTGCGGAATATCTTAGGTTCCTTCATCGCCGTATTCCTGCCGCAGGGCGAGAAAGAGCTTGTGGATATTATTTATCGCAAGCGCTATCTGGAAAAGGGGCCTCGCATAGTTGCAATCGGCGGCGGGACAGGATTATCGGTTTTACTTCAGGGGTTAAAAGAATATACCTCAAATATCTCTGCTATCGTTACCGTGGCTGATGATGGCGGTTCATCAGGCAGGCTCAGGCAGGAGTTTGACATTCTTCCGCCCGGAGACATCCGCAACTGCTTAGTGGCTTTGGCCGATGCCCCCATGCTGATGCAGGACTTATTTCAGTTTCGTTTTGATTCTTCAAGTGAACTGTCAGGACATAGCTTTGGCAATTTGTTTATCACCGTAATGACCAAACTGACCGGGGATTTTG
>MHGN01000071.1 GCA_001805575.1 Omnitrophica WOR_2 bacterium RIFCSPHIGHO2_02_FULL_45_21 | reverse complement strand
AACAATACCTAAGAAAGCAATCACCAACGGCTCAATGATACTGGTTAATCCGCTGACGGCATTATCCACCTCATTATCATAGAACTCCGCTATTTTACCGAGCATCTTTTCCAGCTCTCCGGTTTTCTCTCCTATGCTGATCATACGCACCACCATAAGCGGAAAAACCTTTGAACGTTCAAGGGGTTGAAAAATCGGCTCGCCGTCGCGGATTGCCTGACGTGAGTTTTCTATGGCTTCTTCAATTACTTTATTGCCGGAGGTCTTGGCCACGATATCCAGGGCATTAAGAATAGGGGTGCCGCTTTTGACTAAGGTTGAGAATGTACGGGCGAACCTGGCCACCGCGACCTTCAAAAATAATGTCCCGAATACGGGAATCTTGAGGATCAACTTATCAAATTTATATCTGCCTGATGGCGTGGCAATATAGCGTTTGAGCCCGAAAATAGAAAGCCCGAACGCTGTGATCAATAAGAGAAAGTAATGTTTGAAAATATCGCTGACCGCAATCAAAATCTGGGTTGGCAGGGGGAGATTTCCCCCCAATGACTCAAAGATGCTTTTAAAGGTAGGGACAACTTTTAACAATAAGAACGCGGTAATGGAAAAGGCCATAGTCACTACTACCGCCGGGTAAACCAGGCTGGATTTAATTTTTCTGCGCAGCGCCGCTGTTTTTTCCAGATATAAAGCCAGCCGGTCCAATACCTCATCAAGCGTACCCGAGGCCTCGCCCGCCCTAATCATACTGATATAGAAATCCGAAAAGGCAGCCGGATATCCTGCCACCGCGTCGCAAAAGCTTTTACCCGCTTCTACGTCCTGATAGATCCGAGAAATGATATCCGCAAGCGCCTTATTCTCAGTCTGCTCCTTAAGGATATCCAGCGCGGCGACCAGGGTTACGCCGCTGTCAATCAGGGTAGCTAACTGGCGGGAAAAAACCACCAAATCATTAAGGGCAATCTTACCGGACGCCTTCTTTCCCGTTTTAACTTTTCCCTGCTTTAGAGAAACAATGATCAGGTTTTTCTGATGCAGGACCTCTTCAGCCTCTTTTTGCGACTGCGCCTCTAAAGTGCCGCTTAAGGTTTTGGCGCTTTCCTTATCTTTTGCCACATACCTGTATATAAGCATATTCTCGGATTTATCCTTTCTTCTTTAATCATGGAATAAAGACCGTCTATTGTTCAACCGTAATCCGCAAAACTTCCTCTAAGGGAATCAGCCCTTCCCGAGCCTTTTCCAGGGCATCCTGGCGGAGAGTTTTCATTCCTAATTTACTTACCGCATACTCCTCTACCTGATCGCTGGTTGCGCCCTTTACAACCATTTCCCGTATTATATCATCTATCATCATAATTTCCAATAATCCTGACCGGCCGAAAAAACCGGTGTTATTACAGAACTTGCATCCTTTGCCGCGATAAAATTGAATATCCGGGGACAGGTTTAAACTTTTTAATATAGCCGCCTCAGGCTTATCCGGCTCTTTACAGTGGCTGCAGATACGCCGGATAAGACGCTGGGCTGAGCTCATAATCATGCTGGAGGCAACTAAAAAAGGCTCTAAACCCATATCCACCAGCCGGGTGATTGCCTGGGATGCGCTATTGGTGTGCAGGGTTGACATTACCAACTGTCCGGTTAATGCCGCCTTGATGGCAATATCGGCGGTTTCCGCATCACGTATTTCGCCTATGAGAATCACATCAGGGCTCTGCCTGAGAATTGAACGCAGGCCGGAAGCAAAATCAAGGCCGATCTCTGACTTAACCTGAAGCTGGGTAATCCCTCCAATCTGATATTCCACCGGGTCCTCAACGGTAACGATATTTCTTTCCGGCGTATTCAGTTGATTTAAAACTGAGTAAAGGGTGGTGGATTTCCCGCTTCCGGTCGGCCCGGTAACCAAAATCATACCGTAAGGTTTTGCGATCGCCTCTTTAAAGAGAGCAAGCGCATCGCTGGAAAACCCCAGAGAACCCAATCCTAAAGAGAGGGCGGACTTATCTAAGATGCGCAGGACCAATTTCTGGCCGAATCCGGTAGGAAGCGCGGAAACCCGGAAATCCACTTCTTTATGAGAAAAACTTATTCTAAATCTTCCGTCCTGGGGCAGACGGATCTCGGTGATATCCAGGTTAGAAAGAATCTTCAGCCGGGCGATGATGGCGCTTTGATTTTTCTTAGGGATGCTAAACATATCCACTAAATCTCCGTCAATGCGAAAACGGATGCGTAGATCGCTCTCTTGAGGCTCAATATGAATATCGGAAGCCCTCCTTTTCAAAGCTTCTGATATGGTAAGGTTAACTAACTTGACAATGGGGGCGGTAGCGGTCTCATCTCTTAAAGTATCCAGCTCTAGAGGAACGCCCTCAGTAAAAACAGCGGCGCCGCTTTCTTTAGCTGCCTTTTCTTCTAAAAAAGAAACCTCTTCATTCTTATGATAGCCGTTGCGGATAGCCTGCAGGATATCCTTTTCTAGAGCAATAACCGGGTCAATCTTGTATCCGGTAATCAGCCTTAGATCGTCAAGGGCGAAAATGTTCAACGGATCAACCATTGCCACGGTAAGGGTATCGCCAATGCGCGAAAGAGGAACTAAACGGTATTGACTGGCGATCCTTTCCGGAACGATTTCAATTAAAGATTGGTCAATCCGATAGCTGGACAAGCTTAAAGTAGGTATATAGAGGCATCTGGACAAGGCCGAGATAAGTTTGCCTTCATCAACAAAACCCTCTCTCAGGAGAACCTCGCGTAAAGGAATGTTTTTTTTCTTCTGGATATCCAATGCCTCCTCTAGTTTCTCCTTTGAGAGGAGCTTCTCTTGAACCAATAATTCCGCTAATCTATCCTTAAAGGTCGCCATCTCTCATTCATCGGGAGCGCTCACCCGCAAGACCTCCTCAAGCGAAGTAATTCCCTGCCTGGCCTTCTGCATGCCGTCTTCCCGCAATGTCTGCATACCTTCCTGGCGCGCAGCCTGTTTCATAATATGTTCCTGCGCCTGCTGCATAATCAGCTCTTTTATCTTTGGGCTTAAGACCAGGACTTCGGTCAGCAGCGTCCTTCCCAGATATCCGCTCTTAAAACAATCAGGGCATCCTTTAGGCCGATAAAATAAACTCGGCTCGTTTTTTGCCAACGGTAATTTTAGTTTCTCTGCCAGACCGTCTTTCATATCGTACGGCTGCTTGCATTTCGGGCAAAGAATCCTCACTAAGCGCTGGGCAACAATGCAACTGACCGCGGAACAAATGAGAAACGGCTCAATGCCCATATTGACTAAGCGCACCACCGCTCCGCTGGCAGTGGTCGTATGCAGGGTTGAGAAAACTAGATGCCCGGTGAGGGCGGATTTTATGGCGATATCCACGGTCTCTTTATCCCTGATTTCTCCTACCATAATGGCGTTAGGGTCCTGGCGCAATATGGAGCGCAGCGCCGCAGCAAAGGTCAGGCCGATATCTGACTGAACGCTTACCTGGTTTATGCCGGGAAGCTGAAATTCCACCGGGTCCTCAACGGTAATAATGTTTACCCGAGGTTTATCAACGAGCTTGATTAAAGAATATAAGGTGGTTGTTTTCCCGGAGCCGGTAGGCCCGCAGACCAAAATCATCCCATATGGCCTCACGGTGCATTTCTTTAAAGCAGCAAGCGTCTTTTCCTGAAATCCCAGTTTGTCAATATCTAATTTTACCTGTGACTTATCCAGAATACGTATGGCTACCTTCTCGCCTAAGCTTGTCGGCAGCAGCGAAACCCTGAAATCAACTTCGCGTTCGCCAAATCTCATCTTGAACCTGCCGTCCTGGGGCAGGCGATGTTCGGCAATATCCAGCCCGGAGATAACTTTAATCCGCGAGACAACCAGAGGAATCATGCTCATGGGATTCTCCCCTATCGTCCGCAATAGCCCGTCAATGCGGAAGCGAATACGCAGCTTGGCTTCCTGCGGCTCAATTAAAATATCCGAGCCCTTACGGTTGACCGCGTCCTCCAGCGTCTTATTCACAAAACTGACGATAGGCGCCTGACGGCTCAAGCGCCCAAGCTCATCAATAGAGATATCGGCTTCTTTCTTCTCCTCAACTAACTGAATATCCTCGGACTTATCCATGCCTTGAATCAAACCTTCAATGACGGACTTTGAGGAGATTTCGGCATAGCGCTCTTCAATGGCCTGGATAAATTTCCGCGCATCCGCAATAATGGGATTTATCTTATATCCGGTAAGGCTCTTGATATCATCCAGGGCTAAAATATTCAAAGGATCAGCCATTGCCAGGGTAATGGTATCGCCTAATTTAGATATCGGAATAATCTGGTATTGCCGGCATACATCCAGGGGAATGATTTTTAGGACCTCCGGATCTATTTTAAAACGGTTGATATCAATGCTAGGTTTTAA
The DNA here is from genome assembly GCA_001805575.1 of Omnitrophica WOR_2 bacterium RIFCSPHIGHO2_02_FULL_45_21. Classification (GTDB taxonomy): domain Bacteria; phylum Omnitrophota; class Gorgyraeia; order Gygaellales; family UBA12090; genus 2-02-FULL-45-21. The sequence continues at coordinate 40,126 of MHGN01000071.1, read as the reverse complement.
AAATACTTTTGACATATTAATAAAGAGTTTATCTTCATCAATAAGCCCTGCTTTCACCAAAATTTTGCTTAGGTTGCCCCCTTTTTCCTTCTGGGTTTTTAAGGCCTGGCTTAGCTGTTCTTGAGAAACAAGTTTATCCTCAAGGAGCATCAGGATTATGCGTTCTCTTAAAGATGCCATATCATTTTAGCAATTCGTAATTAAAGAGACCAAAATAGAATTATTGGTTGCGGGTTACTAGTGCACTAGTTACTTGTTACTGATTTTGTAGTATTTTTCAATCGCCTGTAAAATGTCGGAATTGGTAGAAACAAAAACCTGGACCTCGCATCCTAAAAGCGTCTCGAGGTCCTCTATTGCCTGGCTATTCAGAGGATTGCTCATTGCCACGGTTAAGTTGTTTCCGATTTTATCAACCGGAATGAGCCGGTACTGGCTGGCAACCCGCTCCGGGATAAATTTGATTAATTCCTGGTCAATCTCGTAATTACTCAGCGGCAAATAGGCAAAACCGTACTGGGCGGTAAGCGTCTTGGCGATATCCTCCTCGCTGACAAACTTAAGCTCAACCAGCAGTTCGCCGATTAATCCGCCTTTTTGTTCCTGTAATCCCAGAGCGATCTCCAGCTGACCCTGGGTAATCAAACCCTGCTCAACCAATATTTCGCCTAATTTTTTGTTAATGCATTTTTTGGGCATTCTTAAAAGTGAAATAACCTTATCCGCCTAACAATTCTTGCGCAAAGGCTATCAATTCCCGCGCGTTTGTCCCATCCAGGGGATTTTCAGCTACTGCCGTACTGATGGTTAATCTCTTATCCGGCTCTGGCTCCTCTTTAAAAATATATTGCACTTTCTCCTTAAGCTTCCCGGCTATCTCTTCGCAGGAACGTTTATTCTTCTCCGGCAAGACAATAGCGAACTCATAATCCGAAAAGCGCGCAATACGCTCCACATCGCTTAAGGCAGCGCTTAAACAAGAGGCGATTTTCTTAAGCGCTGTTTCGCAAATAATCTGCCCGTATTTGTTTTGGTAAGCGTTGAAATTATTGAGCTTTGCCAGGATAAATCCGCAGGGCCGCTGATAGGAAACCGCCCTCTTAATTTCTTCATCAAGGCGGTCGCGGATATACTGTTCATTATAGAGCCCGGTGAGCATATCCTTGATTTCTAATTTCTCAACCCTGCGCAGCAAGATATCATTTTCAATGGCGATGGCCGCCTGCCTGCCGAAAATCTCCAAAAGCTCGCTATCTTCGGGGCTGTAAATAAAATCAGAGACATTATTGCCGATTCCCAATAACGCGATAGGCTTACCCCTGGAGAAGATAGGCATACATAAGAGGCTCTTCAAATTGAATGTATTTAAGAATTCCTGGAAAAAGGCGGAGGAGTTTTTTGCGTAGATAGCGGTTAAGCCATGCTTTTTAAATAGCTGGGCGATACATTCATTACCGCTTGAGAAATTTAAATTCTTCTCTATCTGTATATCCAGCCCACCGCAGGCCCTTATGGAAAACCGCTCATTTTCTAGAAATAAAATGAAGCCGCAGGAGGAATCCGCCAATCCCTGGACCTTCTCAACGCAAAGATTTAAGACATCGTCCAGCTTAGCCGCTGAGCTGATTAATCCTGAAATCTGCAATAGGCCTGAGGTAGCCACAATCCGCTTCTGAATTTGGATATTTATCTCGGCAGTCCTTGAGCCGTAATTTTTCAGCTCATCCATATTTTCTCTAATTTTAGCGGTCATTTTATTTAAGGCCGCGCCCAGCTGGCCTATCTCATCCTTGCCTTCAATCCCAATGCGCCTCTCCAGGTCTCCTCCGGCAATCGATTTCGCATCTTGGCTGATGCGGATAATAGGATCCACAATCTGCTTGATTAGGATAAACCCAAGCAATACAATAACCACGATAACCGGAATGACCAGGAAAAGGTTTATCCTGGAAACAGAACTTACGAATATGCTGGGGAAGATATAATTCAAGAATACCAACGCAGGAATGATGCTCATCAGGCAGAGCGCGATAAAAAGCCGGTGGCGAATGCTTCGCGAAGATAATGCTGCTATTTTTGCCATAGCTTGCCTCCCATCAATCAGCAACTGCTAATTGGTAATTAAAAATTACGCTTTACGGAGCAGCGATTACGATTACGAAAATCTTATATTCCGCTCTTTCAGTTTTTATGTTATTTTTATATATACTATACCGCCTCCGGCCTAAAGTCAAGCTGACAATAACTCAATATACTTAAGCGCTTAAATCTATATGCTGCCAGGGAAGAATTTCATCGCTTGATTTTGCCTTTAGATAAGAATCGGGCGACCTATTACATTGATTAAAAGCAGCCCGCCAAAGGTCAAATTTGAAATATTCCGGCCAGGCATCCAGTAGACACCCTCTCTTATATGCCTCTAGCAGAACACTTCCTAAGCTGCGATCCCCTCGTGACAATACCGCCTCAAGGAGGCTGCTTTCTAGATTATGGAAATTAAGCGAAATAGCCCGGGGTAAATATTCCATCTTTCTTCTTAAATAGATAATTTTATTACGCAGCCTGCTCTGGGATTCCATTGCTTCTCTTTCAAAGGGCGTATGCGGCTTGGGTATGAAAAGGCAGATGCTCAAGCGAACTTCAGCAGGCCTGCCAACAGCTTCTTTTCTTAAACGGCAGACCTCCTGGGCAATCTCCAATATTCCATCCAAATCTTCATAATCCTCATTCGGCAGGCCGATGATGAAATATAGCTTTATTGCCCTCCAGCCAGCCTTATAGCTGGCAAAAACTGCTGCGTAGAATTCCTCCATATTAAAGTCCTTATTAATCTGTCTGCGCAGTTTAACACTGCCTGCCTCGGGAGCAAAGGTAAGGGTGGTCTTGCGCACCTTGGCTAAGGCCGCAGCCAGATCGCCCAGATATGCCTTTGGCCTTAGCGAAGGAAGCGATATCGCGATAGCCTGTTCCTGGAATTTTTCCTTCAGCGAACTGATAACTTCATTTAAAAACGGATAGTCGCTTGTGGATAGGCTAAGAAAAGAGAATTCCTCATAACCTGAAAGCCGCTCTACCTCCTTAGTCAACTCTAAAACCTTTTGCGCTGAGCGGAGCCTGAGATTATGATAGATGGTTCTGGCCTGGCAGAAATTACAACGGTGAGGACAACCCCGCATCAACTCAATAGAGGCCCGGTCATGAACTATCTGGACATAAGGAACAAGCCAATTAGTAGGATAATAGGCCTGCTCCAGATTCTTGACAATGCGCTTTCTTACTTGAGGGGGGACACCGGGATACTTAGGCGAGAATTTCTTAACCGCTGCGCAGCTATCATATTCAACCTCATATAGTGACGGAACATACACTCCTTCTATTTTAACTAATTCCCTGAGAACTTCTTCTTTTGTGGTTTGTGGTTTGTGGTTCGTGGTTTGTATTTCTTTATATCTTTCTATAATTTCCGGGAGCGCTTCCTCTGCCTCGCCAATCAGGAATAAATCTATAAAATCAGCTAATGGCTCGGGATTGCTCACACAGCTGCCACCGGCAATTACCAAAGGAAAATCTAAATTCCGCTGGCTGGCTAAGAGAGGAATGCCGGATAAATCCAGCATTGCCAGTATATTTGTATAATCCAATTCATAGCTCAAGGTAAAACCAATAAAGTCAAATTCAACCAACGGCATCCTGGATTCCAAAGAAAATAGGGGAATCTTTCTTGCTCTCAAGATTTCAAGCATATCCAGGTCAGGCAAAAAAACCCTTTCGCAGGAAACGGATTCTTGAGCATTGAGCAGGCCGTAAATAATCCGCAGGCCCAGATTACTCATTCCTACCTCATAGAGGTCAGGAAAACAAATGGCAAATTTTACCTTTGCTTTGAGAAAATCCTTCCTGATCACATTCCACTCATTGCCGAGATAGCGCGCCGGTTTTCTCACCTGCAGGAGTATATCTTGTAATAACTCTTGCGTCATGGGCCTTGCGTTCTGCGTCTATTAATATTCTGCAGAATCCCTAAGGAAATAAAGCTTACCAGCATACTCGATCCCCCATAACTCATCAAGGGTAAAGGCAGCCCCACCACCGGAGACAACCCTTGGGTCATTGATATATTAATATAAACCTGCATCGCAAACATAAGGCCTATAGCAAAAGCAAGGAATTTTCCAAAATGATCATCGGTCCTCGCGCTTATCGCAAAGGCCTTACGAAACAAAAGATAATAAACCCCAAGAAGTAAAAGCGCGCCCGCAAAACCTGTTTCCTCGCCGAATATCCCAAAGATAAAATCGGTATGGGATTCAGGAAGAAAATTGAGCTGCCCTTGCGTCCCGGCAAGCCAGCCCTTTCCAAATAACCTGCCTGAACCGATGGCTATCTTTGACTGAATGATTGTATAGCCTGCGCCTAAGGGGTCAAAATTCGGATTGAGAAAAACTAGCAGCCGGTCTTTCTGATAATCCTTAAGGAAATGCCAAAACACGGGGCTTATAAACGCTCCTGCCGCCAATGTCAATGTGATATAGCGCATCTTTACCCCGGAGAAATAAGCCATACTCAGGAAAACAAACAGAAGGATGAGCGCAGTTCCTAAATCTGGCTGTTTTACAATAAGCCCAAAGGGAAGGAGTATGAGTAAAAAGGGATAAATGATACCTTTGCCAAATGATAACTTTCCCACGTCAAGCCGTATGTCGCTTAAACTTTTCCGGCTGAAATAATGGCTTAAGACTAAAATTACAGCAAGTTTTGCAAATTCTGAAGGTTGGAAATTAAACCACCAGAGCTTTATCCAGCGCTGCGCGCCTAAACGCATCATACCGATAGCCAAAACAAGGAGCAGGAAAAATATAACCAGGAAGTAAAAGGGATAAATAAAATTAATCAGCCGGCGATAGGATAGCCGGCTGAAAACAAAGTAGGTAAACCACCCTAATAAAATCCAGGTTAGCTGGCGGATAAATACTGAGCCTTCCTTAAACGGACCCTTGATATATACCGCGCTGTAGAGCGTTAGTAAGCTTAAGGAGGTAATCACTAGAATCAATACGGGAATGAGATAGTCTTTTATGGTAGTCTTCATCTATCGAAAATTAGAGCAGCCCTTCTTCTTGGAGCTGTTTAAACACCTGGTGCGCAAGCACTACCGCATGAATACTTGGCCCGGTATGCTCTAAGAAAAAACAAAACACAAGCTTGGGTTTATCGTATGGCAGAAAACCCACAAACCAACCATGGGAGAGCTTATTCTTCACCTGGGCGGTTCCGGTTTTACCCGCTACCTTAAGGTTGCCCCAGCCAATATTTGCCGTTCCGCTTTCTGCATTTACTACCTGCTTTAAGCCTTCTATAACTGTTTTTATTATTTTCGCATCTAAGCCCAAGTCAGTTGCAGGCTTCGGCTTCAATTCTTGATTATCGATTCTCTCTACTATATACGGAACAACTAACTTCCCACCGTTGGCAATGGCTGCGATGAGCCTTACCGCCTGCATAGGCGTAACCAACAAATCGCCTTGACCGATGCCGAAATTTGCCGTATCACCATCATACCAATTCCGCAGTTTAATTCGGCGCGCCAATACTGAAGGGACAAATCCCTGCCCTTCGTAAGGCAAATCAATTCCGCTCGGCTTGCCTAAACCAAACCGCCCGGCATATTCACTTAAGGTATCCGCGCCAAGCAGGAGGGCCAGGTGATAAAAATAGACGTTGCAGGAATGTGTGAGCGCCTCTAACAAATCCTGGGAATGATGCGTGCTCCAGCAATTAAATTCTTTCAATCCTGCCAACATCCTGCCGGGACAAAAAAATCTTTTCTCAGCCGTAATTTTTTTCTTTTCCAAAGCCGCGATTGCAGAAACTACCTTAAATATAGAACCAAGAGGGTATTGCCCGGATATTGCCCTGTTCATAAAGGGGGCGCCGGAGTCAGTCAAAAGGCCATTGATGTATCCGGAGTTATCTTCTTCCAGGAACATATGAGGATAGAAATTGGGGAAACTGGCTAAAGCAATAATCCTTCCGCTATCAGGCTCCATCACTACCACAGCCCCTCTTCTTCCCGCAAAGGCATGCTCAATGATTTTCTGTATTCTTATATCTATGGTCAAGTGGACATCTTTACCGTGTCTGGATTGCCTAAAACCCAGGACCCTGCTCATACCTCCCCGATGGTCAACCTCAAGCTGGATGCCGCCGTCTTGAGCGCGCAAAACCTGCTCTAAGCTTTCTTCGATTCCTGTGAAACCAACCATATCCTTGACTTCATAACCGTAATCTTTAAGTTTCCTAACCCTCCAACGGTCTATGCGGGCTAAATAACCAAGGAGATGAGCAGCACTATTATGATACGGGTAGCTGCGCTTAGGTATGACCTCAACCACAACGGCTGGCAGGGCAAACTTATTCTCTTCAATCAAAAAGGCAGTCCTTTTATCAACATCTTTGGCTACGATAATTGGTCTAGACGCAGAAATGAAATCCTTTTTGATTATCTTATTTATTCCTGAAGCTGATTTATTCAAAAGCGCGGCTAATTTATCAAGGTTATTGACATTTTGCTTAAATTCCCGGGGCAAAATACTTATATTATAGGATACGCGGTTATCTACAATAATTTTTCCGTTGCGGTCTAATATTTTTCCTCTTACTCCTGCAAAAGGTATAATCCTGACACAATTCCTGATACTTAAGGAAAAATAAAAATTACCCCGTATAATCTGGAGGTAAAATACTCCCATTAGCAGGATGACAAACAACAACTCAATCAAGAATCGGACTTTATTTATACGCATTGCCTGCGCAGGGGGATAAAAAAATCATAGACAATACCTAAGAAGGGCAGGAACAAGCAATTTACAATTGCCTCAAGAAATCCTGCGAAGAGATAAGACCTTCCAAAAATAATTGTCAGCACTATGTAGTTTATCAACGTAACTAAAATTAAAATAGGGAATTTTATCCCTTTTAATTCTTTATTTAAGATTTGAAAGATACCGTAGACCAAAAGAGCCGAAAGGCTCATGGTCAGGGCATTAAGCCCAAAAAGGCGAAAAGCAAAAATATCTTTTACTAAACCGCAGCCTGATGATAAGAAAACTATCTCGGGCATACTTCTTGAATTCATTGCTGTAAGGAAAACTACGATTAGAAACAGATCCGGCTTGATCCTAAAAAGCCATACCCGCGGGAGGATACTTATTTGTAATAAAGCCACTATGAAGACAAATAGGGCAAGTTTTAGATAACGGGAAGAATGCGCCATTTGCGTCGTGTGTCGTGCGTCGTGCGTTTCTGACGCAAGACTCAATAAAAAACTATTAGTTGCTGCCCGTAATAACCAAAACCTCTTCTATGCTTTTCAGATTTACAAATGGCTCAACCAGACAGCGCTTGCCCAATCCCTGCGGATCATCATTAATCCCGCTAACCCTGCCAATGACGAGCGAAGGCGGATAATTCCTGGTTAATCCTGAAGTGAGAATCACGTCGCCAATTGCTACACCGCTGTCCTTATCTAAATAGCGCATCTCTAGCCCGCCGGCAATGTTTCCTGAGATAAGGCCATCCTCCCTTGTTCTCTGGAGGAAAGCGCTTACTGAACTATCAGGGTCATCAAGCAGCATTATCTTTGCGCTCTGATCAGAAACCTCTACGACTCTGCCAACCAATCCTGACTGAGCAATGACCGCGTTACCGACTTTTATGCCTGCACTTAGGCCTTTGTCAATCATTACTCCTCTTGACCAATTATCGGGAAGCCCGGCAATAACTTCAGCCGCTACCGTAAGAAACAGCGATCCTTGTTTAAGAGCAAGAAGTTTCTTTAAGCGCTCGTTTTCCTGACGCAGTTCATCCAGCAATACGTCGTCTCTTGCTAATTCAGAGAGTTGGCTTTTGAGGTTATTATTTTCGTTCTGGATAAACTTATAGGTAATCAGCGCGCTAAAATCTGAGACAAAGCCTGATGCGGCTTTTAAAGGGAATGAGAATACGTCGAGTAGTTTTGATTTAAGAAGCGCGGCAAGGATGAAGGTAATTATTACGCTGAAAAAAACAGCGGGCGGAGGAGAAAATGTGTAGCGCTTGATTTTGAACACACCAGAGGACTAAGGGTTATTGTTGTTGGAGTTTGGCAGGAACGGTTAAACGTTTAAAATAACGCTCTTCATCCAAAATCTTACCGGTGCCCATCGCAACAGCAGTGATGGGATCATCGGCGACATGTACCGGGAGTCCGGTTTCTTCTGAAAGAAGCCTGTCTAAACCGCGCAGTAATGAGCCGCCGCCTGCCATCATAATGCCATGCTCAATTAAATCCGCAGCTAATTCCGGCGGAGTCCTCTCTAAGACGATTTTGGTTGATTCTACGATTGCCCGCACCGGATCCCGCAGGGCATCGCGGATTTCTTCGGAGGTTATGGTAATTGTTTTGGGTAATCCCGCAACTAAATCCCTGCCTTTTACCTCAAGGCTAAATTCCTCTTCCAATGGGAAAGCTGAGCCGAGCTTAATTTTAATATCTTCAGCGGTGCGCTCTCCCACCATCAGGTTATAGGTTTTCTTCAGGTATTCGGTTATTGCCTGATCCATCTCGTCACCACCGATACGGATAGAACGGGAGAAGACAATGCCGCCTAAGGATATAACGGCAATCTCGGTGGTTCCTCCGCCAATATCGATAATCATATTACCGATAGGCTCACTGATTGGCAGTCCCACACCAATGGCGGCAGCTTTAGGCTCATCTATTAAATGAATAGAACTCGCGCCGGCGCGCTCAGCCGATTCCCTTACCGCGCGCCTTTCCACCTCTGTAATGCCGGAAGGTACGGCAATGACCACTCTTGGCCCAGTGAGGGCCTTACGCGGTAGAGCCTTTTTGATAAAATAGCGCAGCATCGCTTCAGTAATCTCAAAATCGGCAATCACCCCGTCCTTCATAGGCCGGATCGCCAGGATATCGCCAGGTGTCCTTCCGAGCATACGTTTTGCCTCCGAGCCGACAGCCAGGACCCGATTAGTGCTTTTCTCAATTGCGACAACCGATGGCTCGCAGAGGACAATCCCTTCACCCTTTACATAAACCAGAGTAGTTGCGGTTCCCAAGTCAATGCCCATATCGCTGGGAAGAAACCCCATGAAGTAATTTGCCTTGCGCTTGATAGCTGCAAGCAGCTTTGTTAATTTTACCATAGTATTAAGAGAGCATTCGCTTCGCTTAATTATTTCCGCACTGCCCGATCATCCTCTTTGATCTGTTTGATCAACTTTGGCTCTAGGGGGATTGCTACTGACATGCTATCCCTGACTTCTTCAACCTTGAGCTCGCCGAGCTTTTTTTCTTTGCGGAAAATCTCTAAAGTATCGCCAATAACTAGATTATCTTTTTGGCCAATATTCACTACCACAAAATCATATTCTTTATTGACCACTAACACCTTACCTTCAAGTCCCCCGAGGGGGAGAAGAATGTCCTTTGTGGACTTAGGGCTTGGGGCATCTCCCCCGGGGGCGGCTTGTCCCCCGAGATGGGCCTGAGCAGGCTGCTCTGCCTGCGACGCAATTACAATCTTCTCTAATTGCATATCCTGGTGCTGAATTACTTGAGCTTTTTGCTCTACTTCCTTCTTATGCACGGCTGCCTCAAGGGTTGCAAGCTTACCTTCAAGGCTCTCTACTCTTTCATTACTTGACTTTAAATTAGCCTCTAACTTTAACTTGGTATTTTTTAAAGTAATAACCTCTTCTCTGATTTTTTCGGCTTCCAGAAACGAATCCTCTTTGGCTTTCTTTTCAGCGGATAGTTCGTCGTCAAGTGAAGTAATTTTACTATTAAGTTCCTGAATCTTTACCTGGGCTAGAGTTTTTTCCTGCAGCAGGCCGTCAACCTGCTGTTTCAAATTGGAAACTTCTTTATCAGCAGCTTTTTTCTTAATTTCAATTTCTTCTTTTTCCTGGCTAAGGGCCGCGTTAATCTGTTTTTCCTTTTGTAAACCTATAAAGCCTAAGGCCGCGGCTGCTATTGCTACGAGTAAAAGAAAAAATAAGAGCACCAACGGACCTTTTATTTTGTTACCCATACGACCTCCTCCTTTAATGAGCCCCGCCGATGGCGGGGCGAATTAAACCTTTGATATCGTAGATCTTAAGCGTCTTATCTTCCCAATCACCGCTCAAGCAGTCAGGCATTATAAACAATCTCTATTTTACCCAAACTTCTTGTAAATGTAAAGATAAATATACGCCCCGTTAGAAACCTCTTTTTTCTTCAGCTTACCCTATAGTTTTTAAGAGAGTAAATATTTCTTCAGGAATATAACTTCAATTATAGCAATGACTTTTTTAAATGCAAGTGTTTTTTATGGTATGGGAAAGTATAAAGCACTTTCCCAAGCACTAAAACTGGCTAAAAGTCTTGTCCGAAGGCCGGTTTCTTCTGCTGCCCTAGAGGATAAATTCCGGCGGTAGTTCGGATTGAAAACTAACAAATTCAGAATCCTGGGGATGCAAAAACCCTAGCTCCCGGGCATGCAATGCCAGGCGGATAAAATCAGATTTCCTGCCATACTTAGCATCCCCCAGTATCGGATGGCCTAAATGCGCAAGATGTACCCGCAGTTGATGGGTCCTGCCAGTTTCCGGAATAAGTTCCAAAAACGTTGCCTTACTGAAGCGCTTGAGAACCTTATAGCGGGTTAGCGCATTCCTCGAATGGACGAAACTAACTGACTGGCGCCGGAAATCTTTCTTATGCCTTCCGATAGGTAAATCGATTACCCCCTCATCAAGCTCCATACTTCCACTGACTAAGGCAAGATATCTCCTTTTGATTGTATGCGCAGAAAACTGTTCGGATAAATTAAGGTGGGCTGCGTTATTCCTGGCAATCACCATAACCCCTGAGGTCTCCTTATCTAAGCGGTGCACTATTCCGGGCCGCTGGGGATTTACGGATGAAAGATTAGCGGTATGCGCGAGGAGCGCATTTACCAATGTCCCGGATTGATTACCGGCTCCGGGATGCACCACCAGGCCTGCAGGCTTGTCAATAACCAGAATATGATTATCTTCGTAGATTATTTTTAAACTGATCTCTTCGGCTGTTATCCCAGCGGCGGGGGGCCTTACTATGTTTACCTTGATCGAATCCTGAATGCTTAATTTATGATGGGGCTTAACAGGCTGGTTATTTAAGAGAACTTCTTTATTTAATATCAGTTGCTGCAGAAAAGAGCGGGAAGAGCCGTCTTTTTTTAATTCTTCAGCCAAAAACAGATCTATGCGCTTTCCCGCGCTTTCTTCGCCGACTTTAAAATGATACTCCATAGTAAAATCCCGCTTAAAAATACGGCAATGCTTATAACCTGAAAAATAGTTAAGCCCCCAAAATTGCGAGGTGAATCTCCGCGCAGAAATTCCTCAATGAAACGCTCAAGCGAAACCGCTATAAGATAGCAAGCCAAAATAAATCCCTGCCGGTAAGTCCTCCCCTGTAATAACCTCAAAATGACAAAAATAATCAGCAGCCCAAAAGAGGAAAATAGCTGCGCAGGGATAAAGAACCTGCCGTAACAACAGCCGTTTAAGAAACAGCCTATTCTTCCGATAGCTTGGCTCAGGGCAAGATAAGGCATTATCAGGTCAAGGGTCTTCAATAAAGGCATCTTCCTGCGTTTTAAATAGATACTCCCCGAAAGCAAGCCTCCCAGGAAGGCGCCATACCAGATTAATCCTCCATGCCAAAGCATAAAAACTTCTTGAGGATTATCTAAGAAAAATCGTAGATTGAGCGCTATGTATGCTAAACGGGCGCTGACGATGCCGGCTAACAAAATCACTAAAGACAAATTCCAGAAGAAATCATTCGTTAAATTCAAGGCGGGCGCCTGCCGGGTTAATAAAAAGACAAAAATCCAAAAAGCAAAAACAAGCATTAATCCATAGCTATAGATTTGAATAAAGCCGAATTGAAAGATAACCGGATACATAGTAATTTTCCCGCTCATTGTTTAGTCTCAAGGCGGGAGGAACACTTTAGGCTTTTCGCTTTTTAGCAAACAGCGCTTCTATCGCTAACAATGCTACTCCGAGCGTGATGGCGCTGTCAGCGATATTAAAAACCGGCCAGATACGAAAATCAAAAAAATCAATAATAAAACCAAGCTTCAGGCGATCAAAGAGGTTCCCGCAGGCCCCTCCTAAAATTAATCCAAAGGCAATACGGCTGCTTAGGCTATTCTGCTTACGGTTTAAAAACAGAGCAAGCGCTATATAAAGAATAACGATTGAAGTTATGATAATAAATAATACCTGCCGATTTTTGAATAAACCAAAGGCAACTCCGGTATTATGCACAAGGGTAAGATGAAATACATTTTTAATTACCGGGATTGACCGGCCTAAGGATAAATTTTTTGAAATATATTGTTTGGCGAGCTGATCAAAAAGAAAAACTGTAAGGCCTATCAACCATGATAAGCGGATTGACATATCGGTGAGAGATTTGGGCATCTTGGCTCGTTAATCCATTGGTGCGTTCAACGATAAACGAATCGACGGGCCACAACTGGCTGGACCAGCGGATTAACCTGAACGCGGCTTTTCCTGCGCTTTTTGGCACTTAAGGCAAAAACAGGCAAAGGGCAGGGCCTTCAGCCTGATCCTGGCGATCGTTTTTTTACATTGCGCGCAAATGCCGTAATCTCCCTCATCGATTCTTTTCAGGGCATCATTAATCATAAGAAGCACATCACGATCGCAGGAAGCCAGGTTCAATGAGAATTCGCGGTCATAAGCATCAGTGGCCAGGTCAGCCATATGCAGCGTATAGCCGGAGATATCGCCTGCCGCCTCTTTCTGGGATTTCTTAAGCGTATCCTCTGAAATATGCTTAATATCCTCGCTAATTCTCTCTCGTAATTTTAAAAGAAGCTGGCGATATACCCGCGTTTCTTTCTTAAGCATCTTTCCCATTTTTCTTTACTCCTTAATGAGCCCCTGCTGCTTCGTTTTGCTGTGCATAAGCGAAGCAAAACGGCAGGGGCGAATTAATCCCGAAGCGTGCGAAGTGAATTTCGCAGAAATTTACCAGCGTTTACGCAAGGGAGAACTTGATCAACCCCGCTGATTCATTTGAGCGTCAATACACATTTTGGACATACCTCGGCGTAGAGGCCATTTCCTCCCATATTGCGAGAGTAACTCCAGCAGCGCGGGCATTTTTTACCCTGAGCCCTGAAGACATTAATATACGATTCTGACGCTTTCTCTAAATAAACGCCGGAAACGATAAAGACCTCAGGTAAAATTTTTTCAAAGTCCCTGAGGAAGCCGTCTTCTTCGGTTATGCCTATGATAAGCTCGGCCTCAAGAGAACTCCCGATTTCACCGCACTCCCTTTTTTCCTCTAAGGCCTTTAATACCTTTGCTCTAAATTGGATGAGATTATACCATTTATTTTCCAATGCGTCATCAATAAATTTATTTTCAAGCTGTGGCCAATCTGAAAGATGCACGCTTTCCTCCTGCCTGACGCCTTTCATATACTGCCAGACTTCCTCAGCAGTAAATGGCAAAATAGGCGCAATGGCCTTAACCAGAATTTGTAGAATTTCATAAATGGCAGTTTGGCATGAGCGCCGCGGGAGAGAGTCTTTTTTAAATGTATACAGCCTGTCTTTTAAGATATCAAGGTAAAAATTGGAAAGCTGCAAGATACAAAACTGCGAGGTCTCCTGATATGCCTTATAAAATTCAAAGTCTTCGTAGCAGCGCGTTATCTTCTCAAGCAGCTTATATGCCGTGGATAGGCTATAGCGGTCAAGCTCAAGCATTTTATCATAATCAACCTTGTCTTTATCCGGAGAAAAATCATACAAATTCCCCAGAAGAAAACGGAGCGTATTGCGTATTTTTCTATAGGCATCAGCAAGCCGCTCTAAAATATCGGTAGAAATCCTCACATCTTCGTTATAATTACTTGAAGCGGCCCAGAGCCGCAGGATATCCGCGCCATAATCCTTAATGATATCCCCGGGAGCGACAACGTTACCCATAGACTTGGACATCTTTCTTCCTAAGCCGTCAACCGCAAAACCATGGGTAAGCGCTGCCTTAAAAGGCGCTCTATCCTCAAGCGCCATTGCAGGAAGCAGGGAGGCCTGAAACCATCCCCGATGCTGGTCAGTGCCTTCTAAATAGAGTGAGGCGGGGAATTCCAGGGACGCATCTGTCATTAATACTGCCCGGTGGCTGACCCCGGAGTCAAACCATACATCAAGAATATCTTCACCTGGAGCAAACTTCCTGCCATTACAATGAGGACAGCTGAAGGTATGCGGGATGAATGAATTTACCTCTTCTTGAAACCAAACATCGCTGCCGGAGCGTAAAACTGCTTGAGCAAAATGCTCAATGATTTCCGCATCGAGCGTTTCCTCATTACAGTCTAAACAGCGCACTGCCGGAATCGGCACCCCCCAATACCGCTGGCGCGATAAGCACCAGTCAGGCCTTAAAGCCACCATGCTCAAAATTCTCTGCCTGCCTGTCTCAGGAATAAACTGAATATCGTTTTGAATAACTTTGAGGGTCCTCTTTCTTAATTCGCGATTCTCCATATTCAGAAACCATTGTTTGGTAGCCCGGAAGATAACCGGATTCTTACAACGCCAGCAATGAGGATACGTATGCTGCACTATCCCGGAGAATAAAAGACAGCATAATGAATCAAGCTTCTCAATAATTGCTTTATTGGCATTTAAAACATATTCTCCGCTCAATCCTGAAACCCCGCGCTCAAACCTGCCCCGTTCATCAACCGCCATAAGGATAGGCAGATTATACTTGAGACTGGTTTGATAATCTTCCTGCCCATGCCCGGGCGCGGTATGCACCAGGCCGCTGCCGTCTTCCTGGGAAACATAATCAGCCAAAACCACTTTTCTGATCAAACCATCGTTTAAAAACGGATGTTCGTAGCTCAAACCTTCCAGGGCCTTACCCTGGATTATGGCAAGAGTTTTGCTCTTTGCTTCTTCCACTCCGATATTCTTTAAGGCAGGGGACAATAAATTTTTCGCAATAACTAAATTGCCTTTTTCTGTTTCCAGCAGCGCATATTGCGCCTGAGGATGTACCGCTACGGCTACATTGCCGTAAAGCGTCCAGGGAGTGGTGGTCCAGATTACTAAGTAAAGAACAGTTGATAATTGATAGTTGATAGCCGATAGCTTCTGCGGGTCATTGACTTTGAATTTCACATAGATAGAGGGTGAACTTTTATCCTCGTATTCCACCTCTGCCTCAGCAAGCGCAGTTTCGCAGGTTGCACACCAGTTTACCGGCTTCAAGCCGCGATAGATATAGCCTAGCTTTAGCAGCCCGCATAAAGCCCTGACTATCTCATATTCATAATTTTTGTCTAAGGTAAGGTATGGGTTCTGCCAGCTGCCGAATACCCCTAAACGTTTAAATTCTTCTTTTTGAATATCCACAAACCGTAATGCATACGCTTGCGCCTTTTTTCTGAAATCAAGCCTGGAGATTGCGCTCTTGGTTATGTTTAATTCTTTAAACAGCTGATGCTCAACCGGCAGGCCATGGCAGTCCCAGCCCGGGACGTAGTTTGAGTCAAAACCACGCATGGTCTTGAAACGAACGCTGATATCTTTGAGTATCTTATTTAAGGCATGGCCGATGTGAATATTGCCATTGGCATACGGCGGCCCGTCATGGAGAACGTATTTCGGCTTTCCCCGGCGCTTTTGGCGGATCTGGCCGTAGATATCCTCCTTCTGCCAGAAATCTAAAATCTTTGGCTCATTTTTACTCAAGTTTGCCTTCATGGGAAAATCGGTTGAAGGAAGATTCAGGGTTGCTTTGTAATCCATTATAGATATTTTCCTACAATTATCTTCAGCTCTTCTTTTGCCTTCTTAGGAATCAATTTCCTCTCAGTGATAATGGCGCCCTTCAAAGCCTCATGGCAAGAACAACGACGCTCGCCTTGGAGGGCGGGAATTAACGCTTTTAAAATATTCTTGGCATTTTGAATATTCTTGGCTAAATTTGCCAGGACCATCTCCAGAGTAACCGGATTAGCTGGCTCATACCAGCAGTCATAATCAGTAACCGCGCAAAGAGTGCAATAACAGAGCTCTGCTTCCCGGGCTAACTTTGCCTCAGCCATATTGGTCATTCCAATAATATCCATTCCCCATTTACGGTAAAGCTCGGATTCTGCCCGGGTTGAAAATGCGGGCCCTTCCATATTAATGTATGTCCCTCCTAAATGCGCTCTTACCCTGGATTTTTTTGCTGCCTGATAAACTGCCCTGGCCAATTCAGGGCAAACCGGCTCGGCAAAACTGAGGTGAGCCACAACTCCCTTTCTAAAGAAAGTCATTTCGCGCGCCTGGTTTGTCCGGTCAACAAATTGATCCGGGATTACAAAGTCTAAAGGCCTAAGCTCTTCTTTTAACGATCCGCAAGCCGATAGAGAGATAATTCTTTCTACTCCCAATTTCTTCATCCCATAAATATTAGCGCGGTAATTGATTTCAGAGGGGCTTATTCTGTGCCCGATTCCATGGCGGGGCAGAAATACAACCTCTCTGCCTGATAGATTACCTATGATATACTTATCAGATGGTTTACCAAAAGGGGTATCAAGACTTACGCGCCTTACATTCTTAATACCCTCTATATCATACAAACCGCTTCCGCCGATAATGCCGATTTTACCTGCCATAAATTCCCCTCCTATCGTGAAAGTTCTTTTGCTCTTAGATATGCCGAACGGATTGCTTCGGCGATGATTTCATTCAGCTGTCTTTCTTTAAAAATCTTAAGCGCCGCCTCGGTAGTGCCGCCTTTTGAAGCTACTCTGGAGATCAAAGTCTCAGCATCAAAACTATGCCTGCTTAATAAATCCATTGACCCGATCATCGTCTGATAGACAAGCTTATTGGCTGTTTCTTTATCCAAATCAAGCCCCTTAGCCGCCGCCACTATGGCTGAAACGATATAAAATAAATATGCCGGCCCGCTTCCAGAAATGGCTGTTACCACATCAATAAGTTCCTCCTTTTCAATATTTACTGTAGGGCCAAGAATTGCAAATATTTCTTTAGCGACATTTAAATCCCTTGTATTTGCAAAATGTCCTTTTGCCAATGCGGTTATGCCCTCTCCTATGCTTGCAGGCATATTCGGCATTGCCCGTACTACTTTCACTTCAGGTGAAATTTTATTTTCTATGTATGAGGTATTGATCCCGGCGGCAATAGAAATAATCAAAAGCCATTTTTCCTCGCAAATCTGAAGGGCATTGTTTATCGCATCCAATACGCTGTCAATATCCTGCGGCTTAACCGCAATAATAATAATATCTGATTTAAAAACCAATTCTTTCACGTCGCTTGCTATCTTTACATTATATATCCTTTTTACAAAGCTTTCTTTTAGCCTATCTTTTTCAACGATAATGAAATTTTTCGCACTCAGCCTTTTGTCCTTAGCCTTATCTTTTATTGCCCGGGCTAAAATAGCTTCACCCATATTGCCGACGCCGATAATTCCAATTATCCTGCTCAGGAGAAAATTCTTCATTTTTAATTTAAGGCTCCAAAGATAGCCCTGCCTAACCTGAGCATATCTGCGCCCTCCTCTATGGCTATCTCAAAATCGCTAGACATACCCATTGATAAAATTAGCGGCTGGCGGCTGGCGGCTGGCGGCTGGTGAATTACGCCTCTTAATTTTTTTAACATTCTAAAATAGGGCCTGGTTTTTTTGGGAAGATCAACAATGGGAGCAATGCCCATCAGCCCCTTTATATTTAAATTTTTAAATTCTGACATTTCTCTTATAACCTCTTCTGCCTGTTCAGGTTTTATGCCAAATTTGGATGACTCAGCGGAAAGGTTTACTTCAACTAATATATCCTGAATCTTCTTCAGCTTCCCGGATTGTCTGTTAATTTCCGCTGCCAGGCGCAGGCTGTCTACCGATTGAATCAAATCAAAGAGTTTTACCGCTTCTTTTGCCTTATTCGTCTGCAGGTGGCCAAGCATATGCCATCTCACCCGCTGCAGGTTACAGGTCGCATGCAGCATGTTATATTTATGAAGAGCTTCTTGGACCTTATTTTCGCCGATATCGGTTATCCCCGCCTCAATTACTTCTCTCAAGCTGTCTATTGACCTGCCTTTACTTACTGCGACAAGCGTAATTTCCTGCGGATTTCTCCCTGTCCTAGCGCAAACGGATGCAATCTTTGCCTTGATAGCGGATAAGTTCTGCTTAATCATTTATCGCTGATTTAGAAATTTTTCCTATATTATATCATTAGTTTTTAATCGGGCAAGCAAAAGAAACTAAATTAAATCCTTGATCGCTTCGAGAAGCTCCTGGACAGGTGAGTTTTTAAGAACGAACCTGTCGGCGCGGCGGGCATAGAGAGAATCCGTGTACTTTTGATAAGCGGTATAAATGATAACCTTTGTCTCGGGCTGCAAACATTTAAGGCAGTCAAATACCTCGATGCCGTCTTTCTCAGGCATGATTAAATCAAGGATTACAAGTTGCGGCTGGCTCTTTTTTAAATAAGCCACAAGCTCGTAGCCGTCCTTAACCGTATCTATAACGTAACCGCTGTCCGTCAATATATCCTTCAAGGTCAAGCGGATGTTAGCGTTATCATCAGCAATAACGATAGCTTTTTTCTTCAGCATTTTGACAGCCTCCTGCGAAATTGGAGCGAACAATAATTTGCCCTTATTTCCTGCCCTGCATTATCTCTAGAAAGGTATCTACGATTGCCGGGTCAAACTGAGTCCCTGTGCCTTCCCGGATAATTCCCAATGCCTCTTTTTTACTATACGCCTTTCGATAAGGCCGGTCAGAAACCATGGCCTGATAGACATCGGCGATAGCCACGATCCTTGCTCCCAGGGGTATATCCTTGCCCTTGGCCCCGATAGAATATCCCAGGCCATCATACCTTTCGTGATGATAGAGAATCATCGGAAGAACCTCTTTAAGAATATGAATATCCCGGATAATCTCTGCCCCTATCTGCGGGTGCCTTTTTATTTTCTCGTATTCTAGCCGGCTAAGCTTTTTCCTCTTATGGAGTATCTTATCGGAAATGCCGATTTTGCCTAAGTCATGAAGCATAGCCGCATGCTGGAGATTTTCTATTTCATGAGCAGGAAGACGCATTTTCCTGCCAATTTCAGTAACGATGGAAACCATACTTTCGGAATGCCTGCCGGTGTAATGATCCCTGGCCTCAACCGCTTTGGCAAAGGCATAAATTGACTCTAAGAGGATTTGGTTGGTCCTATTCTTCATTCTATGCAGTCTTTCTTTCAATTTATCGATATTCAGCCTCCCCCCATCCTTGATAATATCCTTTATCTCTTTGCCTGAGACACTCTGGTATGGGAAGAGCTGGTTTCCTCCTCTTTCCTTTGCTTGGCGTAAGGCATTATCTGCCGCATCTAAGAGTTCAGTAGTACTATTGCCGCCGTCTTCGGGAAAATTAGCTACGCCGATACTTATTTTAAGCTTGATTCTCTTATCCTGGCGGTCAAATATGTGTTCTTTACATTTTTCCAAAAGGCGATTTCCAAAATTAACCGTTCCTTCTTTGGAGGTATCAGGCATCAAGATTACAAATTCCTCGCCTCCGTAGCGGACCACGATATCGTTAGTGCGCGCGCAATTCTTCAGATAGGCGGAAAACTCCTTCAACATAGAATCGCCGTAGTGATGGCCATATACTTCATTGATCGATTTGAAATAGTCAATATCGAGCATTATCAGAGACAACGGCAGAATGTACCTTTTTGCTCTCATGAATTCGGAAACAATCCGTTCCATAAGATAACGGTAGTTATGCAATCCGGTGAGAGAATCCTTTAAGCTTAAATCCTTGAGCCTGGCGATTAAATTCTTGTTTTCTAAGGAAAGCTCCTGGGTTTTGAGCGCTTTTTTTATGACTATCTTTAATTCCTCCATATTCAGCGGCTTCTGAAGATAACTAAATGCGCCTTCCTGCATTGCCAGGATGGTAGTCTCTAATGAAGCGTAAGCGGTAAAGATGATTACCATGGTCTCGGTATTTTTCTTTCTAATAGCGCTTAATAAATTCAGCCCCGAACCGTGGTCAAGCTTAAGGTCTACCAGGGCCAGATGATAGAATTTTTTTTCAATATTCTCTCTGGCTAAGGCAATGTTATCAGCAATGGTTACTGCGTAGCCCTCTTCGCCGAGGATATCCTGCAGTGTCTCTAACATTTTACTATTATCATCTACAATCAGGATATTGATTTCTTTTTCCATCTTTAATGAGCGCTAAATTTATGCAGTGTGCGGCACAACATAGGTTTATCTGCGAATTGAACCTATCGGTAACTTAATAATCACTGCCGTGCCCTTACCGTATTCACTTTCTAAGTTAATGCTGCCCCTGTGCTTCTCTATAATAATTTTAGCTGTTGCCAACCCCAAACCGGTCCCCCGCGATTTGGTTGAAAAAAATGGCTCAAAAATTCTTTTTTTATCCTCCTCGCTTATCCCCTCTCCGCTATCCTTAAATATAAGTATAACATAATTATCTGCCTTTGTCCCGCCAATATGCAGCACGCCCCCGTTTCCCATTGCCTGGAGGGAATTGAGAATGATATTAAGGAAAACGATGCCAAACTGAAGCGGATCAATCTCAAGCGGCGGCAGCCTCTCAATACGCATCTCTACTTTTATGCCTTCGGGTATTTTTACTTTATCAAGCGCTGCCTTTAAAAGCTCGAGCGCATCTACTCTTTGCAATTGCGGCTCCTTGGTGCGTGAGAAATCCAGGATATTCTCGATAATTCTTTCTGTCTCGCTAATCTGCTCATCCAATATCTCTAAGTGCCTTATTACCTTTTCATCCCTGGTATCTATTCTCATTTTCAAAAAATAGGCGGCGTTTCTCATTACCCCTAATTGATTCCTGAATTCATGGGCGATAACCCCTGCCATCCTTCCGATAACCGCAAGCCGCTCTGAAAGCACAAGCTCGGCTTGCGCCTTTTTGTAATCGGTAATATCTTCAAAAATCTCTAAGATTGCTTTTTTGCCCTGATATAACGTTGGGGTATGGGTGATCAGGAGGATTCTCCCTTGCATCGCTCCTGGGACCTCAAGCTGCTTAGCCTCTCCCATCTGCGCTCCGTTCTTAAGAGGGCAATTAAGGCACTGCTGCTTGTCATCTTTATAGAGGAGGTAGCATTTTTTGCCTATGGCGAGTTTTCCGAAGACGCGCTCCATTTTTTCATTCAGATATAACAGATTACATTCTTCATCCACAATATCTATTCCGAAAGGCAGGGTCTTTAAGAGTGTTTCATCAAATTCATTGACTATACGCAATTGCCGCTCTAACTCTTTACGCTCCTTAATCTCATTTTGTAACTGTTCATTCAAACGCAGCAGCGCCGCATCCTCCATCTGGAGTTGCTTGGTTTTTTCTTTAATCCGTTTAACCATTGGCTGGAAAAGGAATACGCCGGTTAAGAAAAGAACAAAGAGGGTAATAAGCAGAACGAAAAATTGCAGCGCTTCCAGATTTGCAATCTTTCGTTCACTTTCCTTTTGATATTGCCTGACCACGGCATCCAATGACTGAATAAGCTTAAGCGATGCTGCCTGAATAATGTATCCCAGATGAGTATTCTCCAGGGTAAGTTCGTGATCAGAAGCAGAAAGCAAACTCCTGGCTTCTCCTATATATTGACGTATCTGCTTATCTAAGGAAAGAGGCGAAGAAAAATACATTGCCTGAACTTCTGGAGATAGCACACCCGGAAGATTCATTGCGGCCGAACCATTGAGCAGGCCAACGTGGGAGCTCTCCATGAGCTGAATAATCTTTTCAAATTCCTGACGCAATTGCTGGCGCAGCCGGCCTTCACTGGCATTGATCAGCCTCAAAGAATAGAGGGCAATACGCTGGGAAAGCATTCTCTGCCTTCCGCTGAGATTAACGATGGCAGCGCTATTTACTTGCGAGCCGATATTTTCCTTAAGGATAAAATAACTGCTTAAAGAAAGGAACGCCAATAGCCCCAGGGCAAAGCTGTAGCTAAAAGTAGGACTCAAGAATAATTTCTTTTCTTTATCCATACTAAAAGTATTCATGATAAATTTCCCTGGATTTATGGATCAACTTTTGAAAGATATTTCCATAAGAAGACAATTTGAATAATTGCATCTGAGAGCGCTGCGATACGGCATAGCGAACCAATCCGACCGCGGTAGCGAACGTAATATCGCTTAAGGGGGCATTTTCAATTTTGGCTAAATGTGCCGCTAAGTGAAAATTCAGCTCCAGGCTCTCTAATAAACCTTCAAGCTTAGCGGTTTCACCGCTTACTATAATGCCGCAGGGCAAATCAAACCTTTTTTGATAGATAGCCAGGCGCTCGCCTAATCGGCTAAAAAGTATTTTTAGTTTCTGCTCAATCACCGCGCAAATAATCCTGCGCTTAATCGGCCGGTAGGCCTGCTCTTTTTTTACCAATACCTCCTGCCCGGGATCAACGTTATCTGCCAGGGCATTTCCGTATGAACTCTTCAAGTTTTCTGCTAAATCATATGATAACTTTAATTCCTCGGCAAGCGCCTCGGTAATAGACTTTGCGCCGATAGGGCATTGCTCAAATCCTCTCAAGATGCCGTCTTTAAATACCAGGAGATGGGTTGCCCCAAATCCGATGTCAAGAAGAGCGCATCCTTTACCTTTCTCTTCCTCTGAGATAACGGCTAAGCTGGCGGCGTAGGAAGATGAAACAAATGCCTTGGCTTTAAATCCTGCCCGGTCAATGGCGGCGGCAAGATTTCCCAGATCAGCGCTGAGTGCCGAAACAAGCAGGAGGTCTGCTGTTAATTTATGGCCGTATAATCCGGCGGGATTGAGGGCCTTCTCTTTCTCATCAATGGCATACTCCTGGGGAAATTGATGCAGCAGCTGCTCCTCTAAATTAAGCCCCAGGCAATACGCCTGGTGATTGACTCTATAGATATCGCCCGAGGTGATAATCTTGTTTGAGCGTTCAGAGAGCGCTATAGTAGCAGCAGAATGTATCGACTGAATGCCAGGGCCTGCGATGGAGACATACAACGGCCTGATTTTATCTTCCGAGGATAGGGAGAGTTTATTTAAGGCAAGAGCAATAGATTCCGCAAGCAAACCCAAGTCATATATGGCGCCGTTTTTTATACCGGAGGATGAATTCAATGCGCAGGAAATATCAATTATTTCCTGCGACCTGTTATTTATCACAGCAGAGACAGCGGCTATTTTATCCTCCGAGATGTCAATAGCGTTATAGAATACTCCTTTTTTCATCGCTTGTTTTTCTTTTTCTCCATCACTAGCGGAGAATCGGTATTCCTCAGGTCTATATATTCTATGCCCTCCAAAGGGCTCACGCCTTCCTGTTCCCTGCGGGGGACTCGGGGGTTTCCCGGGGCCTGAAGTTTATCTAAAAGCGCGCCCAGGAGCCTGATCGTCTCAACGGGCCTTTGGAGGTCAAACTTTATTTCCATCTGCACCAGAGGAGTGTTTTTCTTTATCAAGCCGCTCTCCGGGAAATTTTCAACTATAAAGAATGAACTTGCTTTATGATTTAAGAGATGAACCCTGGTGAGCCGGTAATGCGTCATTGCGGGCGCATTATTTTTCTCTTTGATTAATTCTAAGGCTAAGCTTAGCTCAGGCGTTCCCGGATAATATTGCTGAGCTTCCCCCTGGGAATTTTTATTTTCCAGGCCCAGAATAACCGGCAGATTCCCATATGCCGCGTCAGAGGCGCCGGCGATGAGTATCCCGGCAGGGTCAACAAGATGATAGCGCGTAAGCTTCAACTGGGCGAGAGGAATGCGTTTTTTTAACTTAAATACAAGTTCACCGGGCATCCGGCGCGAAATAAGAATGCACTCAATATCAGCAGATGCTTCAATTTGTTTTTTAATCGCTTTGAGGTTCTGCGAGAAAATGTTTTTTCCTACGAGCCCGGTTAGAAACCTCTTTGTTTCTTCTGGCAGCGCTGTAGTCTCTAACGGCCCTAGGCCCTCTATGGCCACCCTGGTAATCGTGAAATACGAAGACCCGGCAAAGAACGCCTTGAGCATACTTAGCGCAGCCATAATACAAACTACGATAAGCAGCAAAAGAAGGAGTAATTTTCCGAGAAAAATATAGTTTTTATTCTTTCTTTTTGCCATTTGCGATAGGCGATTAGCGATATACTATATACTATTTTTGTTTTTCGGCACCCAGGGCCGCCCGGGCTATTGCTAAAACCAATTCCTGAAACGGTATGCCTTTATGCAGAGCTGCCTTAGGAAGCAGGCTGGTTGCGGTAAAGCCCGGTATGGTATTTACTTCCAGGACATAGGGTATATCTTTATTATTGAGGATAATATCTACGCGGGAAAAGAAAAAGCAGCCTAATAAAGTATGCGCCTTCAGCGCGGTATCCTTTAATACCTGCATTGTCTTTAAAGGCAGCGGTGCAGGCACAATATAGTCGGCCTGTCCCTGTTCATACTTTGCCTTATAGTCAAAAAAACGCCGCCTTGGCCTTATCTCGATTGCCTCTAAGGGGCTATCTTCAAATATGCCGACAGTCATCTCCCTTCCTTCAACATATTCTTCAACCAAAACGCACCTATCGTATTTAAAAGCTAAATCTATAGCGGCCTTGAGCTCTTTTTGATTATCAATGATAGATAATCCGATGCTTGAGCCGCACCCTGACGGCTTCACTACTAAGGGAAAGGCAAAAGAAGTACTGCCGCGCCTATGCTTTTTATCAAAAACAAAATAGCGGGGGACAGCTAAACCTGCTGCCTCAAAGAGCCTGCGTGAGGCAAGCTTATCCATACTCAATCTGCTGGCAAAAGCGGCTGAGCCGGTATAAGGAATACGCATCAGATCCAAAATTGCTTGAATTGTGCCGTCTTCTCCGAAACTGCCATGCAAGGCCAGGAAGGCGAGGTCAATATCGTAGGAAAATAGTAAATCCGTAACATAATTTTTATCCGCTTTCTTGATATCAATAGCCAGCGCATCCTCTCTAGCGGACTGCAGCGCTCTCAGCACAGCTTTCCCTGACTTAAGCGATATCTCCCGCTCAGCTGATGTCCCGCCCATCAATACCCCGATACGCATCTTCCGAGCCATTAAATCACCTCTATCTCCGGTTCTAAATTGACCTTAAATCTCTTTTTTACTTCCTCTTGAGTCAAACGCATTAAAGCCAGGATATCGGCTGCCGAGGCCTTCCCCTGGTTGACGATAAAATTTGCATGCTTATCACTAATAAGCGCATCTCCGATACGCCTGCCTTTTAAACCGCACAAATCAATTAACCTTCCGCTAGACTCTGCGCCTGGGTTCTTAAAAATACATCCGGCTGAATGAAGCCTTGAGCCTTGAGTTTTCAAGCGATAATCCCGGAATCTTTGCATCCTTGACTTAATCACCCTTTTCTTTCTTTTCCCTAAGCTGAATTTGACACCCAGGATAATGTAATCTTTAAGATTTGAACTACGATAACCAAAAGCTAAATCTTGCCTGCCTAAGCTGATCACCTTGCCATTCCTATCCATTACCTCAAGCCCAGATACAAAAGAACCAAGCTCGATTCGCTTCGGCCAGGAAACGCCGGCATTAAGCATTACCGCGCCTCCGACCGTAGCCGGTATCCCGGCTAAAAATTCTAATCCGCCTAAATTATGTTCGTAAGCGGTGCTTATCAATTTAGGCAGGGCAACTCCCGCGCCGGCGATTATATCAGTTCCCCGGGCTACGCACCTCTTAAAATTGGCTGAACCTAAATGAATAGCTAAAGGGATTTTCTTTTTTTTGATCAGCAGCTTCGAACCAAAACCAATAACCAGATAACCCTTTTTATTGGTTTGTGCTTGGCGAAGCGCACTCCTTAGCGCCTTGACATCGTATGGCTCAATCCAGAGTCGAGCCTTTGGGCCTACCCGTAAAGTGGTATGCTTTGATAAGGGTTCATCAAAAAGTATTTTAGCCCTTAATCCGCTGTGCCAGCTCATCGCTTAATTTTCCTATATCACCTGCTCCCAGCGTAAGGATTAAATCTCCTGAACTTACTATTGAAAGGAGCCGCTCAATTACTTTTTCTTTTTTAAGATAGATAACCTTGGCCAGGGGATGTTTTTCTTTTATTTTATCACAGAGAACCTCTGAAGATACGCCATCAATAGGTTCTTCTGAAGCGGCATAGATATCAGTAAGAATTATACAATCTGCCAGAGATAAACTTTCCGCAAATTCATGCATCAGGAATTTTGTGCGGCTAAAGCGGTGCGGCTGGAAAACTACGATCAGCCGTTTGTGCCTAACATTTTTTGCCGCCTCAAGCGTCACCCGCAGCTCGCTAGGATGGTGTCCGTAGTCATCAATTAACTTAATGCCTTTGGCCTTAGCCTTCAGCTGAAACCTGCGTTCAGTGCCTTTAAAGACAGCTAAGGCCTCTTCAATCCTTGGGGGCTTGATTCCCAGTTCTATCCCCAAAGCAATTACGGCTAAGCTGTTTGAGATATTGTGCCTGCCGGCTAAAGGTAAATGCATCCTTCCAATGAATCCATCTCTATAATAGCAATCAAATATAGAAGAAAACTCATTGAGGAGTAAATTCCGGGGGTAAAAATCGTTTTCGCCGGATAAGCCAAAAGAGAGCATGCGTTTCTTATATCCTGGCGTGATTAAGCGGATTGCCGGGTCATCGCCGCAGCAAAAAAGACATCCGCCATCTTTGGTATGAGAGATAAACTTTTTATAAGCGCTCAGGATGTCTTGCCAATTCTTATAAAAATCAAGATGTTCCCGGTCAATATTGGTAACAATAGAATAGTGCGGGTGGTAATATAAAAATGTTCCGTCCGATTCATCAGCCTCAGCCAGAAAAAAATTACTCTCCCCCACACAGGAATTATCACCGATATTGCGCAGGATTCCGCCTATGGCAACGGTCGGGGAAAACCCTGCCTGAAGCAGGAGGTGGCCGGCTAAAGCGCAGGTGGTGGTCTTACCGTGGGCTCCGCTGATTGCGATAGAGACCTTATCCTGCATCAATTGCGCCAGGGCCTCAGCCCTTTTCAAAATCTTCATTCCTTTCGCTTTTGCAGCCTGCAATTCCGGATTATCTTCTTTGACAGCGGATGAGTATACCAGGAGCTCGGCATCGCTGATATAGGATGCATCGTGGCCTAAGCAGACCTTTATTCCCAGAGAAGATAGTTTTGCGGTAATCAGGCTTTCTTTTATATCTGAGCCGCTTACGCGGTATCCCTGCTTGAACATAATCGCAGCAATACCACTCATACCAATTCCGCCTATGCCAACAAAATGTATCCGTTTAGCAGGTAATCCTCTGGCGCCCGGGGTATTCTCTCTAGAAAAAGTTTTTGTTTGCTGCATTATTCCTTAATATACCTCAACCAGGCCTTATTCAGGTCTTCCAAATTCTTAAAAACCCTATAGGCACCATTGATTGACTGGTCAAATGTCTTGCGTTCTTTCAGGAGCCGGCATAATTCTACAAAATTATCCCGGCCAAACTTATTGAGCAGATAATCCACCGCGCTTAATGCCTCTAGATAGTAAAGCTCAACTATTTCCTTGTCATTAACGAAAGCGATATTAAGCTCGGATAATTTGTTTAAAGGCATAAGTTTTCCCTGCTCAAGCGCCTGCAGTAACTTAGTCTTAAGGTTGAATCTTTTTAGCTTTTCCTGATACATCGCCACCCCCTCATCAAGCCATACGGGAGCATTGTTCTCTGAACCCACAAATTCCCGAAAAATGATATGGCCCAATTCGTGGGGAAGCAGCGAATGGAAAAATCCCTGCGCCCAGGGATAGGTCTCAATCACCTTCTCATGGTAATAGGCCGCCCCTCCTGACCAGGAAGGCTTGCCGGTAGCTTTCCGGTAATCTACGGCATCGTTATAAATGTATATTTTTGCCCGCTTGTCCCAGAGCCAGAAATCATAGCGGGTAAACCCTAAATTCTCGGCAATGCTTTTGTAATATTCTTCGGCCTTATCAACAGACTGCCTGACAAACTTCCCATCCGCTTCTTTGTAATAGACAATAAAATGGGTGCTTTTTTCGCTCTTCCATCCTTTCTCATCAAAAGGCAGTCCCTTAGACTGAAAGCACAAGAGAAAATAGAAAATGATTAAGCTTATTTTAGTTTGCTTAGCCATCACTATTGTTATGCTAACAAGAAAATCGCCTCCGACGATAACTCCCGCCTCGTTATTTAAAATGGAGCCCCTCCCAGGCTAAAGCCTGGGGTTCCTTGCTTGGCGAAATACTTGAGCGGCCAAACCCATCCGCCCAGCCATCTGCGGGGCGGTTTTTGGCCGCGAAAGTATAAAGGGCGGGAAGGCGATTTTCGCAGTGCTAGAGGAAAGTATTTTATGCTTTCCTATAGCAAGACAAAGCCAATTCTGCCAGCTTGCCGGCTGCATCAGGGACGGCAAATTTCTGAATATTATGCTCAAGCGCCTGACGTTCAAGAGGAGAATGGATAAGCCTCGCTATAGTCTCAGAGAGCCTCTGGCGCCCCAAATCTTCTTCTCTCAGCACTATTGCTGCCGCTTCTTTTTCTAAAGCATAAGCATTTTCTAATTGATGGCCTCCGGCATACGGATAGGGAATCAAGAGCGCTGCCTTTTGAAAATAAACCAACTCCGCTATGGTTATCGCTCCGGCGCGGCTTACGACCAAATCAGCCAGGCTATAGGCAAGATGCATCGGCTCTAAAAAATCAAAAACACGATGTCTCATTGTAATACAAGAGTAATATTTTTTCAAGTCATTATAATCGCTTTTCCCGGTTAGGTGAATAAACTGAAAATCCTCTTTTTTCTCTATCAGACAGACAGAGTTTTTAAACTCGCTATTTATCTTATGCGCGCCCTGGCTTCCGCCAACCGTTAAAATGGTAAACTTATCTTCTAAATTGAAAAAACGCCTGGCTTCATCTTTGCCTGCTTTACGCAAAGATTTCCCTAACGGATTGCCTGTGAATGTTGCCTTGGCATAGAAATTCTCTGTTTGCTTAAAACCCACTGCTACCTTATCAACGAAGAAGCTTAAACCCTTATTGGCAAGGCCTAAAGAAACATTCTGCTCATGAATAACGGTTGCTTTCTTAAATAAGGCGGCCTCTAAGAGAACGGGAAAACTCACATAAGAGCCAAAGCCTACAACAACATCGGGCCTGAATTTTTCAATGATTAAGAAAGACTCTAAAAAGGACCTGATAAAACTAAAAAAGGCAGGAAAGAACTTCTTAAATGATTTGAAACTAAATGGCAATACGGAGATAAAAAATAGCCTGAATCCGCGCCCGCTAATGCTCTCTTCTATGCCGCCGCGCCGCGAAGAAACAAAGGCAATATCCAGGTTTGCTTCTTTCTCGCGCAGCTTTTCAGCAAAGGCAAGCGCCGGATACAAGTGCCCGGCGCTTGCTCCGGAGGCAATGAGTAATTTTAGGCGGTTCATGGCTCAACCGCGAATCTGGCGACATTAAGCAGAAGCCCGAAACTAATCATATCCACGACTAAAGATGAACCGCCGTAGCTGATAAAAGGAAGCGGCAGGCCCTTTGTGGGAAATATGCCGATACTTACACCGATATTAAGGATCGCTTTTAAGGAAAGCAGCGAAATGATTCCTAAACTTAAGAAAGCGCCAAAGGTATCCCGCGTGGATTTTGCAATCTTACAGCCATAGAGAAAAAGAAGGATAAATAAACCTACCACCGCTGCCGTAGCAAAAAAGCCTAATTCTTCGCCGAGAATTGAAAATATAAAATCAGTATGCGCCGCCGGCAGATAGAATAATTTCTGCAGGCTTTTACCCAGGCCCCTTCCGAATATTCCGCCGCAGCCCAAGGCAACCTGAGATTGAATAAGCTGAAATCCTGAACCTAAGGAATCAGCCCAGGGATTTAAAAAGGCCATTATCCTCACCCGGCGATAAGGAACGTTGAAAATCAAAAGGTACAAAAAAGGCAGGGTTGATAGAAATATATAGTTAAGATACCTTAGGCGCGCTCCTGCAATAAAAAGCATAATGAAAACAACCATGCTCAGGGCAACCACTGTTCCCAAATCCGGCTGAATCAAAACTAAGAAGTTCACCATGCCTAAGACTGCGAGCACAGGCAGAAAGCCAAAGCTAAACTGTTCCATCCTGGCCAGCCCTTTGCGCGAAAGAAATGAAGCCGCATAGATAATCACTGCCAAATTGGCAAATTCTGAGGGCTGAAAACTCAAACCCCGAAACAGCCGAAACCACCTCTTTGCGCCGGCTATTTCACGGCTGACTCCGGGAATTTGCAGGAGGATCAAGAAAAACAAAGAAAGCAAAACTAGTATTTTTGCATATTTACTTAAGATGCGGTAATCAAAAGACATCACCGACGCGGTACAGAGAACGCTGATAAAAATAAAGAACAGATGCCGCTTAAGAAAATAAGCGCTATCGCTGTATTTCTGCCAGGCATAGATCGCCGTTGAACTGTAAACCATCACGATGCCAATGGCGATTAATGTAAAAACAATCATCGAGAGAGATATTCTGAGCTTACGCATTATTCCAACTTACCGACTATCTCTTTAAACACCCTTCCCCGGTGTTCATAATCTGAAAACATATCAAAGCTGGCGCACATGGGAGAAAGCAGTATGCAGTCGCCTTCCTGCGCGCGTTGAAAACTCTTCTGGGTTGCTTCTTCAAGGGATGAGGCCTCCTCAATAGACAGCAGTCCCTTAAAGGCAGTGCGGATTTTTTCTCTTGCCTCGCCGATCAAGATAATGAGTTTAACTTTTTGTTTGATTAAATCCGAAATCAGGCGATAGTCGCTATTTTTATCCCTGCCGCCGGCGATAAGGATAGTTGGCTTAAGCATAGTATGCAAAGCCCATACAGTAGAATCAACATTAGTTGCCTTTGAGTCATTGATGAATTCTATGCCATTGATAGTGCGTACCTGTTCCAGGCGGTGTTCTACTCCTTTAAAATTACGGAAGGCCTCCATACAGCGGGCTTCGGGGACAGCAAAAATTTTAGCCACAGCCATAACTGCGTAATGATTGGAATTTAGACAGCGTCTTGCGTCTTGCGTCTTGCCTGCCTGCCGGACAGGCAGGAGTCTTGCGCTAAAGAAAATTACTTTGGCTTTGCTTTCTTTGGCGAGGTTCCTTAAGATCGGCTGGTCATAATTTAGAACAAGGTAATCGTCGCGAGACTGATTTCTAAAGATACGTTTTTTTGCCGCCAGATATTCGGACATATCCCCGTATCTATCCAAATGGTCGCGGGTAAAGTTTAATATAGCCGAGACCTTCGGTTTAAAGGCAGTAATTCTCTCTAATTGAAAAGAGCTGACTTCCAGGGAAACAAAATCATCGCTATTCATATTCATTACTTCTTGCGCAAAGGGTTTTCCTATGTTGCCCAAGGTCCATACCCGCCTGTCGGCTGCTTCCAAAACTTTGCCGAGGAGGGTAGTTACCGTTGTCTTACCGTTAGTTCCGCTAATAGCAATAACGGTTGCCGGACAAAGCGACCAGGATAGCTCTATCTCGCTGATCACCGGAATCTTCAATTGATCAGCCCAGAGAAACGCTTGCGATTTATTGCTTACTCCGGGAGAACTCACCACCAGGTCCTTATTCCTGATGAAATCAAGGGAATGCCTGCCGGTTTCAACGTAGATACCCTGCCTTTTCAAATCTTTAGCCAGGGTTCTCACCCGGTCATTATCGGCGCTATCCGTAACATATACCTCTGAGCCGATATCCTTTAATAGGCGCGCGGCCGCATATCCGCTCCTGGCTAAGCCCACCACGGTTACTTTCTTACCTTTGTAATCTCCAATCATGGCATTCATAGTGCACTGTAACGAAAAATTTATCTCACGAAGCAATAGTCAAGTAAACGTAAAGTGTAAAACGAAATTTGAGTTTTCGCTATCGTATCTTCAGGGTGGCTAAGGTTAATACCGCCAGAATAATTCCCACAATCCAGAACCTCACTATAATTTTGCTTTCCGGGTATCCTAAAACCTGAAAATGATGATGCAAGGGCGCAACCTTGAATATTCTCTTTCCTTTCCTCAAGCGGAATGACCCTACCTGAAGTATAACCGATAAGGCCTCTACGACAAATATCCCCCCTACAATGATAAGTAAAAACTCCTTCTTAACGAAGACCGCTATGGTTCCGATGGCTCCCCCCAGAGATAAGGAACCGATATCACCCATAAAAACACTGGCCGGAAAACAATTAAACCATAAGAAACCCAAAGAAGCGCCCAGGATGCTGGCGCAAAAAACAGTCAGTTCGCCGCTTCCGGGAATAAAAGGTATAAACAAATAATTGCTAAATACAGCGTGTCCTGAAACATAGCTTAAAATAGCATAGGTAAGCGCGACCATAATTGTGCAGCCGATTGCCAGGCCATCTAAACCATCAGTAAGATTTACCGCATTGGATGAGCTGACCACCACCAAGGCGACAAAAGGAATGTAAAAAAAGCCCAAATCCAGAATAATGTTTTTAAAAAATGGCACATCCAACCTTGGGCCCAAATTCCGGTCAAGTGATGCAAAATAGCCTATTAGCAGGCCTATCCCTGCCTGAAGAATGAATTTTCCCGAAATCGTCAGTCCCCTGGAGCGTTTTTTTGAAAGCTTGATGTAATCGTCAAGAAAACCTATCAAGCCCAGGCCTAAGGTTGCCACGAGAGTAAAAAGGATATAGCTATTTTTAAGGTCGGCCCATAGCAAGACAGCGGCCGATATACTTGCCAATATCAAAATCCCTCCCATAGTGGGAGTGCCGGCTTTTGCGCTATGTAGTTTATATAAGTCCAGGCATTCTTCAGGCGGCCTGAGCTGTTGTCCAATCTTAAATTGAGCGAGTTTCCTGATTACTAAAGGCCCAAAAATAATACTGATAAGGAATGCGCTCGCTGCCGCCAGAACCGCCCTGAAGGTAATGTACTTGAAGATATTAAAAAACGGATGGATATCTTTTAGTGAATAGAGGAAATAATAAAGCATAGTGCTCTGTTAATTAAATATCTTCTCCAGCCTCATTGCCCGCGAACCTTTCAGTAAAACAAAATCTCCTTTTTTAAGCAGAGAGATAGCAATAGCCCTGGCTTGATCAGTTGTATCACACTTATATATTACTTTCCGACTTAGGCCGCATGCCTGCGCCGCATCGCAGGCAATATGCGCTAACCTTCCCACTCCGATAATCATATCAATAGCTGATTCACCCAAGGCTCCCCCGGCCTGCCTATGCAGCTGGCCTGCTTTTTGGCCTAATTCCAGCATATCGCCAATGATGGCAATTTTCCTTCCGCGGGTTCTCAAATTACTAAAGGCATCAATGGCATTATGCATTGATGCGGGATTTGCGTTGTAAGCATCATCAATTACGTAAAAGCCGCTTATCCTCTTCTTCTGGAAACGGGCTTTAGGAAAGCGGAAATGCTTTAATTTACTCATGATAACGTTATGCTCAATGCCAAAAATTCTTGCCGCAGCATAGGCGCTTAATGCATTATAGACATTAACCTTAGAAACGGTTTTTAGCTCAAGGGGATAATTTTTGATATAGAAACTTATCTTTCCGTCTTTCTGGAGTATTCTCTGCGCCATAAAATCAGCTTTATTCGTCAGTGCAAAGGTAAAAAAGCTAACCCCGGCGGCGCGGGATAATTTTTCTTTGAGCCGGATATCGTCAACGTTTAAAATTCCAATGCGGGGAAAAGCCAATCCCCTGATCAATTCCCATTTCTCTCTCAGCACTCCCTTTTCATCGCCAAAAAATTCAAGGTGCGCCGGGCCAATATTAGTAATCAGCCCTACTGTGGGCGCGGAAATCCGGCAAAGCTCACCTATCTCACCAAAATGATTCGTTCCTAATTCTAAGACCACGATTCCATGGCTTGTATCCAGGCGAAGCAGGGTCAATGATAAACCAATGATATTATTCTGAGTCCCTTCATTTTTGAGAACCTTATACCTAAAGCTTAATAGAGAAGCGAGCATCTCTTTGGTAGTGGTCTTGCCGTTTGTTCCGCTTATGCCGATAACCGGTATAGAGAAACGTTTGCGATGGTAATGGGCCAGCGCGCTTAAGGCGGCTATGGTATCTCTAACTGCGATTGCATTGCGCGGCATTTTAATCGCCTGACAAACTGCCGCTTTGTCCCTGCAAAAACAAATAGCTGCTGCGCCATTTTTTATTGCCTGGGGAATAAAATCGTGGCCGTCAAAACGCTC
Organism: Omnitrophica WOR_2 bacterium RIFCSPHIGHO2_02_FULL_45_21; assembly: GCA_001805575.1. Lineage (GTDB taxonomy): Bacteria > Omnitrophota > Gorgyraeia > Gygaellales > UBA12090 > 2-02-FULL-45-21. Next base: position 5,707 of record MHGN01000071.1, on the reverse strand, counting down.
TCCTTTTATGCAGATGAAAATGTCGCCCTTTTTAATAGCGCGCGAATCTATAGAAACTCCGGTGATGTGAACATCGGGATTTCCGGCAAGAAGCCGGCCCGCTGTTGCCTTCAATATTTCTCTTATACTCCACATATCAGGAATGGTTCTCTAGGCAAATCTTAGGGATGGCTCTATGAGAACCGTCCCTATGTCTGTTGCAAGAGTTGTTTTACCACTGCCATATCGTCAAATTCAATCTTCCTGTCCTTGAGGATCTGGTAATTCTCATGGCCTTTTCCGGCAATAAGCACTGTGTCGCCGGCATAAGATGCGGATAAGGCGCAGGCAATTGCCTCTTTGCGGTCTAAAATGACCTTGTAATTATCCCCGCGCATCTTCAAGGTAATATCATCGGCAATTTTTTGCGGCTCTTCACTGCGTGGATTGTCAGAAGTGATAATAATCTTGTCCGCATATTTCTCGGCGAGCTTTCCCATTAGCGGCCTCTTAAGAGCATCGCGCTCTCCTCCAGCTCCAAAGACAACCGTCAGCTTACCCTTTGAGAGTGCCTTGAGGGTTCCCAGGACATTCGCCAGCGCGTCAGGGGTATGGGCATAATCAATGAAAATATTTCTTTCTTGCGCTCTGACCCTTTCCAACCTTCCCTTGACGCCGTTAAAATTTTCTACGGCGCGGACAATCTGCGCTAATTCTATTTTTTGACTCAAAGCAAAGGCAATAGCAGCTAATAGATTAGAGATATTGTGCCTGCCGATAAGGCGGGTTTTGATTTTCGTCTTACCCCCCGAGGAGGGCTTGCGCTTTTTCGTATGCAGGATAAATTCGCTTCCTGCCAGATCTAAGGCTAAATTTTCCGCTCTGATATCGCACTCTGAATCTATCCCATATGTAATTAATTTCCCCAGGCCTATAGTCGCAAGCCTCCCGGCATAAGGGCTATCAGCATTGATTATGCTAAAGGCGTCTTTATTAAGCCCCCGGAAAAGCTTGGCTTTGGCAGAAAAATAGTTTTCTAAATTGAGATGGTAATCCAGATGGTCATGAGTCAGATTAGTAAATAGAGCGGCTTTGAAATCTATACCCGCAGTCCTTTGCTGATCTAAGCTGTGCGAAGAAACCTCCATTATGCAGTAAGCGCATCCGGCTCTAACCATTTGCTTTAAGAACATTTGCAGCTCTAAGGGGCCGGGCGTGGTATTCTGGGCGGGAATGATTTTCTCTTTAAAAGAATAGTTTATGGTTCCGATTATACCGCAGGAAAAATTGGCCTCCTGGAGTATGCTCCTGATAAGATAGGTTATGCTGGTTTTTCCGTTTGTGCCGGTAACGCCAATCACTTTGAGCTTCCTTGAGGGATGGCCAAAAAATTCATCTGCCATCACCGCCAAGGCATAGCGGGTATCGGGAAAATAAATAACAGGGACTCTCCTCTCAAACAGCGCAGTCCTGCGATGAGCAGCAACCACGCACGAAGCGCCATTTCTTATCGCCTCAGCGATGAAATCACTGCCTTTTACTTTTGTGCCATCGATAGCGATGAAAAGAGAGTCTTTTGTTACGCTTCGGGAATCACAGGCAAGGCTTGAGATATCCACATTTTCTGAAAGTTTGCCAAAGCACTGGCTATGGCTGCGGCTATTGGAAGCCGCACCACTGCCCTCTGGCTGGTGGCTGCGGCTATTGGAAGCCGCACCACTGCCCTCTGGCCTATCGAGTCTTCTTAGCAATCTCGCTAATCGCATCGTTATTCCTCTGGAGTTTTAAGTATTTCACTACATCCTGGACAATCCGTTTAAATACCGGAGCCGCAACCACTCCGCCAAAATAATAAGGACGAGGCTCATCAACAGTAACCACAACTGCCACCAGAGGCTGCTCAGCCGGAGCAAAACCGATGAAAGAAGCAATATACCTGCTATGCGAATAGCTGCCGTCCGGCTCTATCTTCTGAGCGGTGCCGGTTTTTCCGGCAACCTTAAAATCAGAAACCCTAGCCAGCTTTCCGGTTCCTTCTTCAGTGGCTAAAACCAATATATCTTTGATGCGTTTGGCTGTTTTTGAAGAAATTACCCGCCTCACTTCTTCGGGTTTATATTCCTTAATTATCTCACCCTGCGTATCCTGGATTGCTTTCACAATGCTCGGCCTCATCAATATGCCGTCATTTGCAATGCTTGAGATTGCGCAGGCAAGCTGTAAAGCCGTAACCCCAACCTCATGCCCTATGGGCACCGCGCCGATAGTGGTCTTTGACCAGTCCTTTGGCTCTTTTAATACGCCGGAAATTTCTCCCGGCATGTCTAATCCTGATTGTCTGCCGAAACCAAAAGAGGCGGCATAGCGATAGATAATATCAGGGCCTAATCCCTGGGCAATTTTGGTGGTGCCGATATTACTTGACTCGCTAAAAACCTGAGCAAAGGTAAGCCAGCCGTGCGCATGGTGGTCGTGGAGAATATGATTAGCCACCCGGTAAGAACCGTTTTCACAGAAAAAGCGGTCTGATTCGTTAAACCTTCCCTCCTCCAATGCCGCCGAAGCGGCCACAATCTTAAAAACAGAACCCGGCTCAAACATATCACAGAGCGCCCGATTGCGCCGGAAATCCACGTTTGATACTTGCGGATGATTCGGATCGTATGTCGGCCGATTCGCCATTGCCAGGATCTCTCCTGTCTTAGGATTAAGAATAATAACCGATGCACCCTTAGCTTTAAATATCTTATAAACCCTCTCTAATTCCCTTTCCGCAACAAACTGAATAAATTCATCAATGGTTAAGATTAACTCGGAGCCGTCTTTGGGTAAGAGCAGATTCTGGCTAAGTAATTTATTCTGCTTAGCATCCCGCAGCATAACTGTCCAGCCGCTGGTTCCTTTCAGATACTCGTTATAATACAACTCTAATCCTTCTAAACCTACGTTATCCAAACCCGCAAAACCTATTGTCTGCGCGGCAAGATTCTTATTCGGATAGCTGCGCTTACTCTCGCGAATAAATCCCAGCCCCTCAATTTTCAGCTGCCTTATCTTCTCGGCCTGTTCCCAGGACAGTTTACGGACAAGCCAGACAAATGCCTTATTACGATAGATCCTGCCTTTTAGATAACTATAGTCTAAGCCCAGGGCATCAACTAACTGCAGGATTACTTTTTCTTTATTTTTGAACTGGCGGCTTGAGGCATAGAGTGAATCAGAGGGAAGATTTACTGCCAGGGGTTTTAGATTGCGGTCGTAAATGGCGCCCCGTAAGGGCTCTAATTCAATATAGAGATTATGCTGCTGGCTGGCTATATGTGAAAGATAACTGGACTTAAAGAGCTGAATATAAAGGAGGCGCAAGATGCATAGGACAAAGAAGAATAAAAAAATGAAAATGACCGCTCGGAAGCGACGATGGCTGATACCGATATGCACAGAAATTTTATCTATCTATCCCGCTCAATTGAATGCAGAAGGAAGCGAACTCGGAAAAATTTAAGATGGCGTCAAAGGGTTTAGCGGTTAATATCTTGGGCCTGAGCCTGCTTGTTAATGAATGACCTGACTATCAAAAGCGGTAAGGCATTCTGCAGCTTCGCAATACTCACCAGGAAAGTTTCTTGCCGCTTAAGTTTGATTCCTGCCTTTTGCGTAGGGCGAAATCCATCCTGAAGATAGCCCTGCGGACGATCAATCGGCAGCGGCAAAGAGAGCATCTGTGACTGTTGAGGTATCTCAAAGTTATCAGCGCCGTCTAAGAATTTATTTCCCAGGTTCAATGCGGACTGCTGACTGAGTAGATTATAGCGTAAATACTGATTCCTATCAAGTAATTCTTTGCAAACCTTATCCTTATTATTTTCCAGATAGGCAAGCTTGATAATTTCGGTCTGCTGCCAGGCATATACCAAGCTCAAGATAGTTAGCGCCATTAAACAGATAATAAAATATTTTAACTTCATAGGTTTTGCGGCAGTCTCAAATTCTCACTGCTGCCCTCATCTTGGCGCTTCTTGAGCGGGGGTTTTCTTTAATTTCTTCATCTGCCGGCACTAGCGGCTTTTTAGTAATAAGCCGGTAGATTCCCCTCTGCGCATTTTCTCTAAAATTGTGTTTTACAATCCTATCTTCTAAAGAATGGAAGGAAAGGACGCAAACCGCAGCTCCTTTTTTTAAAAATTCAGGGATATGCTCCAGGGCTTCGCTTAAAGCCTCCAGCTCGCGGTTCACCGCAATACGCAGCGCCTGAAAGGTTCGGGTTGCCGGATGTATCCGCTGATGGCTGAATTTATAGGGCATGGCCCTTAAGACAATTTCCTTGAGCTGATTAGTGGTAGAAATCGGCTGGCGCGTCCTTTCTCTTACTAAATATTTAGCAATACGATTGTGCCAGCGCTCCTGGCCAAAAGACCAAAGGATATCGGAAATTTCCTTTTCCGTCAGATTGTTCACTAAATCGTAAGCCAGGATATAGCTGGTTTTATCCATACGCATATCTAACGGAGCGTCATAGCGGAAACTAAAGCCGCGCTCCTGGGAATCAAGCTGATAGCTTGAGGCCCCCAGATCAAAAAGTATACCGTCTATCTTCTTTAGATTAAGCCCTAGCAAAATCTTATCAATACTGCGAAAGTCAGCGTGCACTAAATCCACCTTCTGATTAAATTCCTTCAGGCGGGCTCCGGCAATCAACAGAGAGTCCGCATCGCGGTCAATCCCGATAAGCCTTCCGCCCGGAGTGATTTTCTCCAGCATCTTCATCGCATGTCCGGCTGTTCCGATGGTAGCGTCAACAATGGTAAGGCCGGGCCTTAAGTTCAGGTATTTCACTGCCTCCCGGCACATCACCGGTATATGTTCAATATTAACCACCGTATACCCCCGTGAGAAACCTCTTTCTTGCGCTTACCCATTAGGTGATGCGCCTTCCTCCAAGAGATTCTGGGCAATCTCCTCAAAAGTAGCGCTTGAGTGAGTATAAAAATCCTGCCAGGCCGTCCTGGACCAGAGTTCAATCCGGTTTGAAACTCCCACAATGGTCACTTCTTTTTTTATATCGGCAAAATCCTTCAAATACTGCGGAATGATAATTCTGCCCTGGCGATCAGGCACCACCTCGGTAGCGCCGGAAAAATATAGGCGATTAAAGGTGCGCGCCTGCTGCTTGGTAAAAGACACGGCTTTTAGTTTGGCCTCATAGTTTTTCCACTCTTCTTCGCTAAACATAAAGAGGCACTTATCTAATCCTCTGGTCACAAAGAATTTTTCTATATAATTATTCTTGGCGGCTTCCCTGAATTTCGCCGGCAAGATAATCCTTCCCTTGCGGTCTATACTATGCTGATACTCTCCGTAAAACATAAATGGGCGCGTAACTTACAGAGCACTGCGCGCTCTGTAAGTTACTTGCGTGAATTTACCACTCTACTCCACTATGAACCACTTTATGGAATAAAGTATACATTGCATTGACTTATTGTCAAGCAAAATGTTTGTCCAAATTGCGTCAATACAATGGGTTGTATTATTTTTTAAGGAATAGACAATAAGTAGTGGCGGGAGCGGAAAAAAGATTAACCCTTATGCCAGTGCAACTGACTAAAACCAGCCAAGCGCCTTGCGGCTGTCTTCTTTAAAATGGGGATTGATTTTTTTCCGGGGAAATTAGTGCGCTGCTAATTTTGGCTCCTGGGGTAGGATTGTAATCTGGCTTAATCCGATT
>MHGN01000070.1 GCA_001805575.1 Omnitrophica WOR_2 bacterium RIFCSPHIGHO2_02_FULL_45_21 | reverse complement strand
GTAAGCCGGGTGCGGTAATAGTCACCCTCATGATTGACAAATACCTGCGTCTTATACTCCAGCCTGCGAAAAGCGGCAGAATGTATTATCCTGTCCCTATCGCGCTGATAGGAAGTGCGATAGGGATGCTCTTTCTCGGGGTACTGCCTGCCCCTGCTTTTCCGGCTCTTCATAGCATAAGGGGCCAAATAGGCATCTTCAAATTCTCTGAGATAATTTTTCATAGAGCTCGCTCAATGACTGCGAGATGATTTTGGTATCAAATATTACCGGCATAAAGTTGGTATCCTCTTTCCATCTGGGAACGATATGCAGATGCAAATGGCCCGGGATACCGGCTCCGGCAACCCTGCCGATATTCATCCCTAAATTAAATCCGTCTGGCTTGAGTATTTTCCCAAGCAAGGCCTGCATTTTATTAAGCGCATGAAATAAATCCAGTATTTCATCACTGCTAAGCTGCGTTAAATTCCTGATGTGCCGATAGGGAGAGAGCATCAGATGCCCGTTATTATAAGGAAATTTATTCAGCATGCAGAGGATATGCTTTGAACGAAAGAGAACTAAGTTTTTTCTGTCCCGGCTTTCTTTAGCCGCTCTGCAGAAAAGACATCCTCTTATCTTTCTTGCTACGTTGATATAGTTAATACGCCAGGGAGCCCAGAGCTTATCCATTTAATGCTATAACCTTACTATTTTCGCGTCAATCCTATCATCAATCAGGATTATACCATAAGAATTTTCACCGCTGAATACTTTATCTGTAGGGCTACCCGGATTAAAAAACAAAATTCCGTTTTTATTAAGAGACAACGGCTGATGGGAATGGCCAAAGATAATAATATCGGGTTTTTTCTCCTGAAATTCTTTCTCCGCCAAATCAATCAGGCCTGAAGGCGCTCCCCAGCCGTGGATTAATCCGATGCTAAAGCCGTTGACTTTTATTACTTCCTTCCTGGGTAGAATTTTCCTTAAACCCAGCTCATCCATATTTCCGTAGACTGCCTTTATCTCTTTTACGAGCTTTTGTAAATTTTTTAGAAATATAAGCGAGGTTATATCTCCGGCGTGCAGCAGGAGGTCGGCTGATTTTAGCTCATCATAAATCTTTGACGGCAGCTCTTCTGCAACTTGAGGTATATGGGTATCGGATAGGACTACAATCTTCACCCCGCCCTTCTTATTATCAACTCTATTATTCTGAAGAAGGGCGGGGTTCATTTTACAATCCTCGGTTTATCGTAAATATCAAGCAATGAATTTATCAAGCTCATATCCCAGGTATTGATTTTTGCTTCCTTAGCAATCAACCGGGCATTGGGGTCGATATCATCAAAGGCGATAAAGATTCTCTTTTGGGCTTTGGTGTATTTGAATCTTTTGCATAGATTGACGAATTCAAGAATATCGTCTTCATTTACCCTCTCTTCCTTGAAGCCCGCTATCCAGAGGCAATTTGGCGTTCTGGCCAGAATTCCGTCTTTTATCTGCTTGCCGCTTAAGCGCAATAATTTTACCTCTTTAAAATGATCGAGGCGGATACGTTTCTTCTGCAGCTCGACAGACTCATTATTAAATTGAGAGAAAAGCTCTAAAATTCGCTCTGCCGGCTCTCTTGACTGGGCGCTGCAAAAATCTGCATAGAGCTCGCTGAGCCATTTTCTAAAGAGTTGTTTCGTACTTTCGCTATCAACCGTAAAACTGCTTAACCTTAATGCATATACGCTTTCAAGCCAGAAACCAAAAAATCTATCGTTTAAATAGTAGCTCTCGGCATTCTTCGATACGACATCGCAGGCGCAGAACTGATTTAGAACCGCGCTCACTTCCTTCTTTGTCTTACCTGCAAATCCAGAGATGGTTTGAGTACGCGTTAAGCCGCGGGCAAGCCCGAGTAAAATCTTGACGCTGAGCGAAGGCTCCTTGAATTGTTTTTCTATTTCGCTGACAATCCAGGAAAAACGCCTATTCAAAATACCCCAGCTATCAATAAAAATATTTTCTAATGATGAAATCAGCGAATCAAGGCCTACAGGCAGCAAGGGTTCCCTAACGTGATAGTCCCTGAAGGCATCACAAAGCACAGTGAGATAAAAGGGATGAGCGGAACTGAAATTAATAATAAAATTTAAAATATGCGCTGGGGCGGGTAGAGATTTTAATCTGTCCTTAACTAATGATTGCGCAGTTTTATTGTCAAAGGCCTCAAGCTCTATTTTCTCAAAGCTTCCAAATAAAAGGGCTAAGTCGGATGCAAAAATCTTATTGGCAAGTTGCTTTCGGGAAGAGAGCAGGATATACATCGTATGCTTATTGAGCATAATCTGCTTGCGCCAAGAGAGGTAGAAGTCCTTTATCCTCAAGGCCTCCAACAGATGAAACTCATCGAAGATAACGATACAGTATTTGCCTGTTTCTCTATGCAATACCTCTGTAAGCTCTAAACTACCGATAAATGCGTCGTGAGCGCTTATTCTCTTTCTTTCAAAAATGAGCTCTCGCGCCAGCGCGCAGGTCTGGGGGGCATACCTTTCTGACTTTTTAATTAAAAAATCAATATCATCATCTTTCAGGGTGAGGGCGCTATTTTCTAAAAAGGCATAAAGAAGCGTCCCGATGAATTTCCTTAAAAAAATACCTGCTGCTTGTCCACCCTGGGGGGCTTGGGGATTAACTTCAATATAAACACAAACAGTATGCCTGTCGCAATAGCGGGATAGCCAATATTTGGTAAGATAGGTTTTGCCGATGCATTCTGCGCCGATTATGGCAATATTCTGCCTGTAGCCCTTGTTCAAGCCATTTGCGCGTTTATCTAAAATACTGAGTATGTCCTGTCTTCCGTAAAATTCCATTTAATGAACTCCCGCCGAAAGGCGGGGCGAATTAATCCCGTCAACTGCGAAGCGCTTTGTTGACGGGAGAGCCACAGGTTTACCTTATTGTTATACTCTCCTACCGCCGCTCTAACGTGGAAGATAATAATAGGGGTCCTGGGGAATGTGCCCTCTTCTTATTTCAAAATGCAATAAACCGTTTTCGCATTTTGCAATCGGAGTCCCCCGATTAATATAATCTCCGGGTTTTACCAAAATATCCGAGAGTAAACTATACAACGTCATTATACCGTCATTATGGGATATAATCAGGGTTTTTCCATAATCCCCAAAATTTTTATTGCTGAAAACAACGGTTCCTGAAGCCGAGGCGACAACATTAGAGCCGGGCCCAGCGCCTATGGTAATACCTTTGTTTATTCCCTCGTTGGTTTTTTCGCCGAAGCCGGAAAGAATTTTACCTTTTTTTGGCCAGACAAAATCCTCAAAGCGCCCAAGCGGCTGCGTTGCAGCAGGCAATGCAAGCGCACTTAAATTTCCAGGAATAAAAATTGACTGCCCCGCCTCTATCTGTGCCGAATCTTTAATGTTATTAATCCTGATTATTTCATCAAGTTCAACGGCATAGATTTTAGAAATACGCCAGAGGGTCTGGCCCTTTACTACGCGATGATAAGTGCCAGGCAGGCCCGGCCGCTGTATTTTTGGGACAGATGGCTTAGGGGCGTATTCAACAGTCGCACAACCGCTTAAAACAGTTAACAACACACAGATAAGCCGGTAAGGCAATGGCCTGGCTTTCCTTATAAGCCAGAGGGCGATGGTGCGGCTTCCTATAGCCGCAGCCATAGCCAAAGCCATAACAGTTGACGCAAAAAAATTATTGAAAAACATCTACAAAACCGTAATCAGTTTTTAGAGCGGGTGAGCGGAATCGAACCGCCATATACAGCTTGGGAAGCTGCCATTCTGCCACTGAATTACACCCGCGCACAGCTACGCCCGCGCGCATTCCTCAATAAGTTTTATTGAACAGTATTCGCTGCACATTGTACACACATCTGATAGATGCGGCTTTGAAGCAGCGCGGTATTCTTTAGCTTTTTGAGGATCAATTGATAATGCAATCTGCGTATCCCAATTACGCTTTTTTCTGGCAATTGACATCTGCTTATCCCAGTCAATCGCTCCCCTGACCCCTTTTACAATATCTGCGCAATGGCCGGCGATGCGCGAGGCAATCACTCCTTCTTTTATATCTTCAACCGAGGGATGGCGTAAATGTTCAGCCGGGCTTACCACGCAGAGAAAATCTGCGCCGTAACTTGCTGCCAGCGCACCTCCGATTGCCGCTGAAATATGGTCTCTGGTTGAGGCCACATCGGTTACCAAAGGGCCTAAGACATAAAACGGGGCATCATTACAGATCCTCTTTTCTAACTCAACATTTCTCTTGATTTGCTGCAAAGGCACATGGCCTGGCCCTTCGATAATAACCTGCACCTTCTTTTCTTGTGCCCTGCGGGCTAACTTTCCCAGAAGCCTTAATTCACTTAACTGCGCAGCATCCGTTGCGTCTAAAATCGAACCCGGCCTCAGGCCATCGCCTAAGCTTAAGGTAATATCATAGTTATAGGCAATCTCCAGAATTTTATCAAAGCACTCGTAGAGTGGATTTTCCTTCTTCTGATGAGCCATCCAGCTGGTCAGTATCGCGCCGCCCCGGCTGACGATATCTAAAATCCGTTTACCTTTTCTTACCAAGGAAACGGTTTTGCGGGTTACCCCTGCGTGGATAGTCATAAAATCTACTCCGTCTTCAGCCTGTTCCTGGATTACCCCGAGCAGGCAATCGGCTGTCATCTCAAGAAAAGTCCCTTTTCTTCTTGTTGCCTCCTGCGCTGCTTGATAGATAGGCACAGTTCCCACAGGCAGCGTAGATTCTTTAAGCACGGCCCTGCGTATACCTGGAATATCCTGGCCAATACTTAAGTCCATCACCGTATCTGCGCCATAATCAACTGCGACCCTTAATTTTTCGAGCTCATCGGAAATATCCGCTTCATCGCTTGAGGTTCCGATATTGGCATTGATTTTGGTGCGCAGCCCATAACCGATCGCGCAGATTTTCTTTATCGCGCGTTTGTTATTCTTAGGAATTACGATTCTTCCGCAAGCAATATTCTTTTTTAAAAAATTCCTGCTCACCCCCTCAATCTCTGCGACTGCGGCAATCTCCTGGGAGGTTTTATTCTTCAGGGCTGATTCTAACTGAGTCATCATTTTAGTCCTGCTATTGCTTTAGCGGCATCCTTTGCCTTGCATATCGCTCTCACTACCGCGATTAACCTGCCGCCGGCCTTTCTTACTAATTTTATATTATCCATATTAATTCCGCCGATAGCCACAATAGGTAATTTTAGGCGCTGGCAGGCCTCCTTCAATAGCTTAAGTCCGACGGGCCTATACCCGGGCTTGGTCGGTGTCTTAAAAATCGGCCCGATACTAATGTAGTCGACACCTTCTCTTTCAGCTTGGATGGCTTGTTTTAAGCTATGGCAGGACTTACCGATAATTCTATGAGAACCCAATATCGCCCGGGCTGCCTTAACCGGCAGGTCATCCTGTCCTAAATGCACTCCGTCTCCCTGGGCCGCCCGCGCGATATCCAATCGGTCATTAACGATAAATAAAGCCTTACCCTTAACAAGCCTTCTTATTAAAAGAGCATTTTTATAGAAACCGGCCGTATCAAAAGTCTTATCCCTGAGCTGTATGAGTTTGACTCCGGCCTTCAAACATTCCCTGACAATTACTGATAGGCGCTCCGGGCGGCCGCAAACAGAGCGGTTAACACTGAATAAAGTCGAAGTGTCAATCACCGCATATATGCCGGAGTTTGGAATACGTCTTTTTTTCAAGTTGATAAAGGCGATAGCGAATGTTCTTAAAGCCCTGCGATGCTTTCGAAGATTTAAGTTTGGAAAATTCTTCTAAAACCCTGATCGATTCTTTTGTCCTCTGAATATTAGCAAAAAAGATATCTTTGTAATTTATTCTTTTGAGCTCACTTTCTATCGAAGCCCTGCCTGCATCTTTTGCGCTATTGCGCGAGTTAAGCAAAGACAAATTCGCGATATTCCAATCCCTGGCAGTGCTTACAATTCTATGGCGCAGATTCTTAAATGCCAGGGTTAAATTTTTATTCGCAAGGATAAAACGCGTTATTTCCTCGCATACCCTAATACCTTCTAAGGCGCGGTTCTGGTTTGCATCAATGATACGTAAAATCTTTTTATCCACAGATGAACGCGATGCGCTCTATTAATTTACTTGTGGAATACCCTTTAAGATACGGTATAGTCAAGACCCTGCCGCCAGTTGCTTTCACGGAATCTGCGCCCACAATATCATCGAGTTTCCAATCGCCGCCTTTTATCAGAACATCCGGGCGGATAAGCTTTATCAGTTTCCTGGGGGTCTCTGCGTTAAAAATAGCCACAAAATCCACCGCTTGCAGCGCGCTTAACACCCCTGCCCGGCCCATCTGTTTATTGATCGGCCTATTTTTGCCTTTAATTTTCTTTAGCGAGGAATCGCTGTTTAATCCCACCACCAGTATATCGGCTTTTCCTTTAGCTTGCTCTAAATATTTTACATGTCCATAGTGCAAGATATCAAAACAGCCATTGGTAAAGGCAATTTTCTTTCCCTGGCGCTTAAGCGCATCAATAATTTTTATAAGTTTACTCTGGCTCTGTATTTTATCTTGCGAAAACATCTTTGCATCTACTCGAGAAACGCAAAAATAATGGAAATTTACATTATTTTTGCGTCAATCTTTAAACAGCTCTTCCTCTACCAGCTCACAGATAATGTGAGCCATGGTAATATGCGCTTCCTGGATTCTGGGTGTGGCTTGCGACGGTATGATCAGTGCGATATCGGCTAACTTGCTCAACTCTCCTCCGAGGGCGCCTGAAAGACAGATGGTCTTAAGCCCCATTTCTTTTGCCTTCTTTATTGCCAGGAGCACGTTCTTTGCCCGGCCGCTGGTGGATATGCCTATGGCGATATCCGCAGGCCTTGCCAGGGCTTCCAATTGCCGAGAGAATACTACTTCGTAACCATAATCGTTACTTAAGGCAGTCAAAACTGAGGTATTTGTAGTCAAGGCTACTGCGGGAAGCGCGGCTCTTTCTTTTTTGAATCTCCCCACAAATTCCGCGGCGATATGTTGGGCATCTGCGGCCGAGCCGCCATTGCCAAAGATAAGCACTTTGCCGCCGGCCTTAAAAGAAGCGACAATTGCTTTTACCGCTTTGATGATATTATCAAGCTGGGTATGCAGAATAACCTCTTTGATATGGATGGCATCGTTAATGATATCTATTATCTTATCGCGCATTTAATCAGCCCCGCCGTTGGCGTCTGCGAATTATCCAAAAAAAACCTTGGCCAATTCGTAATATTCAGGGTCAACGGTTTTTAGTTTTCCCGTTGCTGTTTCAAGGCTAACGGAAATAATTTTATTTCCCGAGAGAGCAACCATCTGGCCGAATTTTTTCTCTTTTATCAATTCTACGGCTTTAACTCCAAAGCGCGTGCCTAAAACCCGGTCAAAGGCTGTGGGCGTACCTCCTCTCTGGATATGGCCTAAGACAGAAACCCTTGTTTCATAGCCAGTGCGCTTTTCGATTTCTCTGGCTAATGCCTCGCCGATTCCTCCTAAACGCACATGGCCGAATTCATCTAACTTCTGCTCCTGGAGCACTGCAGGGCCTTCTTTAAAATGCGCTCCCTCTGCCACAACCACAATGCTAAATGTTTTCCCGCGGGCATGTCTTTTTTTGAGCAAAGCGCATACTTCATCCATATCAATGGGTATCTCGGGTATCAATATCACATCTGCTCCGCCGGCAATCCCTGACTCAATCGCAATCCAGCCTGCGTGCCTGCCCATTACCTCAACCACGATAATCCGGTGGTGGCTTTCGGCAGTGGTATGCAGACGGTCAATACATTCGGTGGCGATATTGACTGCGGTATCAAAACCAAAGGTATAATCGGTAGCGGACAAATCATTATCAATTGTCTTCGGAACGCCTACGATACTCAGGCCTTCCTTAGCCAATTTTGCGGCTACGCCCAGGGTGTCTTCGCCGCCCACTACAATGAGGGCATCCAAACCTAAAGCCCTGTAGTTAACAATGGCTTTCTCTACTCCCAGCTCTTTTTTATATGGATTGGTGCGGCTGGTCCCCAGGATGGTTCCTCCCCTGGGAAGGATTCCTGATATTGACTGTAAATTTAACGACCCACTCTCATTTTCAATCAGGCCTTTCCAGCCATTCTTTATGCCAATAACCTCATATCCATCGTTAATTCCCTTACGCACTACAGCGCGTATCACTGAATTTAATCCCGGGCAATCTCCACCGCCGGTAAGAATACCTATTTTTGCCATAATACCTTTCTCTAACGCCCATACCCATAAAATGGGATGGGCGGTTCTTTGATTTCACTTTCTATTTTTTGCTTGGTCTTTTCTTTCTCTTCGTGAGTAATGATTTTGGCTACGTGTATCCTCACTGAAATCGGCTCATCAATACCGCGCAGTAGAGCCTGAATCTTATTTTTTATCAATTCCTGCAGCCGCTCGGTAAGCTCGGTGATACTGGTTTCTGTGCGCAAATCTATCCTCAAATTAACTATAATACCCTTTTTATTTACCACCACGTCAGGCCTGAAACTCTTAACCTCCGGAACCTGCAGGGCAAGCCGCCTGATAAGGTCTTCAACCGCGGACAATGCAATACTGACCTGGCCGCTGGGAGTCGCAAAGGCAATATTTTTTTCTCTCTGCATCTTCCCCATGACGGATTGGGCAAAAGAAATACTGATCAGAATAATTAAGGCGCTGATTAATCCTAAGATGAGGCGGGAATTTGGGTCCTGGTCAATCCGGGTCACGGTATTAAAAATCATCAGCGGCGTTATCCAATTCAGGGCAAAACCCGCAATTATTACGGCAAGCAGAATAAAAAAGATTGTATTAAATAAAAGTCCGCATAAAGTAAATAATCTCATATCTAACCCCCTTATGGCTTTGGCCATTGGAGGCCAAACCATTGCCTTCTTGGCTTACCCCTTCTCTATTCCCTGTATGTTAATCGTAATAGACCTGGGCGACTTATCAATCATTTTCTCAAGCGCCTGACTGACCCCCTCCTGCACACTCTCAGAAATTTCAGGAATATTATAGCCGTATCTTACAACCAGGGGTATCTCAAGTTTTATCTGGCCATGCTTACTGAATTCAACTTTTATACTTTTAGAGTTTCTCAAACCCAGGAACCTGAATATGTCAAAATCAACCGCCCGGCCTATCTCTTTTACTCCCTCAATTTCAAGGGCCGCTATCGTGGCGATTGAGGCGATGACGTTTTGATGGATTTTTACCTCTGCCAAATCTGTCTTAGAATCAACCTCCATCTTCATAGTTATTTTCTCGCCCCTTCCTCTTTAAAGGTTTCGTTTATGAAATTGGTAGAGAAATCTCCTTTTATAAAAAATGAATTTTCTAATACCGCTCTATGGAATAGGATGGTGGTTTTAATCGGCTCAACGGTAAACTCGCCGAGGGCGCGGCTCATTATCTGGATTGCTTCTTTACGGTCCTTTCCCAGGACAATCAATTTAGCGATCAGTGAATCATAATGCTGGCTGACGGTATATCCCTGATAGACATGGCTGTCAATTCTTACCCCCGGGCCCCCCGGAAAATTTAAGAGCTCAATTTTACCGGGTGAAGGCATAAAATTGTTTTCGCAATCCTCGGCGTTGATGCGGCATTCAATGCTCGAGCCTCTGAAAACAATATCATCCTGCTGGGATTTTAATTTTTCACCCGCCGCGATTTTAATCTGCTCCTTAACAATATCCATACCGGTAACTAACTCGGTTACCGGATGCTCTACCTGGATGCGGGTATTCATCTCCATAAAGTAGAAATTTTTATCCTCATCAAGCAGAAACTCAACCGTCCCGGCGCTTACGTACTTTACCTCTTTGGCAGCCCGGATTGCTGCTTCACCTAAACGTTTACGCAGTTTATTATCCACCACCGGCGACGGAGATTCCTCCAGAAGCTTCTGATGGCGCCGCTGGATAGAACAGTCGCGCTCTCCCAGGTGAATGATGTGGTTATATTTATCCGCCAGAAGCTGGATTTCAATATGGCGCGGCCTCTCGATGTATTTTTCAATATAGACATTGGAGTTGCCAAAACTTACCTCTGCTTCAGACTGGGCGGTAATCAAACCGGAAACTAAACTGATATCATTGTGGCAGACACGTATCCCTTTGCCGCCGCCTCCGGCAGCCGCCTTGATGATCACCGGATAACCGATACGCCTTGCTGTCTTTAAGCCGTCCTCTTTGGTTTTTATGGCCGAAACGCTCCCGGGAATAATCGGTATGCCGGCCTTGCGCATAGTTTCGCGCGCCTGCATCTTATCGCCCATAAGACGGATATTTTCCGGGGTCGGCCCAATAAAGGTAATCTGGCAGGATTCGCAGATTTCAGCGAAATGGGGATTTTCCGCTAAAAATCCGTAGCCGGGATGGATAGCGTCAACATCGGTTATTTCCGCTGCGGAAATGATTGCCGGTATGTTGAGGTAACTATTGACGCTGGCAGCCGGCCCGATACAGATAGCTTCATCGGCCATGCGCACATGCAGGGAGTCGTTATCCACCTGGGAATAAACGCTAACGGTACGTATCCCCAGCTCTTTGCAGGCCCGGATAATCCGCAAGGCGATTTCACCACGGTTGGCGATCAGTATCTTGGAAAACATTATTTTGGCCTAGCTTATCAGGCGGGAGGTTCTATAAGAAACAAAGGCTGGCCGAATTCTACCGGCTCAGCATTATCAACTAAAATCTCTAAAATCTTTCCCTTTACTTCAGACTTAATTTCGTTCATCAGCTTCATTGCTTCGATGATGCAGATTACCTGTCCCGGCTCAATCTCCTGGTTAAGCTGCACAAAAGGCGGCGCCTCAGGGCTGGGAGCGCGATAAAATGTTCCTACCATCGGGGATTTGATTTCAATTCTATTTGCCGAAAGCTCCTTCTTGAGCGCCCCGGCAAGCGCAGCTTCAGGCGGGTAAGCTCTTTCCCGTTCAATGAAGATAGGCGCCGGAGTTATTTCTTGCGCGCCAGCCCCGCCTTTTTTTAGCTTGATGCGCATCCCATCCTTCTCAATCTCAAGCTCAGAGAGATTATTCTCATTCATCAGATTAATCATCTCTTTGATTTCTTTTACATTCATCCCTTAGCTTTTCCTTCTCTCATCTATTTTCTTGATACCTGACACTTGACACTTTTTAATAGGCCCGCTCAACGTAGCTGGCACTGCGGGTATCTACCTTAATCTTATCCCCCACATTGATAAATAGCGGAACCTGAATAGTTGCGCCGGTTTCAACCTTCGCGGATTTACTGCCGCTTTTAGCTGTATCGCCGCGCACCCCTGGTTCGGTTTCTGTTACCAGCAGTTCAATAAAATTCGGCATCAGCACATTTAAGACCTGCTCCTTATAAAAAAATCCGCTAACTTCCAGGTTATCCTTAAGAAACTTAGTGGCTTCTCCCAGGACATCCCGGGAAATCACCAGCTGGTCGTAATTCTCCTGGTTCATAAAATGGTAGAACTCGCCCGCCGCGTAAAGATACTGCAGCTTTCTCTGCTCTACAAAGGCCTCCTCCGCGGTATCCTGGCCCCTGAAGGTCCTATCAAGCAAGCCTCCGCTTCTTAAATTCTTAATCCTTGTGCGCACAAAGGCAGAGCCCTTGGCCGGTTTTACATGTTCGGTTTCAATAATCTGATAGACCTGCGTGTCTAAGAGGATAGTTACCCCTACCTTAAATTGATTTATTGATAGCGCCACTTAAAAGCTCAGCCCCTTTCTTAGTAACCAAGATCATATCTTCTACCCGCAAGCCAAACCTGCCGGGAAGATAAATCCCCGGCTCAACGGTAAAAACCATACCCTCTTTTAGGAGAGATTTATTTTTCGCTGAGATGGAAGGCTCTTCGTGAACCTCTAAACCTACTCCGTGGCCTAAGCTGTGGCCAAAGTAGCGGCCATAGCCAAAACTGCGAATATAACTGCGGCTGGCGTAGTCGAGCTGGCTAATTTCTCTCTCGGGCTTAACTGCCTCTATCGCCTTCTCTTGCGCGCCGATGATAATTTGATAGAGCTTGCGCTGAATAGGTTGTATTCTATCTAAAAAGAATACCCTTGTCAAGTCAGATTTGTAGCCATTTAGCTCAACGCCGATATCTATGAGCACCGCATCATCCGGCCTAAGCTTCCTATTTGAGATAGGGGAATGCGGAAAGCTGGAATGGCTGCCGCTGGCGACAATAATATTGAACGCGCTTCTTAGCGCTCCCCCTAAACGGATAAAACGTTCAAGCTCGCCGGCTATCTCTAATTCGCTAAGGCCCGGCTTAAGATAACCCTTTAAAAATTTAAAGGCGGAGGCGGTGAGCGCTACCGCCTCTTTGATATATTTTACTTCCTGCGGCTCCTTGATTTGCCGCAGGCTTTCAATGAGATTAAAGGTATCAACGATTTTAATCTTTGGCCCGGCATATTCCTTTATTTTAGCATATTCAGCAACCTTTAAGTCATTTGCCTCAAACCCCAGGCGGCGGATTTTGAGTTTTTTAGCCAGGCGGGCAATATCAGCGAATAAATTATTATACTTAAATACAGAGAGGCCCTGGATATTCTTTTCTGCCTCTAGAATATAGCGGAAGTCGGTAATCAGATAGGACTTTTTTGGGCTGAGTAAAAGATAGCAATCGGAAATATTATAATAACTCAGGTAGGAAACATTTGCCGCTTTGCTGACTAAAAGCCCGTCAAGAGAGCTGGTTTTTAGTTTCTCCAAGAGGCGGCGGAAGCGGGAAGTCATCTATTTTAAAGATTAATTCACGAGCCGGGTTCAGCTTCGTCAATGAGCATTATCGGTATGCCGTCGCGCACCGGATACTTGCGTTTACATTTAGTGCAGACGAGCTTTTCCTCACCCGCGGCGCTCTCTAAAACTACGTCGCTCTTACAGGCCGGGCAGGCCAAGATATCCAGCAATTCTTTATCTATCATTTTCTATCCTCCCGAATTTATCCTATTTTTCAGTTACTTCCGCCTCTAACTTCTTCATTGTTCGCTATAAGTTTGCATAGAGCCATGATCGGCCTGCTTTTTTGTGCAGAAACGACACTATTTTTCAGACCTCTGAACTCTAACAGCGCCATTCACATCCAATTTTGTCGCTGGCCCCGTCGTCCCGATGCCGACGTTGCCGCGCATTTAATTTATTAAAACCAAGCCCGCCCTTCTTGATTGCCCAAATAGGCGGGGTGTCCCTTACTCATAGATGTTGTGAGTCCTTATGTCGTGATAAAGTATCTCTGCTGAACTTAAGAATTCAAAAAGAACCCGGTAATCTCGATTAATTGAATAAGACTAGAGACCTTTAAGTTTACCTTTCAAGGCATGAGTCTTTAACCGTGGATCAAACGCATTGAGGCGAAACCAGTTATCTTTAATCACTGCAAGTTCTTGAATGGAGCGAGGAAGTTTAACAAATGAACGCTCAAAATGTGGGGTTGTGGAAACCTTACGGATAGAACGTTCCATTAGTTAGGATTGTAACTCTCTAAGAGAATGAATAACGCGCGTCTTTCCCAGTCTATGGGCCTGGCGGCCCTCTTCTACAAATTTTAAGACATCTTCAGCACTAAGGTGAGCCTTGTAAGATTTAGGTCGTAGATGCTGAGCTACTGCTTCCCAAGGAATACGCACAATCAGTGCCTTCTTTGTAACAGTCATTGTCGTTTCACCATTTGCCATTTTATCTTACCTCCTATTCAAATTTTGTCACAGCTTTAGGCCAAAATTAAGCCAAAAATTCACCTCTTATCTCACGACTTTAATAAAATAGTATCTATCCCTATTTTATAACTTCTTAATTGTTCGCTATAAGTTTGCATAGAGCCCTGTTCAGGTCTAGGGCGCGCGGTTCGGCGCGCGCGGCGGCCCCGATGCCAGCCTGCCAATGATCCGTGCGCGCGCCACCAGGCCGAAGCGGCTGCTGTCAATTGAACCTCCGACGAGGTTACCGAGCAGCAGGTAGCTCTCCGGCGGGATGACTCCTGCATCTTTCTCTGCCTCTGCGCTGAGCCGCTGCGCGCGCCAGGCGCCGAAGAGGTATGGCAAACCCTCGGTATTCGTAACGACTTCACCGTTGACGATGAGCCGCCAGCCGTCTGCTTCTTTGCGCAGGCCGAAGCGATCCCCCGGGATAGCTTTGACGATCTTTAGAAAAGGATCCAACCGGCTCGGATTCTGGTAGGCCACGATTTCTCCGCGCGCAATAGGCAGGCACTGCTCTGGATCCATTAGCAAAATCACCTCATCCCCCGGCCGGAACAGGGGTGCCAGCGAGGCCCCGCGCACGATCCGCGGTTCCGCGTTCGTCAAGCATGGGGTTTCGGCGAACGTAGGCAGGGCAATCGCCCAAATCATCGCCGCCGCAGGCATACCGATCCTTCTACTGACAACAGTAGGCATATGCATAAAGAAGACCTCCTCCGCCAGTACTCCTACAGGTCCATCCTCCAGGTGTATTTGAGTACGGGTGAGAGCCGGTCAGCGGAACAGTACTGTCACAACCGCCGGTAACGAGGTTCTCGCTTTCTCTACTTTTGGCAAAGAGTTTCTGTCACGCAAATCCGAATACAAATTCCGCCTCCACCTCCATCGTAATCATAAACCCAAGAATCTAGAATCGTGTATGGACCTCCTCCCGCAGGACACCAGGGCGGCTGATACATTATGCAGCTACAGCTTCCGGAATCCCCCATTCTCATCCGCCGTGTAACGAAATACCCGCCGCCGATAGCCGCGTCCACGTAGCTCTTGGTCGTAAGGGTCTGTTCAGGGTCGGTGCCGACAGTCAGGTTGGAGGAACGGGCCTTGCCAGAAGCAGTGATACTGACGAGCACATTATTGTTTTCATCCATGGCTTGAAAGAGATCAGAGGTTTGACCTGAGACTCGTCTGGTGACGAGAGTCGGAACGGGGGAAGGAATACTATTATGGTTGGAGGCCTCAAATAGTCCGGATATTCCCTCATCTGAAGTTCCTACGATACCTGTTGTTTTATAATCACCTTGTCCAATAACTCCCGCAGCAAGAGCTGGCGAAGAAGTGCCCCCCAGAGCGAACCCATAATTACCCGCATAGGACTCTCCCTTAACGCCAATACGTCTTTCGGAATATCCTCCGACACCGAGCCCGTTTGTGATAGCCGTCCATCCAAAGATACCGGACGTCCCACCACCCTCAGCCATCAGGGCGTAGGCACCTGAGTAGGTGGGAGAAAGGGGAACCCCTCGAATATATACCCTATCATTGTAATTGGGCCCCGTAAAGGGCGATGTTGCTGTCGTGCCGATCGCTACCTGACCCCAGCGCACATCCAACATCCCATGAGGCGCGGTCGTCCCAATGCCGACCCTGCCCTCCACTACCAGGTCAACTTCATTGCAGATTTCATTAGCCGCGCAACCGCCGCCCGTATCCCAGGGATAAGCGCTGGCATTATAATAGGTGCCTCCTACGGCCATTCTCGTGGCGCGCATCTCCTTATAGACCCCGTAGGGCGCCGGGTAATAGGTGGTGACGGTGATAGTTTCCTCGCTCTGGGAAAAAGAATAAAAAGGCGAGATAAAGTTAATCAAGATGAGGATTAAGAGAGAAAAGAGAAAGAAAGTAAAAGATCTTTTTGAGTTAGGCACTTTACACCTCCTGGTTTTTCTTGGCTGGGGCGGTCTTCTGCACATAGCGCATCCTTAATTCGTATAATATGCCTTCTAACATAGCGCTCTCCTCCGGGGTCAGGTTGTTCTTGGTTTTTTCCTCAAGCATTCCCAAAGTATCAATCAAAAACTTTGCCTGGGGCAGGCTCTCTTCTTTTTTGCCATCCGCCGGGTTTTGGGCATCGCCCAGAGCAATAGTTGCCTGCATGGCCAGGGTGGTGATGAAAAATGGGAAGCCCGGCTCCGGCGGCACAAATTCTTCTGCTCTCTCAACCCCCTTAGGCGCGGATGCGCCGCCTTCTGGTTTTTGCTTCTCTTTTTCTATCCCGGCCTTGTAACTCTCGTCAACTTTTTTCTTGGCTTCCTCGTCCATAAGGTTTGGTTTCCTCTAATAAACAATAATTCCGGCGTAACCGACTACGCTGGAGCGGTCTTGCGTGGTATCGCCGCTGGTCTGATACTTGACCAATTCGCCTTTTTTCGCGCCCAGGGCCCTGGCCGCGGAAAGCATAGCGATGGCCGCGGCAGCTCCGCACATAGAAATATCCAACTCATTAACCTTTGCCCATAATTTCTCTTCATCCAGCTCTTCAATCGCGGCGATGGCCTGGCGGTCTTTTTCCTTTGCCGCTCGCTCATCCTCATAATGAGTCATATCAGAGCTGGCCACAATCAGCGCGTCTTTTTCCATACCCAGTTCCTTAAGCGCAGAAGCTATGCCCAAGCCTAACTCCCGGCAGCGCTTAAAATCATTGCTTCTAATTACTACCGGAACAAAGCTAAAATCTTCCTGTAAATATTGAAACAGGGGAAGCTCAACTTCTACTGAATGTTCAAATTGATGCGCGCGGATGTCAGCGCTTAAGAAAGGGACTTTCTCTAATAGTTTCCGCGCTAAAAGCGTATTTATACCCAGATTGCCAAAAGGCAGGCTAAAAGAGCCCTCATCCATAACGCTGAAAGGTTTACCCATTCCGGTATGATTAGGGCCGAGGATGATTAAATTTTTTTTTATTCTGATTCCCGAAACTACCTGATAGGCGACCAGCCCCGAATAAATATAGCCGGCATGAGGAAGCAGGCAGGCAATCACCTCTTTCTTTACCTGCGCCGGTTTTATTTCTTTAGAAAATAGCGCAATTTGCGCCTTGAGCTCCTGCGGATTTAAAGGATAAAATTTCCCGGCCGCGGCCGTTTGCCTAATTCGGGCCATAAAGCTTTTCTAAATAATCCTTAGCGCAAGTTATCTCTTCGGCAGTCGCAGGATAATGCGCCTCTAAGGTCTTGATGGTTTCATTTCTAAGATATGGCTTAAGCGCATTGAAATCAAAATCGCCCTTAAGCGGAGCCAGATGGTCCTGGGTTCCTTTAATATCATGCAGATGCACGCCGATAAGATACGGCGCGTATTTATCTAAATAATCTTTATGCTTGATAAAAGCTAAATTTTCCCAGAGCTGGGCATGGCCGGTATCATGCCAATAGAAAATAGGCGCGCCTCTAAAATGCTCTAAGATTCTGCCCGTTTCTCTAAAGGAAGGAATCTCGCGGAAATAAAACCTATTTTCAATGCCAAGGGCAATATCCCGCCCTTTGGCGTAGTCGGCCAGCTGTTCAAGGCTGCTTAAAGCGTTTGAAAAATGCGCCTCGGCTTTTTCTATTCTTTCTTTACGCATGCGGATTTTCAGGGACTGAAAATCAGGGACTGAAAATCCTCCCTGCGTATATAGAGAAATCAACTCTCTGGTATGGTCTATTATTTCCACCCTGCCGCAATGCAAGACCACTGCCTGCGCATTCAGCCTTCGCGCGGTATCAATGCTAACTTTAGTATATTTTACTGCTAAGGCCCTTATCTCTTCGTCAGAAGAGGATAAGGAATAACAGTCGGGAAGGGCTTCTCTCCTTTCAATGCCATCCGGTATAGGACAAAAGTTATGCAGCGAATGGACTCTGATTTGCTTCTTTTTAACTAAACGGGCAATATCTGCGACTATTTTCTTAGTTAAATTAAAACTTAACTCAATCTCCTCAAAGCCAAGGCCGCGGATTTCCTGAACGATTCCCTCGCCATCGTTATAACGAAAGGCGTTCCAGGCAGTTGATAAAGAAAGCCCCATTTGCTATTAGTCTATTTGCCTCTATTGCGCCTGCGCTCGCTCGGTTTTTCATAGTGCTTGCGGTCGCGCACTTCCTTCAAAATCCCATCTTTATCAATTTTTTTCTTAAATCTCCTTAAGGCGGACTCAAAGGACTCATCTTTTCTTATCAGCACTTCAGACATATAGTATCATCTCCTTTTGGGTTTATTATATCATCTACGGGCAGCGGTGTCAATAAGCAGGGGTAACTACGAATTGACTCACATTAAATCTAACCGAAATCTTTTTATACGGGTATCATTGACTCATAAATCATCTAACCGAAAACATACCTTCAGGAGGTG
>MHGN01000069.1 GCA_001805575.1 Omnitrophica WOR_2 bacterium RIFCSPHIGHO2_02_FULL_45_21 | reverse complement strand
CCAAGTACCAATTGTAAAATCTCACACCCTGCTCACGGTCAAATTTCATTCCCGCCGGTAAAGACTTAACGGTCTGGCGGTTCTTTATATTTGAAACCACCTTGTGATCCCAATTATTATCTAATTTATCCAGAAAATATGGAGGATCTGTTAAAACAATATCAATGGAACTTTCTGCTATCTTATCCAAGACTGTAAGCGCATCCGCACAAATTATTTTATTTAAAAATGTATTCTTCATTTCTTTGTTATTCCCCGAATTCCTTTTTTAAAATTTTATAAACTTTACATCTAACCTCTTTATCAAAATTCTTCACGAATAATGGGTCTGCCAACTTAATAACCCTGCCTTTATAATCATAAACCCATCTGTTCCTATCGGCCCTATTGCATTTTTGACATTGGGGAATTATGTTCCCGGAAACCAACGGCTTATTAGGATCTTTATGTGCTTGCTGCAATTTTGTTTTTGTGCCCGGCCAATGAAAGTGTGGCTCGCCCTCTCTTGATCCACAAGTAGCACATCTATAGCCATATGCAACCTTAATTTCTCCCCAATTACTAACATCTTTTTCCCTGTGTCCTTTTTTGAATCCAGGGTATGGCTGTTCGAGGGTGTGAAGTTTATAATATCCCCTTTTAACCTTCTCAACTATATTATCCCTGCCACCAGCAACTATCCACCAACCATCTTGTGCCCCTAAGTGCCTTGCCTGCTGAACATCGGCTGTATCGGGATAGAATTCTCGCATGAAATGAGTTAATTCTGTTTTTGAAGCAACCTTAGTTTTAGGATATCCCATAGATAGATATACTAAAACAAGTGCATTTTTGGTAAATTTCTTATCCTTAGTGAATAGCTCCGGTAACTTAACTCCAAATTTTGCAAGAAATTTCTTATGGAAATTCGCGATAAGATTATATTGTCCAATTATTTTATCTGTTGGTAAATTATTGTAATCATACATAATTGCCCCCTTAGCTATAAATACAATCCGGCTAAAACAAAAAACCTCCGCTTTTTCGAGCGAAGGTTTTAATTATTTTCCCGCCATACTGCTTGGCGGATCCGCCATGAATTTTAGCGGAACGTGGCAGTTCCCCCTTCAAACATACCACAACTGATTGTAAATTTATTTTTAGCATAGAAAATAACCTTTGTCAATCATTTTCTAGAAAAATTTGCCCTTTTACTAAACCAAATGTAAGAATTTTTCCCCGCCTTCCAGGGGATCTAGGGCATACTCAATTTTAATTTCCCCTTTTTTATCCTTTAAATCAATATGTTCTTTATTTGCCTCGGGAAAAATTACCTCAACCCTGGGAGAAAAAATATCATCCTCATTCTCCTCTCTTACCACGGCAATCCGTTTATCGCTCAAAGCTGCGATGGTCCCTATGGGCCAAACGCCTATTATTTTAAAGAAACTTTCTAAGAGCTCAGGGGAAAAGGCCCTCTCCTTTTCTACTTGCATCAAGTTATAAATCAAATCGGGCGGATAATTTCTTTTATAGCTTCTCCTTGAATTGAGGGCATCATAAACATCGCATATGGAAACAATCAGGGAGGCAATGTGCGGCCTTTGCGCAAATGTCAGCTTAGGATAACCCTTTGCATCGTATCTTAAATGGTGCTCAAAAGCAACCACTGCCGGCAGCACCCCAATATTTTTCGTATATTTTAAAAGTATCTGGGCCCCTAAAACTGTATGGCTCTTCATAAGCATGAATTCTTCATCGCTCAGTTTTTCCCGCTTATCAAGGAGCTTCTGGGAAATAAAAATCTTTCCCATGTCATGGAATAAAGCGGCGATACCCATATTGGAGATATCGTCTTTGGAGAACCCCAGCTTATGAGAAAAATAGAGAGAGAGGATGGCTACATTCAGGATATGAAGATAGGTACTGACATTGCGTTTCTTTAGAGTTGATAATTTTAGAAATTCCGGATAGCCGGAGAGCATATTTTCCATAATGCCGGTAATTGAAGAGCTCAAATCCGCATAATCAAGAGTTTCTCCGTTAATAACTCCGTTTACGTAATGGGATATTTTCTCGGCGGAATT
Organism: Omnitrophica WOR_2 bacterium RIFCSPHIGHO2_02_FULL_45_21; assembly: GCA_001805575.1. Taxonomy (GTDB): domain Bacteria; phylum Omnitrophota; class Gorgyraeia; order Gygaellales; family UBA12090; genus 2-02-FULL-45-21. The sequence goes on along the minus strand of MHGN01000069.1, from coordinate 17,612 downwards.
TTCATACTGTTCAATAAAATTGGCCGCCTTTTTAACTTCCTCTTCCGGAGTGGATGCTAGATTTATTTTTCCTGCGGAGATATTTTTAACACCGCGCAAAGACAAATACTCCTGAATGTCATCGCCTGCGCTTTCTTTAGGGGCAGCAATAGAAGCGATAAAGCAGTTGAGCTCATCCTTTTTCAATTGCCGGCGGAAGACGATTTTCTCAATGCCCCTTTGTTTTAAATGAAGAATCAGCGGTTTAACTGACTTACTAAAATTAAAGAAAATCTCTTTTCCCGAAGTCAATTCCTCTCCCACAATCCCGATAACCAGCTCGCCTTTCTCCTCTATCAGATCTTGCAGGCTCTCGTATGCCTTGTCAAGTGAATTTTTAAATGCAGGATGTTCCAGCGGATAAATCTTTGCCAGCTGAAATGACGCTACCAGCAGCCTGAGGGAATTTTCAATGCTTTCCGGCATCCGGGTATCCTAAGGCCTCTCTTGCCTTTTTTCTTAGGCCTCTATTCCAGAAAAATCTCTTTTTGCTTAAAATCATCAGGTAATCCCTGGCTGGAATAACTGCGTCTTTTTCTCTTATAACCTCTATATTTTTTTCTAAAACACAATTTCTTATGCCCAGCGGGCTAAAGATACCTAACAGCTCTTTAAACGCCTTCTCTGCTGTTTTTTTGTTATCCGCCAATATCGCAAAGGCCTCTTTTTTTAAAAAAATATCTTTTTCTTCCAGGAGAGAAAATAAAAAATCTTCGTCTTGCGCCGGCATCTTCCGCATTGCCTTCAAAACCTCTATTTTTATTATGCGTAAGGGAAAGGAAAATATTTCTTTTAGTATTTCCATGCTCGGAGCGGCCTCAATCAGCGTTAAACTCTCTATGATATTTTTAAGAAACTCCATATCGAAAGACCGCTTCTTTAATTCATCGCAGAAAATAAACAAGCCGTCTTTCGGGAAAAAAACCAGGAATAGCTTTACTATCTGTTGATTGATTACGTTTTCTTTAAACATTTTTCTAACGTAGTCGTCTATTTTAAACGAACTTGCGTTTAAAATATCCATAAAATACTCGAGATTATCAACAGGCATACCCTGCAGAATAATATTTTCTATAAAGCTGGATACGCATATTCTTACGGGTTCAAAAATATTTGCAAAAGATGAATTATCCTTTTTCATCCTGAATATCTTTAAGAAGTTCTTCAAGAATTCTACGTCCTTTTCCTTTACTATTGCCTCCCACTCTTCTAATATTTTTTCCCGAATCAGGTTCAGCCTCATCTCGTTGTTTTCTTCCGCCAATAAATTAAGAATGAGCAGGCGGTAATTAACACGCAAAAGCTTATAATCCAAAGTTGCCTGAATGTCTTTTTGGGCTCCTCCATCTTTAAGCAAAGCTAAAAATATACGTTGGTAAACTCCCGGGGCGGACTGCAGTTCAGGCGATGAGAATAGTTCTTTGATTCTTTTTTTCGTAGATGGTTTGAGCGCGGCCTCCGTCAGGCTGCTTTTAGACGCTAACGCAGAAGCTATTTCCTTATGGCGGTCGTTATCAATGAGAACGGAAAATAAATTGAGGCTTAAAGGATTAAAGTTTTCATTCTCGGTTACTTCTTCCCAGAGCGTATCGGCAAGCTGGTCCGAGCCAAGGTCCTTAAAGAAATTCTTTACTTTATCCAGCTCAGCGCCTTGAGGGATATTTCTATATTGCAGCATCAGCTTAAAGGCATCTTTGCCGCATCTGGCGAATTTATCTTTGTCGGTATTCTTTAGATGATTTAAAAAGATGCCCAGGTTCTCCTGCACATCTTCATTCTTCAGCAGGTCATCGCTTCTAAATTTTGCAATAATTCCTCCGAAATTATCGGCCAGTTGAGCTATTTTGTGCGCATCTTTCTCTTGGATAACTTCACGAAATAGAAATGTCCAAATATCCTTGTATCCTTCTCCCTGAGCATACAAAAGCTGGGAATAGTCAAGGCTTTCAACGAGAATATGAGGAGCCGCTTCTTTCCTTAAGTAATTCTCTATGCCGCCTTCTTTAAAAATCTGCGTCGGAGGCCGGGATGCCCTTACGAGAAAATGCATTAATTCGCCGATGGTTACGCCTGGCTCTATCTCAATACTTTTTATCTTGCGGAAATGAAAGAATCCCGCCAACCCCATGACAAGCCCTGCCTTTTCTAAATTCTGGCCGTCTACAACCAGAAAATCAGCCGCAAAGCCGATTTTAAGCGGATTTAAAAAATGCAGCAGCGAATCTACTTTTTCCTTTAACTCCTGCGATGATTTTATAAAGACGGGATGTTCCGGGAAATAAATTGAGCCGTTATTGAGGGCGGCCTTAAGGCTCTTGAGGAATTCCTCCAAAGCTTCTTCTTTATCCATCAAGAAAATCGCCTTCCCGCCTCTGGGGGGATCCGCCGTAGGCGTGATCGGCGATAACTTTCTGCGATTTTCGCAGTGGTATAGGAAAGTGTTGCACTTGTGCCCGTAAGGGCATACTTTCCTGTACCATTAAAAAGACGGCGCTTATTGCAGAACAAGATACACCTTGCGGGCTAATTCCTTGCCGCTTTCCGTCAGGAAAACCTTTTCTATAATTTTATCTAACTTTTCTCTATCGCTCGTATCAAACTCGTCTTTAAGATTAACTAACCAATCGGCATCGTAGAGCACCCCGAAGTTAAGTGTATTCACCTTGCCGGGGGAATGATGATGCGCGATAATCTGGCATACCTCGTCAATAACATCTTTTTTAATCTGCAGCTTTTCCATAATAGAGCGGGCTATCGGCGGGCCCTCGATTTCCTGGTAATTTCCGGCTGTGCTCTTATGTTTACTTTCCGCCTGATGTATTCCGATGTCATGGAGAACGCTTGAGGCAATCACTACCAAAGGATCGGCCTTCTCTTTTTCTAAAAGCTGCTGGGCATAGCTTAAAACCTTTTTGGCATGGTTAATCCTTTTCTGGTCCAGTCCGAAATATTTTTCCATCTCTAAGATTAAAAGCTCTTTTTTGGTTTTGTATTTATCCTGAATAGGCTCTTTCTTTGCTGTGGCTAATAACTCTTTGTAACGCTCCAAACCTATGCACTCCACCGCCTTGGGGCACCATAAGGCGCAGCCAAAGTCAACCCGGGGATTGAATACCTCCTGCTTACAACTATGGCATTTCCTCTTTGGTTCATCCTTAAAGAATTCAATTACCGCCTGACAGCCGGGACAGGGAACCTCGATAACGTCTTGCGGCTTCCAGTATTGCGAATCCTGCCCCGGGCATTTGTTATCCGCCATAGAATATGGTTACTCCTTTTATCTTATCTCGTCTATGGATTTCAGATTATAGTAACCCAGAACCTTGACTTTGGCTTTGGATTTACTCACCAACCAATCGTGATACTGCCGCATAAAGCGTTCGTGTTCCTGCCTGCTTCCCCATTCATAAACTGAAAGCAATTGATTCTTAAAATCAGCGCGCTTCATGGTAAAATATGCCAGGAAACCCTTAGCTTTCCTGGCATAACCCGCCCACATTCGACAATCCTTCCGGTAAACGTTAACTTCTTTTGGCGCAATTTCAAACAAGACGGCATGGATAAACATTTTTTAAAATTTCTTATTCCCGTGTCGATGCGGCCGCAGGCGGTTTTTCTTGATTTTTTTCTTAATTGCCTGCTGAAGGTCTATGCGGCGCGCGCCGCAGTAGTCAAATATCCTGATACAGCAATCCGCCAATTCTTCGGCAAGTTTGTCTTTTTTGGCATGGTTACGCAATACCTCAAGCGCCTCAGAAAGTTCGGAATGCATCAGGGCAATTAATTCACCGTCATTCCTGTCTCCGGACCACCAGCCTTTTTCTCTGGCAATTTTATGTGAAATCTTTATCAGCTCTCTTACGGTAGACATGCTTATATCCTGGATAACCTTTCCCGGACCAGCTCGCTAAGCAATTTATTATCGCACCTCTCGGCAAATTGCGCGATGAGCTGCTTGATTACCCTTCCCATATCCTTAAGCCCCTTTGCGCCGGTTACCCTGAGCACCTCTTCAATTGCCTCTTTAATCTTTTCTTCAGGCACAGTTTGCGGAAGATACGACTTTAGAATTTCTAACTCTCTTGTCTCTTTATCCGCTAAATCCTGGCGGTTGCCTTGCTTAAACTGCTCAATGGAGTCCTGGCGCCGCTTAATCTGCTTCTTTATGACTGTGACAACCTCCATATCATTGAGCTTCTCCTGCCTCTTGTCTATGGCGGTATTTTTTAATTCTGCCCGCAAAAAACTCAAGGTAGAAACCGTAACAGCATCCTTAGCCTTCATTGCCTTTCTAAAATCTTCCAGAATTTTTTCTTCCAGCATGTAAGGTATTTATCCTCCTCTCTGGTTATGGCTTTGGCTATGGCTTATATGGAGAGCCAAACCATTGTTTTACCGGCTTATAATTTTCTTAAAAACACCGCGATTCGCTCAATCGCCTCTTTCAAGTTATCAAAGTTTGAGGTATATGAGATACGGATATAATTATCAAATCCATTTCCAAAAGCGCTCCCCGGCACAACTGCCACTTTCTGTTCCTTCAGCAATCTCCGGGCGAATTCCATATCATTTAATCCGGCCTTATCTATGCAGGTGAATAGATAAAATGCCCCCGCGGGTCTTACGCATGTAAGGCCCAGGCTGCCTAAACCTCTCAGCAGGTATTCTCTTCGCCTTTGATATTCGCGTTTCATTTCTTCAATGTCTTTCTTTCCTGTATGTAACGCCTCGCAAGCCGCCATCTGGCTGGTTATGGGAACGCACATAATAGTGTATTGATGGATTTTGGTCATCGCGGCGATTATTTCCCGCGGGCCACAGGCAAAACCCACCCGCCAACCGGTCATGGCGTAACTTTTAGAGAATCCATCAAGATAAATTGTATTATTCCTTGCCTGGTGAAGCGAGGCAAAAGGGGTATGTGTAAAATCATAGGCCAGCTCTGCGTAGATTTCATCGGATAGGCAAAGTATTTTATGTTTTAGAATTATTTTGTTAAGCTCGCCCAATTCTTTTCTGGTATAAGAGATTCCCGTTGGATTCGCAGGGTAATTTAAGACCACCGCCTTAGTTCTTTTATCAATAGATTTTTCTAAGAGCCGGGGCGTAAGCTTAAACCCATAGTCCTTTGTGTTTACATATACAGGGATACCCCCGGCCAATTCCGTGACCGGGCCGTAAGAAACATAGCAAGGCGTAGGAATGACGATTTTATCGCCCGGGTTTATAATTGAACGTAAGGCCAGATCTAATCCCTCGCTTACTCCCACAGTGATGAGAATTTCATCATCCGGATTATACTCTAAGCCATATCTATTTTTTAGATGGTTGGCTATGCTAAGCCGTAATTTATAGAGCCCTTTATTTGAAGTATAGGAAGTAAAACCCTGTTCCAGAGAGTAGATTCCTGCTTCGCGAATCTGCCAGGGAGTTACAAAATCCGGTTCTCCCACTCCCAGCGATATTACGTCCTCCATCCCCAGCACCAGGTCAAAGAATGCCCGTATGCCGGATGGCTGTATTTTTTCGACTTTTTTAGAAATAATGTCACTCATCTACTAATTACGAGTTGCGAGTTTACCGGCACTTCAACTTCGCTTGAGTGCCAATCCTGAGTGTAATCGAAGGACCAGTTATTGATTTAATACGATATGGCGATTCTCTTATTTTCTTCCCTGCGCTTTAAAACCACGCCATCTTCTTTATATTTTTTTAGCAGAAAATGTGTTACGGTTCCCCGGACATTTTCCATACAGGAAAGCTTCTCAGCCACGAAGCTTGAAACCGTATGGATATTCTTTCCTTCCACCACTACCAAAAGGTCATAGCTTCCGGAAATAAGGTAACAGCTGGCAACCTCTGGAAAGGAATAAATCCTCTCGGCAATCTTATCAAAGCCCAGATCTTTTTGAGGGACGATGTTGACTTCAATCAGCGCCCTGACTTCTGCATCTTCGCTTCGGATAAGCTCTTTGTTTATCACGGTCTTATATTTTAGAATGACGCCTTCTTTCTCGTATTTTTTAATTGCCTGCTTGACTTTCGCGGCATCATTCTTCGTCATCCCGGCAATCTCTTCAGGCCTGGTGCGCGCATCCTTTTCCAAAATCTCTAAAATCTCATCCATTTTTTCACCTCTTCGTATTTATTTGTTTCCAGAGCTCTTTGGCTTCTAATTTTTCTTTGCGGTCAAAATAGATATTTTTACCCGTTGCGGAAAGAGGAACCCCGATTAGAGGATTACACTCTTTCAATAAGGCTAACCTGTATCCGGCTAAGCCTGCCCGGTACATAATGCGGTTATCAATATTGAAATTTGCCGCGGCCCGGGCAGCGCTTGAAACAGCAATACCTAAATCCAAAAGCTTAAACATGCAAAATGGCCCAGCCATAAATATAGTTTCTGGCGGCTTAGCGCTGAGGAATTCCTGGCAGCCTTTAAAACCGCACCCGCCACAGTTAAACCCTAAGGGTTTACGGCCATTGACTCCGATTAAAATAAGGCAATCTGATCTATCAACCGTATCGGCATCACTAAGCCAGTCAAGGGCAATCGCTTTTTGCGCCTCAGCAGGCCTATCTTTCTTGAACTGAGCACAGATTTTCCTTGTCTCAGCGCTCACCTGTGCCTTCTCCTCATCGCTGAGTATTTTATATGCTATATCGTCTATCCCCGCGCTCTTAGGCGCGGTGCGGATAGATATGCCGATAATCTTTGCCGCTGCTTTTACCGCTTCTTTCTCTTGCATTTATGGCTGCGGCTATTCGGTTGCCGCACCATTGCCTTACTGGCTTAAAGCTTACCTAATAAAGTCAGGATGCCGATAAGGATAAAAACTCCTGCGCTGACGAAACGCAGGATAGAGAGCGGAATAAACTTCGCCACCACTTCACCTAAGCATACCGCAATCAAGGTTGCCAGGCCAAAGGCAAGCATTGCTCCCCAGAATACCGTCCAGGGAGATTTTGTCTTCGCGACTAAGCTAAATACCGCAAATTCCGTTTTATCGGCAAGTTCTGCTAAAAATATCGTTCCAAATGCGGTAAGAAAAATCTTCCAATCCATTCGTCTGTCTCCTGTCGTCAGTCGCCGGTCTTTAATATTCTACACTTTTTTAGCTCTGACCGGTAACTAGTGCACTAGTGGCCGGTGGCTGGTGGCTGATTTTTCCTGACTGCCTGTGCGGTAACAATAGCCTCGGCAACCTGGCGCATTGATTTGCGGGAATCCATGCTATATTTCTGAATTGTCCGATAAGCCCCGTCCTCAGACAAACCCTGTTCCCTCATCAATATCCCTTTTGCCTTCTCTACCAACTTACGGGTTTCAAGCTCTTCCTGAATAATTTTTGATTTCACCATCAGCTCGGTATTTTCTATAACCATTGCCGCCTGATTGGCAACTGCGGTGAGCATATGGATTTCATTCTTGCTAAAATTGTGGGGCTTTGAAGTATAGAGGTTGACTACGCCGATGGCTCTACTCTTTACCAGCAGTGGAACGCACAATAAAGAAGCAAGCCCATCTTTTCTGGCGATGTCTTTGTATTTATATTCTTTTTCCTTAGTTACATCATAGACAGTAATCGGCTTCTTCTCCCGCACAACTTTTCCGGCTATGCCTTCGCCGATTTTCAGAGGCGGCTTTTTGTTATAACTTTCCGAAATAGACTGGGTTGCCCTGATAACTAACTCCTGTTTTTTCTCATCAAGGAGCATCAGCGAACAAATCTTAGAGCCCAGGGTCTGCGCGGTCACCGTCACAATCAGCCGCAGGATATCATCAAGATATAGATCTGATGTGATAGCCTGCGCTATTTTGGAAAGGGCTTCAATATGATTGTTAATTTTTGGCATATTTTGCTTGACAGGCCTTTACGCATATACCGCAAATGTACTGATCGACAACCTTTTGTTTTTGAAATTCTTTAAGCAGGGCAAAACAGCCCTGATGGTCAAAATCCCTCTGGTTTTCCTTTATGCACTTGACAGGGCATATTACCATACAGGCGCGGCAATTTCCACAATCTTCTTTGCTGGGCTTATCGCTCTTTAAAGGCATATCGCTAAGCACCGTTACCAAGCGGAATTGACTGCCGAATTTTTTATTTACCAATAAATTATTCCTGCCTAACCAACCTAAACCGGCAAGCTCGCCGATTTTCTTATGCGAGAGATGGGCGGTCTGCCTCTGCCAATCTACGATCTGGGAGGCCGGGATGGGGATGGACCTAAAGCCGGAATTTTGGATAAGATTCGCCAGGCGAAGGGCCAGCTGGTCCAAAAGCATATTAACCGTGCGGTAATGGTGAAAATAAAGCTTGGTCGGCTGCTGCTCAATTTCATCTAATATTCCCGAAGACGCCCTCACTCCCAGGCAAATTGCCCTATCCAGGTTTTTAAGAATAGCTGAACCCAAGCCAAAGCCGTCTCTGACGGAAGTTACATCCGCCACTCCGAATAAATCCGCTCCCCAATTCAGGCAGAACTTCTTAATTCTCTGGTAATTTTTTGTTTTAGACATAATATTATCATACCATAAGAGAATATATAGGTAAAATAATACAGTATCAAGGTATCACAGTCGACACCCTGGCGCCCTGACACTTTGACACTGCTTATTACAACTTCTCCGGATGGTGCCGGACAACCTTGGCTTGAATCATATATACTACATCTTCGGCGATGTTTGTGGCATGGTCGCAGATACGTTCCAGATGGCGGGCAACTAAGATTAATGGGACGGCCCGGGGCGCGGTTCGCCCGTCTTTAACCAGATAATCATAAATCAACTCTTTCTGGACTAAATCCCGCAAGCCGTCGGCTTCCTTGTCAGAGAGAACCACTTTCTTTGCCAATTCTACGTCCTTATTGATAAAGGCATCGATTGCCTCCTTTAGCATCGTTTGAGAAAGGTTTGCCAATTTGGGTATATCAATCAGGGGTTTGAGAACCTGCTGAGTAATCAACTCCAGCGCCCGCTGGGCAATATCCACTGCCAGGTCTGCTATACGCTCTAAATCCGAGTTAATCTGCATCGCCATGGTAATAAAACGCAGGTCCTGGGCTACCGGCTGGCGCAGGGCAATCAGGTCAAGACAGAATTCATCAATCTTATTTTCCAATTCGTCTATTTTCTTATCCGAGGCAATGACTTCGCCAGCCAGCGCTTCATTTCCTTGTTTTAAGGCCTCAACGGATTTAAAAATCGCCTCCTCAACCAAAGATGCCATCATCAGTATATCCTGCCTTAACTGCTTTAGTTCTTCGTCGAATATACGCTCCATTTTTACCTCCGCTGCATCCTAACCATACCTTCCCGTTATATAATCCTCGGTCCTCTTATCCTTTGGCGCGGTAAACATCTCAACTGTTCTATCAAATTCAATCAACTCACCTAAAAGCATAAAACCGGCATCGTCAGATGCCCTGGCTGCCTGCTGCATATTGTGGGTAACAATAACGATGGTATAATCATTTTTGAGTCTCTGCATCAGGCCTTCTATCTTTAAAGTTGCCTGGGGATCGAGCGCGGAGCACGGCTCATCCATAAGCAGGATGTCCGGCTCTACCGCAATCGCCCTGGCTATGCAGAGCCTCTGTTTCTGCTCCAGCGACAAACCCAGGGCATTCCTATGCAGTTTATCTTTTAAATCATTCCAAAGCATAACCGATTCCAAACTCTCCCGCACTATTTGCTCGCGCTCACTCTTCTCCACTAAATGATGAACCTTTAATCCAAAGATAATATTCTCGTACACTGAGAGCGGAAAGGGATTAGGCCGCTGGAAAACCATCCCGACTTTTTTGCGCAGTTTTACCAAATCGCTAAAATCTCCGTCCAGAATGTCAGCGCTGTCAATTAAAACCTCTCCCTCAATACGCACCCCGTCAATCAAATCGTTCATCCGATTGAAAACCCTTAAAAGGGTGGACTTCCCGCATCCCGAAGGCCCAATGATTGAGGTAATCCGCTTTTCCTGAAAAGCTAAGTTGATTTTTTTTAAGGCCTGGAACCCGCCATACCAAAGGCTGAGATTATTGGTGATTATTTTAGACATCTTAATTCATTATCCAAACTTCCCCAAGATATACTCCTCTGTCCTCTTATCAGCCGGTGCGGTAAAAATCTTCTGGGTTTTATCGAACTCAATCAACTCGCCCATAAGAAAAAATGCGCTGCGGTCGCCTACCCTGGCCGCCTGTTTGGTATTGTTAGTAACCAGAATAATAGTATAATTTTCTTTCAATTTAAGCATTGACTCTTCAACCTTGGCGGTTGAAACAGGGTCAAGCCCCGAGCAGGGTTCGTCAAATAAGATAACCTCGGGCCTAAGCGCAAGGGTCCGGCTGATACACAGGCGCTGCTGCTGGCCGCCGGAGAGCTTGGTCGCTGATTCTTTAAGCCTTTGCTTAACCTCATCCCACAAGAATGACGCCTCAAGCGATTCTTCAACAATCCCGTCAAGAACTCCCCTATTCTTTATCCCGTGCATACGCGGCCCGTAGGAAACATTGTCATAAATAGACATAGGAAGAACCTGGGGAAGAGCAAAAATCATTCCTACATTTTTTCTCAAAATCTCAGGACTGAGTTTCTGGATATCTTCACCGTCAAGAAGAACCTCGCCGCTTACTCTGAAATTTGCCTCAAGTTCATTCAGGCGGTTAAGCTGTCTTAAAAAAGAGGTCTTTCCGCTATTTGCCGGGCCGATGACAGATAATATTTCACTGCTATGGATTTGCAGGCTGAGTTCTTTTAAGGCCTGCACTTTGCCAAACCAAATACTAAGTTGTTTTACAATTATTTTACTTGCGGTCTGGGTTACCATTTCTTCTTTTTCCTTAGACGTGAGCGGATAATTACCGCAAAGATATTCATCGTAAAGCTAATCCCCACCAAAACCATGGCCGTGGCATAGCGGGTCTTAACCGCTATATTCGGTATCTGGGTAGAGATGATATAGAGATGATAGGGTAAAGCCATTGCCTGGTCAAAGATAGAAGCCGGAAGTTTCGGCAGATAAAAGGCCGCTACCGTAAAGAGGATCGGCGCGGTCTCGCCCGCGGCCCTGGCTAAGCTCAAAATTGCCCCGGTCAATATCCCGGGAATAGCAAAAGGCAGAACCGAATGCCTGATGGTCTGCCAGCGGGAAAGGCCCAGGGAAAGGCTTACTTCCCGGAATTGATATGGCACATTAGCCAGGGATTCTCTGGAGGCAGTGATAATCACCGGAAGATTCATTATTGCCAAAGTCAATGCCCCGGAAAGAATAGAAACCCCAAACTTCATAAAAGTTACAAACAAGGCCAATCCGAATAGGCCGTAAACCACCGAAGAAACCCCGGCTAAGTTGACAATGGCTAAACGAATTAGGCGAGTAAGCAGATTATCCCTGGCGTATTCGTTCAGATAAATAGCCGCCATCACCCCGATAGGTAAAGAAAAAACTATGGAGAGGCTGACTAAATATACTGTCCCCACAATTGCCGGATAGATTCCTCCCTGGCGCATCCCATCCCTGGGCATGCTAGTCAAAAACTCCCAGCTAATGCCCTGCCAGCCATTCTTGATAATCGTCCCCAGAACAAACACTACCGGCAAGATCACCATAAGAGTAGATAAGAATAAAACACTAAAAGCAATCTTCTGTTTTGTGGTGGTTCTCATTTCTTATTCCTATGCAGAAATATATCCGCGATAACATTGATCATAAAGGTAATCACAAAAAGGATTATCCCGATAGCAAACAAAGAATAATAATGCAGACCCCCGTGCACGGCCTCCCCCATCTCCGCGGCAATAGTCGCGGTTAAGGTGCGCACCGGCTCTAATAATGTGCTCGGGATAACCGCGGCGTTTCCGCTGAGCATCATCACTGCCATCGTCTCACCGATTACCCTTCCTATCCCCAGCATTGAGGCGGCGATAATCCCGGGGAGCGCGGCATAAATTACCACCCGGTACATCGCCTGCCAGCGGGTTGCCCCCAGGGCCAGGGCTCCTTCCTTATAGGCTTTGGGCACGGCATTAATGGCATCCTCGGATATGCTGATAATCGTAGGCATAGCCATAAGCCCGAGCATAATTGAGCCGGAGAGCGCGGTTAAGCCCGTAGGCAGGTTAAGTACTTTCTTCATCCAGGGAACCAGGGTAACTATCCCGATAAATCCCAAAACTACTGACGGTATCGCCGCCAGCATTTCAATCCCGGACTTTAGAATATCCTTGGCTTTTCCCTGGACAACCTCGGAAATATAAAAGGCGCAGGCAATGCTTAAAGGAACCGCGATAATAATCGCCCCCAGGGTAACCAGAAGTGAGCCCAAGATCAAGGGCAATATTCCAAAACGTTCAGGCTCGGATATGGGATACCAGTATTTTCCGCCGATAAAATCCTTCAGGCCTATCTCTTTAAAAAAAGAAATTCCTTCCTTAAGCAGAAAGGTAAAAATCAAAATAACAAAAAGTATGGAGGCAATCCCGCTTAGGAAGATGAGTTTTTCAATAATAAATTCTTTGAGTAGACGTAGTTTCATTTTTAATGAACAGGGACAAAATCGGTCTTTCTGACAATCTCCTGGCCTTCTTCGGATAAGACAAAATCAACGAAAGCCTTAACTATTCCTTGAGGTTTTCCCTTGGTATAGATAAGAAGCGGGCGGGCAATGGGATAACTATTATTCTGCACATTCACTAAAACCGGCTCAAGATAAGGGGAATTTTTATCCTTTGCCACCGCGATTACCTTTTGCTTTGAGCTGATATAACCCATACCATAATAGCCGATAGCATTGGCATTTTGAGAAATCTCATCAGCAATTGCCTGGCTGGAAGGCATAAGCAGAGCCGCCGGAGAAAACTCTTCAACTGACTTTTCATTTCCTTTTCTTAAAACATGCTCCTTAAAATAGACATGGGTTCCGGAATTCACTTCCCGGGAGAGAATCACTATCCGCAAGTTCATCCCGCCGACTTCCTTCCAGTTTTTGATTTTTCCGGTAAAAATATCCGAAAGCTCATCTATGGTAATTTTTGAGACCGGATTCGCCGGATGCGCGACCACTGCCAGGCCGTCTAAGGCTGTTTTTATTTCATTGGGTTGAATACCGTTTTCTCTGGCTTTATTGATTTCCTTTTCCTTCATTGTCCGCGACGAAATAACGATATCCGCGGTCCCGGAAATTAAGGCCGCTATGCCGGTGCCCGAGCCTCCCCCGGTAACTGCCAGGTTTACTCCGGGATTCTTCTCGCAGAACACTTCAGCCCAGGCCTGGGCCAAATTCACCATCGTATCCGAGCCCTTAATCTGGATTGAGCCTTTTAATTCCCCGGTAAAACCAGCGTCCGCTAAAACACAGAGCATAGAAAATGCCAATAGTAACCCTTTAAGAGTGCGCATCAATTTCTCCTTTCTCTATTGAAACTATATTATATAATTTTATTATAGGGATGTAAAGACTTCTCGCCAGCCCTTATGGGCCAATCGCCCCGCCTACGGCGGGGTGGCTTATCTTGCGCTAATTTTCTTGAGCCAGATCATAAGCACCGAAATGGCCGCGGGAGTCACTCCTGAGATGCGCGAGGCCTGGCCTAAAGTAAGAGGATGACCTTTAATAAGCTTCTCTCTGATTTCGCGGGATAAACTGGGAATCATCCCATAATCCAAATCTTCCGGAAGTTTTATCTTTTCCAAGTTTTTAAACCTCTCTACCTCTTTAAGCTGGCGCTGGATAAAACCCCCATACTTTACCTCAATTTCTATCTGTTTTGCCGCGCCATTCTTAAAATCAAGATTAGAGAGATTCCTTAAGATAGCAATATCTATTTGCGGGCGCTTAAGCAAATCGAGAAGAGTAACCTTCTTTTCTATTGTCGCGGTATTAGCTTCCTCAAGCCGCTTATTAATCTCTATTGTTGGCGAGATACTTGTTTTTCTTAAATAGGCGATCCCCTTTTCTATTTCTTTTTCCTTATTTTGTATCTTCTTAAATTCGCTCTCTTTGACCAATCCCGCCTCATAGCCAATCTTCGCCAGCCTCAAGTCCGCGTTATCCTCGCGGATAGTCAGACGGTATTCAACCCTGGAGGTAAACATCCGATACGGTTCATTAGTTCCTTTGGTGGTGAGGTCGTCAATGAGCACGGCGATGTAACTGGTAGAACGGTCCAGAACAAGAGGCTGCCTGTCTTTAACTCTCAAGGCGGCATTTATTCCGGCAATTAAACCCTGAGCAGCCGCCTCTTCGTAACCGGTGGTGCCGTTGATTTGACCGGCCAAATATAAGTTTCTGGTACGCTTGGCCTCTAAGGTAGGATACAGCTCTAATGGGTCAACTACATCGTGTTCGATACCGTATCCGGGCCTGGTAATTTCCGCATTTTCTAAACCCTCTATTGAATGCAGCATCTTTAATTGAATATCTACGGGCAAACTCGTGGAGATGCCGTTAGGATAATACTCAATGGTCTTTAGGCCTTCCGGCTCTAAGAATATCTGATGGCGCTGCTTATCGGCAAACTTAACGATTTTATCTTCAATTGAAGGGCAATAGCGCACGCCGGTGGCTTTAATTTTCCCGGTATAAAGCGGCGAACGGCCAAGGCCCGCACGGATGATTTCATGGGTCTTTTTATTAGTATAGGTTATGTGGCAGGGAACTTGTCTAAGCTTAAGTTTCCTGGTAGAGAAAGAAAAAGGCCTTGGTTCTTTATCGCCTTCCTGAAGCTGTAGTTGCTTAAAGTTTATGCTCCGGCCATCTAAACGGGCGCAGGTTCCGGTTTTAAAGCGCAGGATATTAAACCCTAAATCTTGAAGTGAATTCCCCAGGCTTACCGACGGAGGCTCGCCTATTCTTCCTCCCGGCGTATGTTCCAGGCCGATGTGGATTAATCCGTTTAAGAATGTCCCGGGAGTAACCACTATGCTTTTACCGTAACAACAATCTCCGTTATTCATCCTTACGCCGCAGGCAGTCCCGTCTTTTACGATCAGCTCTACAACCTCGCCTTCTTTGACTAACAGGTTCTTCCGCGCCCTGAGCGCCTTCTGCATATAGGCCTTATATCTGTGCCTATCTTCTTGAGCGCGAGATGACTGCACCGCCGGGCCTTTTGAGCTGTTTAAGATACGAAACTGGATGCCGCAGGCATCCGCGGCCTTAGCCATTTCTCCGCCTAGGGCATCAATTTCCTTGACTAACTGGCCCTTGCCCACTCCGCCGATTGCCGGGTTACAGCTCATATGGCCGATGGTGTCATAGCGCATAGTTACAAGCAAAGTTGGACAGCCCATCCTGCTGGCGGCCAAACTCGCTTCAATTCCCGCATGCCCTGCACCGATAACTATCACATCCATAGGTTCTTATTTTAAACGAAAAGCGCAGCTTTTTTTACAGGAAAATTAGTATTTTTTTTCGTCTATGTAAGCGAAGGAATGATTAAAATGCCGGGAACGGCGATACTATTAGTGAAGAATTCCTGCTATTATATTATAATAAGGAAGAATCAAAAACAAAAGGGGGGTCTAAAATTATAAAAACCTGAGTTTTGAGCAACCCTCAATTACTTAAACAATCTGATTAGACCTGTCTTATCAGACGTTTCAGCAACAGGATATCCTTTTTTACCGCACTCCACAAGATTTCTAAATCAATACCAAAATATTCATGGATTAGTTTATCCCTCATTCCCGCCATCTTCTTCCAGGGAATCAAAGGATGTTTATTCTTCAAAAAAACGGGCAACTTCTTAGTTGCCTCACCTATAATTTCGATACTTCTCACTACCGCATTTATAGTCTTTTTATCTTTTAAGAAACCCGCATAAGACATACCTTTTACAAACATTCCAATATCGTTTATAGAATCAATTATATCCTGCAGATAATCTTGATAGGCCCGTTTTTTCATACGTAGACTACCTCTTTTAAGATATATTCACCGATATGCGGCTTAAGGGCTTTCTTTGTAACCAGGTCTACTCTTGTTTTTAACAATTTTGCCAGGTATTCTTCTAAATCTATAAATTCAAATAAACCGGGCGCTTCTTTGAATTCCACGAGCAGATCTATATCGCTCTTCTCTTTCTGTTCATTCCTTGCATAAGAGCCGAATATCCCGATTTCTTTCACTCTAAACCTATCTCTTAATTCCTGCTTATGCCCTGCTATTATTCCTTTTATCTGATTAATTTTCTTCATTTTCGCCTCTTTAAGGCTTAATTATACTACTCTCGGGCTAACTTAACAAGCAGGGGGAGTACTTCCTGTCCGGTAATCTCACCAAGCGAGCCAATCCTGGCTGTTTTCTCGGAGAAACTCATTGAGCCGTCTGGTTTGATAGTGCCTCCGGCAACTAAGAAAGGAACCGGGTCGGCAGAATGGGCTTTAAGTTTACAGGGGGTGGAGTGGTCTGCGGTTACCGCGATGATAACCTCGCTTAGATTAAGTTTGGAAAGGAGATTACCAAAGAAAAATTTGTCTATTGCCTCAATGGACTCCTTCTTCTTCTGGAAATTTCCGTCATGCGCCGGCTCATCCGGGCCTTTGATATGAATATACAAGCCGTCAAAATCATTGATTTTCTTTATGGCGGTTTCTGCCCAAAGAGGATAATCTATTTCCGGATTACCTGTGGATTGAGGGATATTTACCACCTCTATGCCGGTTAAAAGGGCAATTCCTTTTTCTACCGGCATCTGCACAAATGAGCCAAGTTTTAAGCCGCGGCTTTCTTTTATTGAAGGAAACTTTGGCAAATGATCCCCCGCGTCTCTTGAAACAATGGCATTAGCCGGCATCTTTTTTTCTTGAACTCTCTTTTGATTTACCTTTACCGCTTGCAAAAGCTGATGCGCCTTACGGGTAAATTCATTGAGTAGTTTTGACGCCTCAACTGCAGCCGGGTCGTTTTCATAACCATCCACCGGCCTTGATTCTAAAATTGTATTCGGGAATTTTTCTAAGGCAACTCCAAAAACCCCTTCCCTGCCATAGGCAGGGTCGGTATTGGTAATCCAGCCGGAAAGCCGCTCTCGCTGTCCGCGGATGACTAATACTCCCCGATGGCCGATGGTATTTTTAAACTCAAAAGTCGCTGAACTTAAGATTATCTTAGAATTTATTTCGCGGCTCAAGGCATCTGCTTCTTCAGTAGTCAAATTTCTGCCCACCCGGCGGTCAATGATGGTTTCACCGTCATCTGAGACGGTAGAAAAATTAACCCTCAGGGCCATGTCTCCATCGTGAACCGATAAACCTTCGGCATAGGCCTCAAGAGGGCCGCGTCCGGTATAATACTTACGCGCGTCGTAGCCTAAGAGACAAATTACCGCTACATCCGACTCCGGGGCAATTCCTTTTTCCACCGGATAAACTACGCCGGTTTTTCCTTTTTGCGCCAGGCGGTCCATATTCGGAGTAAGCGCTGCCTCAAGCGGCGTCTTATCGCCAAGCTCCTTTATCGGCAAATCCCCCAGGCCGTCAAGGACGATATAAAATATCTTTTTCATCAGCACTTAGAATACCCGCAGGCCTGGCATTTGACGCAGCCCTCTTCATGGCGCAAAGCTC
>MHGN01000068.1:30318-31047 GCA_001805575.1 Omnitrophica WOR_2 bacterium RIFCSPHIGHO2_02_FULL_45_21 | reverse complement strand
AGCCGATAGCCTTAATAAAAAAGAAAGCTCAAAACAAATGGATTTGGCGCTGTCATATTGATATTTCCAATCCTCACCTAAAAGTCTGGCATTTTTTAAAGGATTTTGTGGTCAATTATGATGCGGCAGTATTTTCTGCGCCCGCCTTCTCGCAGATGTTGCCCATAAAACAATTTTTGATTTCTCCCTCTATTGATCCTCTAAGTGATAAAAACAGGGAATTGCCGCAGGAAACTATAGATATGGTGTTAAGAAAATACAACATTTCACAGGATAAACCCATAATTACGCAGATTTCCCGTTTTGACCGCCTCAAAGACCCCGTGGGAGTTATTGAGGCGTATCGGTTAGTGAAAAGATATGTTGACTGTCACTTGATTCTGGCTGGCGGGACCGCAACTGACGACCCTGAAGGTTTAAAGGTGCTTGAAGAGGCAAGAGAAAAGGCGCAAGCAGATAAAGATATCCATATCTTGTTATTACCGCAGGCTGACTTAGAAGTTAATGCCCTGCAAAGAGCTTCCACTGTGGTAGTGCAGAAATCAATCCGCGAAGGATTTGGTTTGACGGTTTCCGAGGCGCTATGGAAGGCCAAGCCGGTAGTCGCCTCCAATGTGGGAGGCATACCCTTACAGATAAAACACAAATACTCCGGCCTGCTCTGTCATTCCATAGAAGGAGCGGCCTTTGCGATAAAGCAGTTTTTGAATAATCCAGAATACGCCAAGA
>MHGN01000068.1:0-30290 GCA_001805575.1 Omnitrophica WOR_2 bacterium RIFCSPHIGHO2_02_FULL_45_21 | reverse complement strand
AAGTTAGGAGAAAACGGCAGAGAACATATCCGAAACAATTTCCTGATTACCCGCCACCTAAGAGATTATATGCTGCTTTTTCTTTCATTGTATCATCCCGAAGACATAGTATATCTATAATTTTTTTTCCCGCCCTTTTTACCAATTATCTTATTGCCTCTCAATATCTCTTATGATAAGATAAAGCTTATAGGGAGGAGAGATTGGCCAGGATTGATATTACCATAAAGATAGCCGGGGAAGCCGGGCAGGGCCTGCAGACAATGGGCCAGCTTCTTTCTAAGGCCTTTGCCAGGAAGGGCCTGAATGTCTTTGCTAATCAAGCGCTCCAATCAAGAATACGGGGAGGCCACAACTGCTTTCAGCTCAGGGTTTCAACTGAGCGCGTTCTCGCTCCTGCCTGCGCTACTGACATACTCATTGCCTTAGATGAAGAAAGCCTCGCGCATACCCAGGAACTTACCGAAAGTTCAATCACCATTTTTGATGGTACAGGAAAGTATAAAACACTTTCCCATACCACTGCGAAAATCGCTGAAAGTCGTCGCCGAAGGCGATTTTCTTGTTCTACCCTTGTTAAACTCAAGGTAGAAAGAGGCTTGAGTTTAGATATCCCGCTGGAAAAAATCGCCAAAGAAAGCGGCGGCAATAAGCTGATGAGTAATACCGTGGGCTTAGCCGCGGTCCTGGGAATTTTAGAGCTTGATATAAATGTCTTATTTGACTTAATCCGCGAGAGTTTTGGGGCTAAAGGAAAGGAAATTGCCGAAGCCAATATCAAGGTAGCTCAAGCCGGATATAACTTTACCTATCGTAAAATTCCCGGCAAAAGACTTCCTTCCTTAAAAGAAATAAGCGGCGCAAAAAAGATGCTCATTGGCGGAAGCGAGGCAATAGCATTGGGAGCTTTGGCTTGCGGGTGTAAATTCATCTCTGCCTATCCGATGAGCCCTTCCACCGGCATAATGACCTATCTGGCTTCCAAGGCAAATCAGTTTGGCATAGTAGTGGAGCAGTCTGAGGATGAAATCGCCTCTATCAATATCGCCCTGGGCGCATCGTATGCCGGGGTGCGGGCAATGACTGCCTCAAGCGGCGGGGGTTTCGCCCTGATGGTTGAGGGACTAAGCCTATCAGGAATGACTGAGACGCCATTGGTGATTGTGGATGCCCAGCGGCCCGGCCCGGCAACAGGGCTTCCTACCAGAACCGCCCAGGAGGATTTAGAATACGTAATTTTTTGCGGCCATGGCGAATTTCCCCGGGCAGTGCTTGCCCCGCGCACAATAGAGGATGCCTTTTATGCCACAGTCAAGGCCTTTAACCTGGCGGATAAATACCAGATTCCGGTGATAATCTTAAGCGACCAGCTTATGGCAGATTCACTGTTAACTATTGATGAACTGGATATTGATAGTATAAAAATTGAAAGAAACATCTTAAGTAATGAAGAATTGAAAGAGATAAAAGAATATAAACGGTATAGATTTACAGAATCCGGCATCTCTCCCCGGGTCTTGCCGGGGAATCCTTATGGCCTGGTGGTAGTTGACAGCGATGAGCACGATGAAGAAGGCCATATCACCGAGGATGTAGATTATACCCGGCCCCAGATGGTTTTAAAGAGAAATAGGAAGAATATCGGTTTGTTAAAGGAGATGGCGCCTCCTTTGCGCTATGGCCCTCAGCATGCCAAAAACATCTTAGTCGGCTGGGGCTCAAGCTATGGTGCGCTTAAAGAGGCGGTAGATATTTTAAATGCCGAAAATGAGCAGGTATGCTTATTTCATTTTAATGAGCTCTGGCCATTGAATAAAGAATACTTTGATTTTCTGGAAAGGGGAGAATTTGTCTGCGTGGCGGAAAATAATTTCCGCGGGCAATTTGCCCATTTAATTACGGCAACCACCGGAAGAATCATTGAAAACAGAATCAACAAATTTAACGGCTTGCCTTTCTGCGCTTCTGAGATTGTAGTAGAGTATAGGAAATTATTAAATGCTTGACCTGAATACCTACGGCACATTTGAAACCGCCTGGTGTCCGGGATGCGGAAATTTCGGCATCTTAGATGCAGTAAAGGATGCCTTGGTGAAATTACAGCTTGACCCGCATAATATAGTTTTGGTCTCAGGTATAGGCCAGGCGGCAAAACTGCCGCATTATCTTTTTGGCAATGTCTTTAACGGCCTGCACGGAAGGGCGATTCCCGCGGCAACCGGCATAAAGCTGGCCAATCGTAATTTGGCGGTGGTGGTTACTTCGGGAGACGGAGACATCTATGGAGAAGGAGGAAACCATCTCATTCACGCTATCAGAAGGAATATTGATATAACGGTTATTGTGCATAATAATCAAGTCTATGCCCTTACCAAAGGACAGGCCTCTCCCACCAGCGACCTGGGTTTTGTGACCAAGGTCCAGCCGGGCGGGGTTATTGACGCGCCGGTTGCTCCCTTAACCCTGGCCATAGCTCTTGATGCCGGTTTCGTTGCCCGCGGCTTTGCCGCTGATAAAGAGCATCTTTCATCAATGATTCAGCAAGGGCTAAGGCACAAGGGCTTTGCCCTGATTGATGTCTTACAGTGGTGCGTTACCTTTAATAAGAAGAATAATTTCCTCTGGTATAAACAGCGCTCGTATAAATTAGGCCCGGATTATGATCCGCACGATAAAGTTAAAGCCTTTGAAAAATCATTAGAGTGGAATGATAAAATTCCCATCGGCATAATTTATAAGAATAGCAGGCCTGCCTATGAAGATGCCTGCGGCCTGATGAAGGAAAAACCGCTGGTTGAGCAGGAAATAAATCCTGAAGGGGTGAGGGCTATTCTCAGGGAGTTTATCTAATTGTGAACAATTGGAAAATTTAAATATGGACTACCAGCAATTTTTATCCGCCATAACCAAAAAACAATGGGAGCGCATCGGCATTAAGAGGCGCTCGGGCCTAGCTATTCCTCTTTTTTCTGTCTATTCAGAAAACAGCATCGGTATCGGAGAACTGCCTGATATAAAACTGTTAGTTGACTGGTGCAAGGAAACTCAGATGAGCATAATCCAGCTCCTGCCGATGAATGACGTGGGTTTTAATTTCAGGCCTTATGATGCCCAAAGCGCCTTTGCCCTTGAGCCGATGTATTTGTCCTTAGATGAGCTTAGCGAAGTAGATTTAGCTCCTTTTAAAAAGGAGCTTGAGTCATTGCGGGAAAGGTTTCCCACAGGCAGCAGCCGGGTGAATTATCAGATAAAACAGGCAAAATTAGAGCTTTTATGGAAGGTATTTAAAAGAAACTCAAATCCGTCTTCGGCTTTTAATGGATATTTAGAAGATTGCAAATCCTGGCTTAATGATTATGTCCTATATAAAGTGATTAAAGAAGGAAATTCCGCAAAAAGCTGGGAGGATTGGGATAGCCGGATAAAAGATAGAGAGCCGAAGGCCCTGGAGAACTTCAGGAATGATAATCTGGAAAGGATTAAATTTCACCAGTGGCTGCAGTGGCAGCTGTATGAGCAATTTAAAAGCGTAAAAACATATGCAGAAAATAAGCATGTGCTTTTGATGGGCGATCTGCCATTTTTGGTTTCCCGGGACAGCGCGGATGCCTGGAGCCATCAGGATTATTTTAAATTAGACCTTTGCTCAGGAGCGCCTCCGGATATGTATTTTGCCAGGGGACAGCGCTGGGGGATGCCGGTATATAATTGGCAAAATATCGCCAGGGATGGCTTTTGCTGCCTAAAAGAAAGATTAAGCTATGCAGAAAATTTTTACGATTTGTTCCGCATTGACCACGTAATAGGGGTTTTTCGCATCTGGGCAATTTCTATCTTAGAGCCCAAAGAGAATGCCGGCTTAAACGGCAGATTTGACCCCCAGGATGAAAGTTTATGGGAGGCCCAGGGTAGAAAAATATTGTCTGTGATGGTTTCGTCTACAAAGATGCTTCCCTGCGCCGAGGATTTAGGGGTTGTTCCCGAATGTTCTTACCGGGTACTGGAAGAATTTGGGATTCCGGGAATAGATGTCCAGCGCTGGATGAAATACTGGGGAACAAGTTATGATTTTAAAGCGCCGCAGGATTACCGAAAAAATGCGATTGCCGCGCTATCTACCCACGATAGCACTATCCTTTGCGCCTGGTGGCTGTATGAGGCGGGCACCGTTGACGGAGAACTCTTTAAGATAAGATGCCAGGAAGCGGGCATTTCTTTTGATTTGGCAGGCAAGGGGGTTTTTAATTTCGAGAATTCCAATCATGGAAGGCTACGCTGGAAGCATAAGATAAATAACAGCGATTTATTGCTTAAAGCGCTTAACCTTGCCCTTCTTAAGAATAATAGAGTTGACAATGAGAAGGGCGGGGTGAATTCCTCTTTATTTGAGGCCGGGGATTTGGTAAATCTTTATAAAGAGTCGTATAATGAACGGAAAAAATTCTGGGATTATCTGGATATGGGCGATAAGTTCGGAAGAAACTGCGCCCATGATTTAGTGCGGCTGGCACTAGAGAAGATATCCGGCGCCAGTTCAATATTCAGCATCCAGCTTATCCAGGACTGGCTTTCCATAGACTGTCTCTACGACTGCGATTTCTGGCAGCTACGCATCAATTTTCCGGGGACGATGAGCGAAAAAAACTGGTCAATTGTTATGGATTTATCTTTAGAGGATATCCTGACTTTGCCGGTGAATGGCATTATCAGGGAGATTAACCTGCGCACAGGAAGAATGTAGATTAATAATGTATGTTTATCTTATCTAACTTTTTATCCGCCTTTGCTCATATCTTAGATGTCATCCTAAACATTTTGAGCTGGTTGATCTTTATCCGGGCGCTGACGAGCTGGGTGAATCCCGACCCGCTTAATCCTATTGTGCAGTTTCTGGAGAAGACTACCGAGCCGGTATTGTATCATATCAGAAAGATACTTCCCTGGAGGCTTCGCTTGGGTATTGATATTTCACCGATTATTGCTTTTTTCGCGATTATGTTTTTAAGGCAGTTTTTGGTGAGGACTTTATTGGATATAGCAATGAGGTTACGTTAAGATGAGAAATTTTAGGCCGTATTTGGTATTGATTGCCATAATAATGTTTATGAGCTCTTTTTGTATAAACCATTTGCTGGCTGAATATGAAACCAAAAAACAGCCATCCCAGGATAGTGAATCTTACGCAAAAGATGCGGAGCTTCACCCCGTTCAAAATCATAGCGCGACCGGAAAAGAGAAAGAGGTTTCAAGCGAGGTAAAGAACAAACTCTGCCCCGTGGATTTTAAGAAAATTACGCCAGATACCAGGTATTCCTATACCTATAAAGATAAGATTTATTTCTTTCACTCGCCTAAATGTATTGAGGAGTTTAAGAGCGATCCCGATGGCTATCTGAATGCCTGGGAGAAGAAAGAGCGCTTTTATAAGATAAATATAATTTATGACTAATGGGTTCGAGGCATAACTTACGTCGCACTTTGCCGCCTTTGGCGGCACCCCGCCGCAGGCGGTGGCGTACTCCGTAAGTTATCTGCTCATTAAAAGGAGGTCAAATGATTAAGGTGATCGTGATATTGGTAGTATTTTTGCTCTTGGCGGCATTTTTGCTCAAGAATAAAGGCGGTGGATGCGGCTGTGGCACTGGCACTCCCGAGAAGAAAGCTTGATAAGTTAAAAGGGATACTCTTATCTTATAAAAGAGTATTAGTTGCCTATTCCGGCGGTGTTGATTCCAGTTTTCTGCTAAAATGCTGCTCTGATTTCTTAGGTAACAATAATGTCCTGGCAGTAACCGCTGTCTCTCCGACCTATACTCAGGAAGAACTCCAGATAGCCGAGGAAATTGCCCAAGGATTAGCCGTAACTCATAAAATTATCCCTACCTCAGAATTTGAGAACCCTGATTTTAAAGCCAATCCGGAAAACCGCTGTTATTACTGTAAAAGCGAACTCTTTCGTAAGCTGAAAGAAATGGCTAAAATTGAAGCCATCAATTTTGTCCTTGACGGCTCAAATCAGGATGATTTAAAGGATTATCGTCCGGGCCGCCAGGCAAAGGAAGAGCTGGGGGTGCATTCGCCTTTAGCCGAGGCGGGTTTGGCCAAAAAAGAAATCCGCCAGCTTTCTAAAGAACTCGGCCTAAAAAACTGGGATGCCCCGCAAGGCGCCTGTCTTGCCTCAAGGTTTGCTTACGGACAAGAGATTACCCTTAAGAATTTGAAACACATAGAAAAAGCAGAGGATTATATCCGTTCATTAGGTATTCGGCTGGCGCGGGTAAGGCACTATCAACTTCCGGATAAAACGAACTTGGCGCGCATTGAGGTAGAGAAAAAAGATATTCTTAAGATTACGGATTACGGATTACGGATTACGGATTATCTTAAGAGCTTGGGTTATGATTATGTGACTTTAGATTTGGAGGGTTACCGCACGGGAAGTATGAATATAGGAATAACAGGAGGCAACATATAAAATGGAACGTATCTATTTAGATTATGCCGCTACCGCGCCTTGCGACCCGTTGGTCTTAGAGGCGATGAAGCCGTATTTTAGCGAGAAGTTCGGCAATCCTTCCAGCATCCATTCCTTTGGCCAGGAGGCCAAAAAGGCAACGGAGGACAGCCGCTTGATCCTGGCTGATTTTTTAGGGGCAAAACCGGAGGAGATTGTTTTTACATCGGGCGGGACAGAATCAAGTAATTTTGCCCTTTTTGGGATGTTTGGCGCTTTAGAAAAAAAAGGAAACCATATTATTACCAGCTCAATTGAGCATCACGCCATAAGCGAACCCTGTAAGATTTTAGAAAAAAGAGGATGCGCGGTAACCTACCTGAAAGTAGATAAGAATGGTCTAGTTGACCCCCGGGAGGTCTTAAAGTCAATTACGGAGAAGACCATTCTTATTTCTATAATGCACGCTAATAATGAAATAGGCGTTATTGAGCCGATCGCTGAAATCGGAAAAATTGCCAAAGAAAAAGCCGTTGCCTTTCATACCGATGCGGTGCAAACCGTCGGCCATATTCCCGTCAATGTTAACGACTTAAATGTAGATTTACTTAGTCTATCCGCGCATAAATTTTATGGGCCCAAAGGAGTGGGGGCGCTATACATTAGAAAGGGAACCCGCATCAATAAATTTTTGCACGGCGGAGACCAGGAAAGAGGCCTGCGCGCCTCAACTTCCAATGTCAGCGGCATTGTTGGTTTAGGCAAAGCCGCTGCCTTATGCAAAGAGAAAATGGCCCAGGAGGCGGAATTCCAAAGCGGTTTGCGCGATGTCCTGATAAAAGGCCTGCTGGCCAGGATTGAAAAAAGCTATCTTAACGGCCATCCTTCTCTCCGCCTGCCTAATAATGTAAACATATCTTTAGAATATATTGAGGGCGAGTCAATGCTTTTACACCTGGATATGTTGGGCATTGCCGCTTCCACCGGCTCTGCCTGTACTTCAAGTTCGCTGGAGCCTTCGCATGTGCTTTTAGCCATCGGCCTGCCTCACGAGATTGCCCACGGCTCTTTGAGATTTACCTTAGGCCGATGGACCAAAAAGAGCGACATTGATTATCTGATTGAGGTCCTGCCCGGGATTATTGACCGCTTGCGCAAGATGTCTCCGCTGTATGAGAAAAAATAAATTATTCAGCGGACCTGCGGTAATGGCCGCGGACGTTACCTGCCGGGAATCTGTCTAAGAATTGAGATGAAAAGCGTAAATTTTATCAATAAGGTTGCTGAGGGGGTATTAGCCGGAAAGAAGGTTAGTTTAGCTCAAGCAGATAGGCTTAGCGCGGTTAGCGGCGATGAGCTGTATTCTCTTTTTAATGCCGCTTATAGAATACGTAAGAGATTCCGCGCTAATAAGGTTGAGCTTTGCGCTATTACCAATGCCCGCTCAGGCGGATGCTCTGAAGACTGCGCCTTCTGCGCCCAGTCAAGCTGGCATAAAACCAAGGTTCCTTTATATCCTTTATTAGAACCGGATGAGATTTATCGGCGGGCAAAGCGCGCCGAGGATCTGGGCGTAGGCTATTTTTGCATTGTCACCAGCGGCAGGCGTCTGGGGAATAAAAAAGATTTCCTTAAGATATGTAAATCCGTTTCTAAAATCCGCTCCCGGCTTAAGCTTAAGGTTGATGCTTCGCTCGGCGAGTTAAGCCTTGATCAAGCAAAGGCGCTTAAAGATGCCGGATTATTCCGCTATAATCACAATCTGGAAACTGCCCGCAGTTTGTATGCGCGCGTCTGCACCACCCATAACTATGCCGACCGCTTAAAAACCATTGAAAATGTAAAAATGGCCGGTTTAGAGCTTTGCTGCGGCGGAATTTTTGGCATGGGCGAGACCCGAAAACAGAGGCTAGAGCTCTTTTTTGCTTTAAAAGATATATCTCCCGAATGTATCCCGGTAAATTTTTTAAATCCTATCCCCGGCACAAAATTAGAAAGAAAAAATCCTCTGCCGCCGCTTGAGTTCTTAAAGATTATAGCTATTTTGCGCTTTATCTTTCCCAGGCAGGAAATAAAGGTCTGCGGAGGAAGAGAGGCAAACTTAAGAAGCCTGCAGCCATTCTTATTTTTGGCCGGCTCGGACTCTATCATTATCGGAGATTATCTTACCACTAAAGGCAACCCTCCCCGCGCTGACCTGGAGATGATTCAGGACTTAGGCCTAAGCGTAAACTAACCATATGTTAAAGTTTCAGGATGAATTAACTGCGCTGCGCTTAAAAGGCCTGGAGCGCAAATGCAGGTTTATCTCTACGGCCTGTGATGCGCATATCAAAATTAAAGGTAAGAAACTCTTAAATCTCTGCTCCAATAATTACCTGGGTTTAGCTAACGACATCCGTATAAAAAATTCTGCCATCAAAGCAATCCGGGAATTTGGCGTAGGTGCCGGAGCCTCAAGGTTAGTTACAGGCAGTAATATCCTGCATAAGCGCTTGGAAGATAAGCTGGCGGATTTCAAAAGGCAAGAGGCCTGCCTGATTTACTCCAGCGGTTACAGCGCGAATTTAGGGATTATTTCAGCTTTGGTCGGCAGAGACGACGCAGTTTTTTCTGACCGGCTGAATCACGCCTCCATTATTGACGGGATTATCCTTAGCCGTGCCGAACTGGCGCGCTATCCGCATAAAGATATTAAAGTATTAGAGAAATTGCTTAGAATACGCGCGGCGCAAGACGCGCGGCGCAAGACGCTCATTATTACTGACAGCGTATTCAGTATGGATGGGGATATTGCGCCAGTCCCGGAGCTTATCGCTTTAGCCAGAAAATACGATTGTCTTCTGATGTTAGACGAGGCGCATGCCACCGGTGTCTTGGGAAAAAATGGCAGAGGAACGCTGGAGCATTTTGGCCTAAGCTCTGATGAGCGGATAATCCAGATGGGCACCTTAAGCAAGGCCATTGGCGGCCTGGGCGGTTTTGTCTGCGGGAGGAAAGATTTGATTAAATATTTAATTAATCGTTCCCGCTCATTTATTTTTAGCACCGCTTTGCCGCCGGCGCTTTGCGCCAGCGCCGTAGAAACTATTGACATAATTGAAGAAGACGGTTCTTTACGTAAGCGCCTTTGGGATAATGCCAATTTTCTAAGAAATGGCTTGCAATCATTAGGATTTGATACCTTGGCATCCCAAACGCCGATTATTCCGGTCTTAACCCGAGAGCCAAAGTTGACGATGGAATTTAGCCAGGAGTTATTTAAAGAAGGAATCTTTGTCCAGGGAATCCGCCCGCCGACAGTGCCGGAAGGTTTCTGCCGCCTAAGGGTTACGGTTATGGCAACGCATACCCTTAACGACCTGCAGTTTGCCTTAAGCGCATTCAAAAAGATAGGGCATCGGCTGGATATAATACAATAAGGATGAATTTTCCAAGACTGATAGATAATAAAGCATAGAAGAGGCGAAATTAGGCTATAGGTGATAGGTTTTGGGTGATAGGGTCGGGGAGAAATTTACCCTATAGCTTAATGCCTCTCGTTTATGGCCTATTTTTTATGAAAATTCACAATAATCCCGTTAAAAGGAATTATCGCAAGTAATGATACAATGCAGTTTATCCGGCTGAAATATCTTGACATGAGAGAAAGATTTATATATACTCTTCCTTATTGTAAGGAAAAGTGGGCATTTCAGGGCACATTTCCATATAGTAAAGAAAGGCAAAAATGGGAGATTTAAACAAGCATCTGGAGTTGGCAAGGGAAAAGCTGAAGGCAACAGTAGGGGCATATCACAAAAAACAGAGCACTGTGGTAGGTGATTTGGGAACAAAAGTTGTCGAGTAGCTTGTTGAGGCTGATGCCGCAAGGAACAATGAGCATTTCGGCGATCACCAGAGCAGGCATGAATACTCAAACAAAAGCTTTCCCGTTGAAGTGAACAGGGCCATGAGAAAGATATGGTTTGCCTATGGCGACTTGGGATATGACGGGGTGAATGGCAAGAGGGCGAAAGAGGTAATGGATAATCTGAAGATAATAATTGAATTTTTTGAGAAAAGGCTCGGGGTGAAAATCAATGAATAGGATATTCAGGAAGATAGTCAAAACGCTCTCGGAAGTTGATGATGTGAGGGCAATTATCCTTTACGGCAGTTTCGCAAGGAATGAGGGCACCTCGCGTTCAGACATTGATTTGTTCATTCTTACATCCGAAAAAAATACTTTCAAAGAGGTTCAGGACAGCGTAATCAGCATTGAAACAGAAATAGGCAGGAATATCCAACCGGCAATAAGGACATTAAAAGAGCTTGGGAAAACCGATTCAGGCCTGCTTCAGAACATTTTCCAGGAGGGCAAAATCCTTTATCTTAAGGAACCCGCCGACATCCCCTCATCAATGCTTCTTGAGCAGAAGCCTCAATTGATATACTCATTCAAGATAAGTAATCTTGGCCAGAATGAAAAGGCAAAATTAAATAATGAGTTTTACGGGAGAAAAAAAGGCAAATACAGCTACAAAGGATTATTGCAGGAGATAGGCGGGCAGAAGTTATCTGCCGGATGTGTTCTTGTGCCGCAGAGGGAAAAGGGTAAGGCTGAGAAATTCTTCAGGAAATTCAGGGTGCAATTTACCCAGCTTAAGGTGTGGAAATAAGTTATAGATAAATTTATTAAGTTTGAGGATAGTCAAGAAAATAAAGTGGATTAGTTCAGTAATTCGGCAAGATGGTTAAAACATTGGTATTTATTCACGGCTGGGCGAGTTCGCCTGCAATTTGGCAGGGACAGATTGAGTATTTTTCCAAAAATTACGAAGTAATCTCACCTGATATAAGTGCTGCTAAGGATATTAGGGAAGCCGCCGGTTCGGTAAATAATTCTCTTAAAGACAAGAAAGATTTTATTCTCATCGGCTGGTCCTTGGGCTGGTTGGTTATCTTAGAATTGCTTAAGAATTTTAATATAAGTCCCCAAGGGCTGGTAGCGGTTAATTCCACCCCAAAACTTATTGACGACGGCTATCTTGGTTTAGGCCTTTCCAAGACGCATCTGGCCAAGATGATACGCGATTGTAAACGTAATCCCAAAAAGACATTTGAAGATTTTTATAAAAATACATTCAGCGATATAGGAAAAACTATGCTTAAGGGCGTCAAGCTTAAAAATAGTGACTATGAGAAACTGATATACGGACTATATATCTTAAGGGATGGCGATTATCGCGATTTTCTTAAAGCAATAGATATTCCCACCCTGCTTATTACCGGCACAAGAGATAGCATTTGTCCCAAAGAGGCATCAACGTATATGCATAAGATGATTGAGGGCGCGCAGTTAAAGGTATTAGACAGCGGACATATTCCTTTTATTGAGAAAGATGAAGAGTTTAACGGCTTAGTTGAAGATTTTATAAAGGGGCTCCTGCCAAAATCAGGGTAAGAAAGTAATCTATGCAAAAAATATCTAAAGCCATCTTTGTGACTGCGACTGATACCGAAGTGGGAAAAACCGTTATCTCCTGCGCCTTAGGTTTGGCCTTAAAGAAAAAAGGCATTGATGTGGGGATAATGAAACCATTGCAGTGTTCGGGAGACGATACGGATTTTCTCATAAAAGTATTAGGGATAAAAGATGAAAAGAGCTTGGTTAACCCATATTATGCTCAAGAGCCCCTTGCTCCTTACCTTGCCTTTAAAAGAGCAAAGATAAAAATTAATTTAGGAAAGATTTTTAGCGCCTATCAGGAATTAAAGAAAAGGCATGAGTTCCTGATTGTGGAGGGAGCCGGCGGCCTGCTGGTGCCCATAAAAGAGAATTATTTAGTCGCGGATTTGATAAGGGATTTAGATATTCCGCTAATCATCATCGCCAGGAGCGGGTTAGGAACCCTCAATCATACCTTGCTTACCCAGAGATACGCCCTTGATTACGGGCTTAAGCTAAAAGGCATAATTATCAATGGCTGGAAAAATAAAACTTTAGCGGAAAAAACTAACCCGCAAACGCTAAAATGTTTTTTAAATACGCCCTTATTAGCCGTTATGCCTTTTATAGATAAGGTTAAGTCCAAAAATGGCTTAAAAATTTTGCTGCAAGAGACAGAAAAAAGAATAAACCTAAAGACATTGCTTAAAGAAGAAAAACTATCCGCTAAAAAATTATCCGCGGATGATAAAAAATATCTCTGGCATCCTTTTACCCAGATGAAGGATTGGCTTAAGGATGAGCCGTTGATTATAGAAGAGGCAAGAGGATGTTATCTGAAAGATAGGCAGGGCCGATGGTATTTAGACGGCGTCTCCAGTTTGTGGGTAAATGTGCACGGCCATCGTAAGAGAGAGATAGATTCGGCGCTGGTCAGGCAAATAAATAAGGTGAGCCATTCAACTTTGTTGGGTTTAACTCATCAGCCGGCAATAGATTTAGCCAGAGAGTTGATTAAAATAGCGCCCAAAGGCCTGAGTAAAGTTTTTTATTCAGATAACGGCTCAACCGCGGTGGAAATTGCCCTGAAAATGGCTTATCAATATTGGCAGCGCCTGGGTATCCCTAAGACAAAATTTATCCATTTAGAAAACTCTTATCACGGGGATACCATCGGCGCGGTGAGCGTAGGAGGGATAGATTTATTTCATCAGACGTACCGGAAGCTGCTTTTTGAAAGTTTTGCCATAAGCTCGCCTTATTGTTACCGCTGTCCCGAAGATAAGAGTTATCCGCTTTGCGATTTTGCCTGTCTGGATAAGTTGAAAGAAATCTTAAAAGAACATTCGGAGGCGATTGCCGCGCTTATCGTTGAACCGTTAGTGCAGGCCGCCGCGGGAATTCTGGTTTGGCCGGAGGGGATTTATCAGGAAATGGCAAGGCTCTGCCGCCAGTATAATATCCTATTGATTGCCGATGAGGCGGCGGTGGGTTTCGGCCGGATAGGCAGTATGTTTGCTTCTAGTCTTGAGAAGGTAACTCCCGATATTCTTTGTCTGGCAAAGGGGATAACCGCCGGCTATCTTCCCTTAG
Organism: Omnitrophica WOR_2 bacterium RIFCSPHIGHO2_02_FULL_45_21; assembly: GCA_001805575.1. Taxonomy (GTDB): domain Bacteria; phylum Omnitrophota; class Gorgyraeia; order Gygaellales; family UBA12090; genus 2-02-FULL-45-21. Next base: position 16,812 of record MHGN01000068.1, on the reverse strand, counting down.
CCGCAACCTTAACTACCCAGAAGCTCTTTGATGGCTTTTTAAGCGAATACAAAGAGAAAAAGGCCTTTTTTCACGGCCATAGCTATAGCGGAAACCCGCTGGCCTGCGCCGCGGCGATAGCCAGCTTAAAACTCTTTAAAAAAGAAAAGACATTAGGAAGGCTTCAGCCAAAGATTAAATTCCTGAAGAAGGAATTAGAAAAGTTTAAAAAATTAAAAAATGTGGGAGACATCCGCCAGAAAGGCCTCATCGCAGGAATTGAGCTGGTAAAAGATAAACAAAGCAAAGAAGCGTATCCCTGGGAAGAAAAAATGGGAATCAGGGTTTGCCGGAAGGCGCGCGCATACGGCGTAATCCTGCGGCCATTAGGCAATGTCATTGTGCTTATCCCGCCTCTTAGTATAAGTAAGGATGAATTAAAACAATTATTAGAGGCAACCTATAAAGCAATATGTCAGAGCTTAAGGTAGATGAAAAGGCGTCCGTAATCTACCGGCAATGGAAGGCGCCCCTGCCCAAAGCGGTTTTATTATTGGTGCACGGATTGGGAGCGCACAGCCAGAGGTGGAATTTTTTGGCGGATTTCTTCCTGGAAAATAATATTTCTTCATATGCCATAGAGCTTAGAGGGTTCGGCGAAACTAAAGGGTTAAAAGGCGATGTGGAGAATTTTAATATTTACTATAACGATATTCGTTCTCTCTGCGGCATAATCAAAAAAGAAAATCACGATAAAAAGATTTTTCTTATCGGCGAGAGCCTGGGGGCATTAATCGCTTTCTTAATCACTGCGCAAGCGCAGGATTTATACTTTCGCGGCCAAAAACCGCCCAGCCGATGGCTGGGCGGATGGGTTTGGCCGCTCAAGTATTCCGCCAAGCAAGGAACCCCAGGCTTTAGCATGGGAGGGGCTCCATTTAGCGGGGTTATCTTGATTTCTCCTGTTTTTAAAAGCAGGTTGAAGATGCCCGCTTTAAATTATTTCAAGATATTTTTTTCTTTATTTTATAATACTAAAAAACAATTCTATCTTCCTTTTGATTCCAAAATCTGCACGCGGGATACCGCTTATCAAAAGATTATGGATGCTGACCCCAGGGAGCACCGCTTGGCCACGGCAAGGCTTTTGCTTAATATTGCCCTTTCGCAAATACGCGCCCAATATTTAAAAAACAGAGCGCGCGCGCCTATTTTATTTCTGCTTTCCGGAAGAGATGAGTTAGCTGATAGCGCAGCCAGCCGATCATTTTTTCAAAGCTTAAAAAGAGAAGACAAGGCAATATTTCTCTATCCTGAAATGCGCCATGCCCTCTCAATAGAGCTGGGGAAAGAGGAGGCCTTTGCTGATATATTGAAGTGGGTTGAAAAAAGACTCTAATCCGGGGCTTCGCCTCGTAACGGGAGAAAGGTAAAAGCAAATGAAAAAATGCCCTTATTGCGCGGAAGAGATTCAGGACGAAGCGGTTAAGTGCAGGTTTTGCGGCGAGTTTTTAGAGAAGAGGGCTGAGGTGAAATGGTATTTTAAGGCCTCTACCCTGGTAATCGCCTTTTTATGCGCGGGCCCCTTCGCCTTGCCGTTAGTTTGGTTTAATCCGTACTATAGCCGAAATAAAAAGATAGTTATTACTATTATCGTTATTATCATAAGCTATCTTTTGGGAAATTTAATAACCCGTTCCCTTAAATCTATATTTGAGTATTACCGGATAATATTTGGCAGCGGATAATTATAGAGGGAGGTAAGCTTGGTAAAGCAATATATCCTGGCAATAGACCAGGGAACTACCGGAAGCAGGGCGGTTGTCTATGATAAAAAGGGTAATAAAATTGCCGGCAGTTATCAGGAATTTTGCCAGCACTTTCCTAAGCCCGGCTGGGTTGAGCATAATCCGGATGAACTCTTCAAAAGTGTTAATAATTCCCTCCAGGAAGTTCTAAAGAAAATTCCCGGGAATTCAATCACGGCTATAGGGATTACTAATCAGCGTGAGACAACGGTTATCTGGGATAAAAATACAGGCAGGCCGGTTTATAATGCTATTGTCTGGCAGTGCCGGAGGACTGCCGAACGTTGTAATGAGTTAAAGAAAATAAAAACTGAAGCGGGATTTTTTAGAAAACGCACCGGGCTTCCCATTGACGCGTATTTTTCCGCTACTAAAATTGAATGGATTTTAAAGAATGTCCCCGGCGCCTTATCCAAAGCCAGGCAGGGAAAACTTCTTTTTGGCAACACGGACACCTGGATTTTGTGGAAATTAACCGGCGGTAAAATTCACGCCACTGATTACACCAATGCCTCGCGCACCATGCTTTTTAATATTGAAAGCTTGAAATGGGATAGCGAAATCTTAAAGAAGTTTTCTATTCCCGGGCAAATTCTTCCGCAAGTCAAAAACTCATCAGGATTTTTCGGCAGAACCGTGAGGATGGGAAGTTTGCCTTCAGGAATTCCTATTTGCGGAATTGCCGGTGACCAGCAGGCGGCGCTTTTTGGCCAGGCAGGGTTTGAGCCGGGGAGTATAAAAAACACTTATGGCACCGGCTGCTTCATCTTGTTAAACACAGGGAGGATTCGCACTATTTCAAAATACGGCCTAATTACCGCTTTAGGCTGCGGCGAAAAGGGTGAACCGATATATGTCCTTGAGGGCTCAATTTTTATTGCCGGTGCTAGCCTCCAGTGGCTGCGCGATGGCCTAAAGCTTTTAAGCTCTGCCGCGGAATCTGGAAAGGTGGCATGCGCGGTTAATGATAATGCGGGAGTATATTTTGTTCCGGCACTGGCGGGATTAGGCGCGCCATATTGGGATCCCGGTGCCCGGGGAAGCATTTTTGGCCTTACCAGAGGCACAAAGGCAAATCATCTGGTGAGGGCCGCGCTTGAGGCAATGTGTTATCAGACTAAAGACGTTCTTATCGCCATGCAAAAAGATTCAGGCTTAAAAATTAAGAGCCTCAAAGTTGACGGCGGCGCCGCGGCAAATAATTTTATCTGTCAGTTTCAAGCGGATATCCTGGGAATAAATGTAGTCAGGCCTAAAGTAATTGAGACTACCTCATTAGGAGCTGCCTATTTAGCCGGCCTAGCAATAGGATATTGGAAGGATACAGATGAAATAAAAAAATGCTGGCAGAAAGATAAGACATTTCGCCCCGCCCTGCCTCGCAAAACTGCCGCAATGTTTTATCAGGGATGGCTTAATGCGGTCAAAAGAACCCTCACAAGTTTCAAATAATGGCTTTATATGATGTTGTGATAATCGGCGCGGGAGTAGCGGGGGTTTCCATTGCCAGGGAGCTTTCGCGCTATAAACTCAATATCGCTGTGCTGGAGAAGGAAGCCGAGTGCAGCTTTGGGGTTTCCAAATCAAACAGCGGCATAATCCATCCGGGAACGCAAAATCTGGCGAATTCGCTCAAAGCTAAATTATGCGTTCAGGGAAATATCCTGACCCGCAAAATATGCGCAGATTTAGGAGTGGATTTTCAAGAAGTAGGAGAGTTAATTGTTGCCTTTAGCCCGGAAGAAGCCGCCCGCCTTTTAGATTTAAAGAAAGAAGCTGAAGACCTGGGTGTTCCCCGCTTGAAAATTGTTGAGAAAGATTGGCTCAAAGAAAATGAGCCGAATTTAAATAGCGAAGCGCTGGGCGCGCTTTACGCTCCCACTGCAGGGATTATCAGCCCTTACCGGCTGGTCTATGCCTTATGCGAAAATTCCGCTAGAAACGGAGTAGAGATTTTTACGCAGAATAAGGCAGAAAATATTGTAAAACACAATACTTATTTTGAAATACATACCTCCCGCAGCGTCTTTAAGGCAAAATATGTTGTGAACGCCGCCGGTTTATATGCCGATGAAATATCCGCCATGCTTGGTATTAATGATTTTAGAATAAAGCCGCGCCGGGGCGAAGAGTTTATTTTAGATAAAAAGAAAGAAAACCTGACTAATCATTTAATCTTTCCCCTGCCGTCCCGGGACTCCAAGGGAATATTAGTGATCAAGACCGCAGATGGGAATCCGATGATCGGCCCGAGTGCCGAGGAGATAGAGGATAAGGAAGATTTATCTACTACGAAGGAGGGATTTGAGAAAGTGCTAAGGGGCGCGCAAAGGCTGGTTCCCTCTCTAAATGAAAATGATATTATCGCTTATTTTGCCGGGCTCAGGCCGGCATCCGGAGATGATTTTATTATCCGCTCTGAAGATAAAACTCCGGGATTCATCAATGTGGCCGGAATCCAGTCTCCGGGCTTGACCGCGGCCCCGGCGATTGCCAGGATGGCCTGCGGAATTCTTAAAAAGAATGGTTTAAATTTGAAAAAGAAAATTATCTTTCATGCCGGGCGCAAGAAGACAAGCCATTTATTTAACATTCCGTTATCCAAAAGCAAAGAATTGATTAAGCGGGATGCCAGTTACGGAGATATTGTCTGCCGGTGCGAGCTGGTTTCTGCCAGAGAAGTAAATGAGGCAATTGCCCAGGGCGCGCGGACTCTTGACGGGATAAAATTCAGGACGCGCGCTCAGGCAGGAAGATGCCACGGAAGCTTTTGCACCACCAGGATTATGAAAATTTTAGCGCAGGAAACGCAAACCCCTTTAACTGCCATTACTAAAAGGGGAAAGGGTTCAGAAATCGTGAAGGAAGAGAGGAAAGCCTTATCATTCGCCGCATAATGAATAAATCTTAATGCTTGAAAAAGATTTGATTATAGTTGGCGGCGGGCCTGCGGGAATGGCTGCGGCTATCTCTGCCTATGAGAGCGGCATAAAGGATATCCTGCTTCTGGAAAGAGACCAGTATTTAGGCGGAATACTTAACCAATGTATCCACACAGGATTTGGGCTTAATTACTTTAAAGAGGCCTTAACCGGCCCCGAATACGCCGATAGATTTATCAAAAGAGTCAAGGCGATAGATAAGATTGAAATTAGCTTAAAGTCTTTTGCGGTTCATTTAACTAAAGATAAAGCGCTTACCTTTATAAAGCCGGGGGTAATACAAAAGATAAAGGCCAAAGCGCTGATTATGGCTACTGGAGTCAGAGAAAGGACCCGCGAGATGCTGTATATTCCGGGCACAAGGCCGTCCGGGATATTTTCTGCCGGGCTGGCCCAGAAATTGATAAATATCGAAGGGCTCTTGCCGGGCAAAGAAGCGGTGATCGTCGGCTCAGGCGATATCGGCTTGATTATGGCGCGGCGTTTATCTTTAGAGGGGGCAAAGGTTAAGGCAGTGATTGAAATTCAGAAAGAGCCGAGTGGCCTGCTGCGCAATGTTGTTCAGTGTGTCGAGGATTTTGGAATACCGTTTTATTTAAGCCATAAGATTTCTAAGATTTACGGTAAAAATAGAATAGAGAAAGTAGATGTGCTAAGGTTAGACGATAATCTTAAAGAAATCCCCGGATCTAAATTTCAGATTGAATGCGATACGCTCTTAATTTCTGCGGGCCTGATTCCGGAAAATGAGCTTATTGAGATGGCCGGCGCAGTGTTAGATAGGAAAACAAACACTCCTCTAAGCGATGCCGTAAATAAAACCTCAATTCCTGGCTTATTTGTCTGCGGCAATGCCTTTAGAATATATGATTTGGCAGATTCGGTAACCAAGGACAGCCTGACTGCCGGCAGGCAGGCGGCAGAGTATCTTGGTGTTTGTTAATGGTGCGGGAAAGTGTCTCTTTGCGGACACAGGTAAAACATTTTCCCATACCACTGTCGTCCCGACCCTCGCCTTCGGCTCGGTCGGGATCCCGGCCTTTTTGTCGGGAAAAATCGTTGAAAGTCATCGCCGCAGGCGATTTTCTTGAATGAGCAAAAATCTAACCTGTATAGAATGTCCTAAGAGCTGTAATCTAATAGTTGATATTGAAAACTGCCGCGTGGTTAAAGTAAGCGATAACCAATGTAAGCTTGGCGAAAGCTATGCCATTGCTGAAATTGAAAATCCAACGAGAGTTTTAACCTCTGCGGTTTTGGCTAGGGGTTTATCTTTAAAGATGATTCCGCTGCGAACAGATAGGCCTATAGAGAAGGCAAAACTCCTGGAGGCAATGGCAGAAATCAAGAAAATCATAGTGGAGAAACCGGTTAAGGCCGGAGATGTTATTTTGAGTAATTTCTTGGGCCTGGAGGTAAATTTGATCGCCACCAGAGAGTGTTTATGAAAACCCGGGTGGTGGTGGCGATGTCTGGAGGGGTGGATTCATCGGTGGCGGCTGCGCTTTTAGAGAGGCAGGGCTATGAGGTTATCGGGATCACCATGTGCTTTGGCCTTAAAGAGTCGGACAAAAAAAGGCCTTCTTGCTGCGGTATTGAGGGGATTGAGGATGCCCGGCGTATAGCGCATAAGTTAGGAATAAGACACTATGTCTTAAATTTTGATAAAATTTTAGAGGAAAAGATAATCAAAAATTTTATCAGCGAATATCTTTCCGGCCGGACTCCTAATCCCTGTATCCGCTGTAATGAATATCTAAAGTTTGGACAGCTCTTGAATAAAGCTAAGGGGCTTAAGGCAGAGTATCTGGCCACCGGCCATTATGCGCAAATAGAATTTGATAGGAAGAAGAAAATTTTCCGGCTGAAGAAGGCAAGAGATAAATTTAAAGACCAGAGTTATTTCTTATACCGCATAACCCAGAAGCAAATGGCGCATATCTTGATGCCATTAGGTAATTTGACTAAGGATAAAGTGCGAAAGTTAGCTTCGGATTTAGGTTTGTCTGTTGCCGATAAGCCGGGAAGCCAGGAGATTTGTTTTATACCGGAGGAAAGTTACCACGCGTTCTTAAGCCGCGCATTAACGCGCATTAACGCGGAGATAAAACCGGGCCCGATTCTCAATAGCCGGGGAGAGATTTTAGGCGAGCATAAGGGGATCCCGTTTTATACTATCGGCCAGCGGGAGGGCTTAGGCATCGCTATGGGCTATCCTCTATATGTAACTAAGATAGATGCCCAGAATAATACTATCATTGCGGGGAAAAAGGAGGAAGCGCTCTCTTACGGTTTAATCGCCGGCAATCTAAGTTTTACTGATCAAGCCATTAAAAGAGCAGTTGCCCTGAGTATAAAAATAAGATATAATCACCAGGAAGTTTCCTCGCGGATTATTCCTTTAGGCAAAAATAGGCTTAAGGCCGTATTTTCTCAGCCGCAATTCGCGGTTAGCCCGGGGCAATCAGCTGTTTTCTATAAGGGGGAGGAAGTCATCGGCGGAGGAATTATTGAAAAAGGGTTAAACGATGCAGAAGATTATTGAGCAAATCCAGAAATTAAAAAAGGAAAGAAAAGCGATTATTTTGGCCCATAACTATCAATTGCCCGAAGTGCAGGATGTTGCGGATTATAGAGGAGATTCTCTGGAGTTGAGCCGTATTGCCGCAAAGGCAGAGGCTCAGGTTATCGTCTTTTGCGGGGTGCACTTTATGGCCGAGACCGCCTCTATACTCTCGCCGGAAAAACAAGTCATTATGCCGGATAAAAATGCCGGCTGCCCGATGGCGAATATGATTACTGCTTCCGACCTGCGGGAATTAAAAAACCGGCATCCCAAGAGCGTAGTGGTGGCCTATGTGAATACCTCGGCAGAGGTAAAGGCAGAAGTGGATATCTGCTGCACTTCCACCAATGCCGCGGCGGTGGTTTCCAGCTTTAAAGACGCTGAGGAAATAATCTTTGTCCCGGATAAATACTTGGCTGATTTTGTCTCCAAGAAAACCGGCAGGCGCCTGATCACCTGGGACGGTTATTGCCCGACCCACGTAAAGATTTTGCCCGAAGACATCATCCGCTCCATAAGACAGCATCCCAGGGCAAAGGTGATTGTGCATCCGGAATGCACTCCTGAAGTTATTGCTTTGGCGGATGAGGCGCTTTCCACCGGTAAAACCTGCGAGTATGTGAAAAAATCCGAGGCAAAAGAATTTGTCATCGGCACCGAGGTGGGCTTGGTCTACCGCCTCGAGCAGGATAATCCGGGAAAGAAGTTTTATCCTGCCTCGGAGCTGGCGGTCTGCCCGAATATGAAGCGCACTAATTTAGAAAAGGTCTTATGGTCCCTGGAAGAGATGAAGGATGAGGTGCGTGTCCCGGATGAAATCGGCAAAAAGGCCAAGAAGGCAATAGAGGCAATGTTAAGCATAGCATAGCTATAATCTGCCCGCGCCAGGAGAGAAGTTTAGGATGCTATCTAATTAATATAGAGAAAAGATTAAAAGATGAGGAAAAAAATACTCATTGTTATCTGCTGTCTGCTTAGCGCGCTGAGCCTCGGCGCTAAGCAGACGGGAGTTATCAAGATCGGTTGTGTCGGGCCGATTACCGGTGATCAGGCCAGCCTGGGATTGGACCAACTGCACGCCTTGCAAATTGCGGTTGATGAAGTTAACGCTAAAGGAGAGATAATCCCCGGTTGCCGGCTGGAGGTGGTTAGCCTTGATGACCAGCACAATCCCTCTCAGGCCGTAGCGATGGCCAAGCGCCTGGCCGCTGACCCGGATGTCGTAGCCGTCATCGGTCATATGAATTCTTCCTGCAGCCTGGCCGCGGCACCCATTTATCAAAATGCCAGGATGGCAGAAATTTCGCCTTCTTCCTCAAACCCGGAAATTTCCCGCAAAGGGTATGATACCTTTTTTAGGACCTGCGCTACTGACGATATCCAGGCGCCTCAAGCCGCCTATTTTGCCTTTAAGCAGTTAAAGGCGCAAAAGGTCTTTGTGATAGACGATAAGACAACCTATGGCAAAGGAATAGCGGATGAATTTAAGAAAGAGATTCTGCGTTTAGGCTCAAGCGTGCTTGGCCATCAAGGGATTATGCAGGGGGAAAAGGATTTTACCCCCTTATTGACCAAGATAAAGGCGCTTGCTCCGGATCTTATCTTTTTCGGAGGCATGTATCCTGAAGGGGCATTATTACTCAGGCAGGCCAGGTCTCTGGGCTTGATTGCCCAATGGCTGGGGGGAGACGGTATTTACGTTAGCGCATTTATAGACCTGGCCAAAGAGGACGCCGAAGGGGTCTATTGCACTTTTATCGGCGCGGATGTCAGTAGTTTGGCCAGCGCCAAGAATTACCTAGAAACATACAATAGCCGTTTTGGCCGGCAGCATATCGGCCCCTATAGCGCCTATGCCTATGATGCGGCAAATATTATTATAGAGGCCATCCGTAAGGCCGCAAAAAAAGACCGTCAGGCCGTCCTAGCCCAAGTGCGCGCAACTAAAGATTTCCCCGGAGTTGTCGGCCTCACCAACTTTGACGAAAAGGGCGATTCTACCATCGGTTTCATCGGTGTTTTTCGGGTAAAAAACTCTGCCTTTGAATATGTCGGGCCTGCCAAGCAATGAGCCCGCTAGAGACTTTTATACAGCAGTTGATTAATGGCCTGGTAATCGGAATGATTTATGCCCTGATCGCCCTTGGTTATACCATGGTCTATGGTATTATCCAGCTGATCAATTTTGCGCATGGCGAAATCTTTATCACCGGCGCATTCATTGGTTTAGCGGTCTTTGGCGCATTGCCTGGCGCATTAGGGCTGGGCAATCTCTGGGCGCTTGTTTTGATGTTTGCTCTGGCGATGGCCGGATGCGGCCTGCTCGGCGTCCTTATCGAACGGGTCGCTTATCGTCCGCTGCGCAAGTCGCCGCGGCTTGCCTGCCTTATCACCGCTATCGGCGTATCGTTTATCCTGCAGAATGTTTTGATGCTTATCTGGGGCCCTGTGGACAAAAGTTTCCCCGTATTCTTTAAACATTCGGCATTAACCTTTGGGGCCTTTCGGGTTACCTTTATGCAAAGTTTTATCGTTATTAGCAGTCTGGTGATGATGCTCGTCCTGCATTTTTTTATAAGGCGCACTATGCTTGGCAAGGCCCTGCGCGCCGCATCAGAAGATATGACCGCGGCCCGGCTGATGGGTATTAACGTAGAGAGGATAATCAGCGTATGTTTCTTGATTGGCTCTGCCTTGGGTGGCGCAGGCGGACTGATGTACGGGATGTATTACAATACCATTACCTTTCATGACGGTTATCTTGCGGGAATCAAGGCCTTTACCGCGGCAGTCCTGGGCGGCATAGGTAATGTCCCGGGGGCAATGCTGGGGGGAGTAGCTCTCGGTATGATGGAAGGCCTGGGCGCCGGATACCTATCTTCTGAATGGAAAAATGTATTCGCGTTCTTAATATTAATTATCTTGCTTTTACGTTGGCCGTCTGGCATTCTCGGGAAGTTTCGCCATGAATAGAAGAGGCATTGGCCTGTATCAAGCAACAAAAAAAATCCCCCGCCGGGCGGTAAACGTATTTATTCTTTTAATTCTTTTTGCGCTGCCGCTTTTTGACCGCAATCAGTATCATCTGGAAGTGCTGGTCAGCGCGGGGATTTTTGCTATCCTCGTCCTGGGACTCAATGTAATGACGGGATATTGCGGCCTGCTTAATTTAGGCTACGCTGCCTTTTTCGCGGCGGGAGCCTATACCTACGCAATACTTAATGTAAGATTCGGCTGGTCGTTCTGGGTAAGCCTTCCTGCCTGCATTATTTCGGCCGGGGCATTTGGTTTGGCCTTTGGTTCCTGCGCCCTCAGGCTTAAAGGAGATTATCTTGCGGTGGTAACCCTTGGCTTTGGCGAGATTACCCGTATTGCGCTTAACAATATGGATTCTTTGACCGGAGGTCCGAACGGATTGACCGTTGCTCATCCTGCGCTCTGGCTTCCTCATAAAAGACTTGCATTTGGAATCAATAGCCTGCCTTATTACTACCTTACCTTATTGGCAATTCTGGTGACAGTTATCATCGTCAGCCGCTTATCCTCTTCGCGTTTTGGCCGGGCATGGATTGCGATTAAGGAAGATGAAGTCGCTGCCGCCTGCCTGGGTATCCATACCGGAAAGCTTAAATTGCTTGCTTTTTGCATCGGCTCGGCGCTCGCGGGATTTGCCGGATGGCTCTTTGCCGGCAAGCAAGGTTTTGTTTCGCCGGAGAGCTTTGATTTTATCACTTCTATAATGTTGACGGCTATGCTGGTCTTCGGGGGCATGGGGAGCATTCCCGGAGCGATAGTGGCCGCCTTGGCGCTGACGATAATCCCGGAGGTATTGCGGCCTTTACAGCAATACCGGATGTTTTTCTTTGGGACGGTGATGATAGTAATGATGTTGTTTCGGCCTCAAGGGCTGTTTGGGGGGGTGCGGATTTTTGAGGAGTTTAGGCCCGAAAGCGAACGCATCCGCCAGGAGGAAGACGAGGCATTAGGAGAGGATTTACGGCAATGATATTAGAAGTAAAAAATATCAGCAAGCATTTTGGCGGAATCTCCGCGCTAAACAATATCAGTATCGCGGTGGCTAAGGCGGAGATTGTCGGCTTAATCGGCCCTAACGGAGCAGGCAAGACCACCTTTTTTAATTGTATCACCGGTATCTATCGGCCTGACGCCGGCAAGATTACTTTCGGAGAATACAGAGAGGAGATTACGCATTTTGCGGCCCATCGGATAAGCGAGCGGGGGATCGCCCGCACATTCCAGAGCGCCCGTGTCTTTGCCAGTATGAGCGTGTTAGAAAACGTAATGGCAGGGACTTTCTCGCGCACCTGCGGAAAGCTCTGGGGAACGCTAATACGTTCTCGCCGTATCCTGGAGGAAGAAGAGGCGGTGCGCAGGCGCTCGGAGGAGTTATTGCGTTTTGTGAAACTCAACAGCCGCGCTTCTAGTTTGGCATCAAGCCTGCCCTTTGGTTTGCAGAGGCGTCTGGAGATTGCGAGGGCCTTAGCCGCAGAACCCCGGCTTTTGCTGATGGATGAGCCGGCGGCAGGAATGAATGCCGGAGAGAAGCAGGAATTGCTTGAGATAATCCGTAAGATTTGCGCGCAAGGAATAAGCATCCTCATTATTGAACATGATATGAAAGTAGTGATGGGTCTCTGCCAGCGGATAGCGGTGCTTGACTCAGGTGAAAAGATTTATGAAGGAAGCCCGCAAGATGTCCAATCTAATTCTAAAGTAGTTGAGGCATACCTGGGAAAAAAAAGAGATGCGTCTAAAAGTTAAAAATCTACATATTTCTTACGGTAAGATTGAGGTGCTTAAGGGTATCAGCTTAGAAATCAGCCAGGGTAAGATTACCGCGCTGGTGGGAGCAAATGGGGCCGGAAAGTCAACTGCCTTAATGGCTATTTCAGGGATTCTGCCTCTAAAAGAAGGCAGTATGGAGTTTGACGGTAAGACGCTGGAGCGTATCAGGCCTGATGAGATTACCGCCAGCGGTGTTGTCCAGGTTCCTGAAGGAAGGAGGGTCTTTCGCAGATTAACAGTATTTGAAAACCTTCAGCTGGGCGCTTTCTTGCGCCGTAATGACCATACAGTAAAAGAAGACATAGAGCGGGTCTTTACGCTTTTTCCCATACTCTCTAAACGAAAAAGCCAGGAGGCCGGGACGCTTTCCGGAGGAGAACAGCAGATGCTGGCTATCGCCAGGGCGCTGATGGCAAGGCCTAAGATTCTTTTGCTTGATGAGCCTTCGCTTGGGCTGGCGCCTTTAGTGGTAGAGAAGATTTTTGATGTTCTCTTAAAAATACAATCAGAGGGGGTAGGCATTTTGCTGGTGGAGCAGAATGCCCGCTGGGCGCTTGAAGTAGCGTCCTGGGCGTATGTCATAGAAACGGGAAGGATTGTTTTAGAGGGGCCGGGAAGCCAGCTTCTTATGAATGACCGGGTGCGCAGCGCCTATTTAGGGGAATAAGCATAGCGGGTTTAGTAAAGCGGTAAATATTTTCATTGTCTATCCAGAATTGTTTTGCTATGATAGCGTTTGAGGTTTTTTCCACAAAGAAAATAGATTAAAGCATGCAAAGATTTTTTATTTTAGCGGCAGCACTTTTATCTTTAAGCGGATGCGCGATGATCTTAGTCGGCACGGGCGCTGCCGGCGGCTATGCGCTGGGGAAGGACTATATCCAGGGTGAGAGCGATAAAAACTTTGACGGTGTCTATAGCGCCGCAGTTGAAATTACTGAAATTATGGGGATGGTGGAATCAAAATTCCGCAACCCTTCCATAGGTAAAGTCTGGGCCAAGGTTGAGAATAGCAGTTTAGAAATCATTGTAGAAAGATTAACCCGCTCAACCGTCCGTCTCAAAGTAAAAAGCCGCAAAAACCTGATGCCCAACATTGAGTTGGCGCAGAAGGTTTATAATAAAATCCTCCAGCAGGCCAGATGAATTTCTCTAAAAAGGTCTCTCAGGGTTCAGCCTCGTTTACGAGGCCGAGCCTTGGAGCCGGCAGCATATTTTTAATCCTTGTTTTTCTTCTCTCCGGTTGTCTTCAGGGCGCTCCGGATAAGGAATACCGGGTTAAGAATGTTATTGACGGAGATACTATTGAGTTGGAGAGCGGCTCAATGGTGCGCTATCTCGGTATTGATACGCCCGAGATAAGGAAGCGCCAGGATGACGGCTCCTGGAGTTATGCTCCTGAACCTTACGCAGAAAAGGCAAAGGAATTTAACCGTCAATTGGTTGAGCATAAAACCGTGCGCTTAGAATTAGATCTGCAAAAAAAAGATAAATACAACCGCCTGCTTGCCTATTGTTTTGCCGGGGACGTCTTTGTCAATGCTAAACTCTTAGAAGAAGGTTTTGCCCTTTTATATACCTGGCCTCCTAATGTCAAGTATGCGGATTTATTGGTTAAGATGCAGGAAGAGGCGCGCCGGAATAACCGCGGGTTGTGGGGCGAGCTTGCGCTTATCCCGTGCAAAGACGCAAAACGTTATCTAAATCAGGTGGTAATCGTAGAAGGCAAGGTTAGCTCAATCAGGCAGTCAGTCAAGGTATCTATTTTAAATTTCGGGCAAAGTAAATTTAAGGCGGTAATCTTTAAGGAAACATTCCCTGTTTTTATGGCCAGCGGTATATCCATCCCGCAGACGTATAAAGGTAAAACCGTAAGGGTAACCGGACGCATTAAAGAATATAAGGATGCCTTTGAGATTATCGTGCGCCATCCCTCGGCTATTGAGGTGGTGGATTGATTTTTGATTGACATAAATCATGGTTTTGTTAAAATAAAGAAAAATTAAGCATAAAATGCGGAGGTAGCTCTCCTCCTGCGCCTTCAGTAGATAACTAAAAACTCTGGCGGGCTTCGGAGGATTCGCCAACAAAAAGATTTAGCCGAGGTAGCTCTCCTCCTGCGCCTTCAGTAGATAACTAAAAACTCTGGCGGGCTTCGGAGGATTCGCCAACAAAAAGATTTAGCCGAGGTAGCTCAGTGGTAGAGCGCAGCCCTGAAAAGGCTGGCGTGGGAAGTTCGATTCTTCTCCTCGGCATTCTACTTCGCCCTTCAAGGGGCAAACGATGGTAGGGCTTCGTAGGAATGCCTCTAATAGTTCCTGCGAAGCTCTACCTTATTTTTTGTGTTCAAGAAGGGGGTCAGGTCTATTTTATTGACATGCTACGGCATTAGGAAATAAAGGGGACGCTTCTAATTTTTGAAAAATAGAAACATTCCATTTGTTTACTTTGGTATAGAGGAGCTGGATGATATGGCATAATAAAGGCATAAAAAGCAGAAAACCCGCATATGAAAAAAATATTTGATTTTTTGGCTCTTAAGCGAAACATGGTGGCGATTTTATCCATAGTTATATTAGTTGAACTTGGCGAGAAAATGGGAGAAAGATTTCTGCCCATCTTTATTCTGGCGTTGGGCGGCAACGCGATAATGGTGGGACTGCTCAATGCCATGGATAATTTTCTCGGGGCCGTGTATTCATTCCCCGGGGGATATTTAAGCGATAGAATAGGCTATAAGAAATCCCTGATGATTTTTAACCTGGTAGCCATGCTGGGTTACCTTATAGTCATTCTTTTTCCTCATTGGCAGACGGCTCTTTTGGGAGCCGCGCTTTTTATTTCGTGGTCTTCCATTTCCTTGCCGGCCATAATGAGCGCGGTCTCCAAAATCCTCCCGGACAAAAAAAGGACCATGGGGGTAACAATGCATTCTCTGGTGCGCCGTCTCCCAATGGCCATCGGCCCTGTGCTGGGTGGTTTATGCATAAAGCTATGGGGGGAAGTTGACGGCGTAAGGGCGGCGTTTTCGGTTTCTTTCGTTTTGGCCTTCATAGCTATATTCATACAGCATTTTTTCCTTGAGGAGGTAAAAAGCCAGGCCCCGACGATCATTAACCCCCTGGCGGTCATAAAAAAGGTAAGTCCCGCCCTCAAAAAGCTGCTTATCTCCGATATTTTGATACGGTTCTGCGAGCAGATTCCTTACGCTTTTGTGGTTGTCTGGGTGATGAAAAATTTAAACCGCGGCGCGGTTGAGTTTGGCCTGCTTACCACGGTTGAAATGGTAACGGCTATCCTTATATATATTCCGGTGGCCTATCTGGTGGAAAAAAACAAATCTAAAAAACCCTACATAGCAATAACTTTCGGTTTTTTCTCTCTTTTTCCGCTGGCGCTGATGTTCTCCCGGTCAATAACAACCCTTATACTGGTTTTTTTTATAAGAGGGCTGAAAGAATTCGGCGAGCCCACAAGGAAAGCGCTCATACTGGACCTTTCACCGCAGGAGAATAAGGGGCAGGTGTATGGCGCTTATTACCTTGTAAGGGATCTAATAGTTTCAGTGGCGGCCTTCGCCGGAGGGCTGTTATGGATGGTTTCACCATATCTCAACTTTATCACCGCTTTTGTTTTTGGAATCATCGGCACCGCCTATTTTATTGCCTATTGCGAAGAATAAGTTTTTAGGGTGGAAATAGGGGAAAAAGGCGCAAGAAAAATTAGGCGAGCCTATAATCTTGAAACTGGGATAATATGTAAAATAAAGGAGCGGATAATGGAAAAATGGCAATGCTTGGCCTGTCCGTATATTTATGACCCCGTGATCGGGGATCCGGAAAATGGAATTTCTCCGGGAACCGGTTTTGAAGGCCTCCCCGATGACTGGGTTTGTCCTGTATGCGGCGTGCCCAAAAGTCAATTCGCGAAGATTATTGAATAGTCTTTAGTAAAAAATAAAATCAGGGGACACAACAAATCAGGGGACACAATAATTAATTAATCTCTCGGGAATAAATAAGCAGTGCGTTCCAGGAATTCTCCCGGAATTCCATTCAGGAAAAAGATAGTGAATAAAACTAGTAGAATTATAGTGGATCATATTGATGAGGTAAAAGTAGATCTCCGGGTTGCGTAACTACTTCTCATATAAACAGGGGCACATTCCATTTTTACCTGAGCCTTCTTTCGAAAAATGGGATGTGCCCTTTTTTAACGCCTATTTTAATTGATTAAAAAGGTTTATTTGTTATAATGGCGTTATGCCCGCCCAACGTTGCTTTGCTATGACGTTGATTTGGGCGGCAACAGATATTAATATATGCTAAAGATAGGGAAAATAGAATTAGGAAAGATTCCGCGGGTGGCCGTTACTATTTCCGACCGGGAAGATAATCAGCTAATCAAAGCTCTTTTTATTGATATTTTAGAAATCAGGGTAGATCAATTCAAGAATACAGAGCCGGCTTATGTCCAAAATGTTATTAAAAAAAGAAAGAAAATAGGCCTTCCTTTAATTTTAACGGTGCGCAGTCATGCAGAGGGCGGGCAGAAAGACCTTTCCGATGAATTAAAGTTAAGCATTTTTAAAGAAAATATTCCTCTGGTGGATGCTGTGGATATAGAATTAAAATCGCCTGTTTTATCAGAGGTTATCCGCAGCGCAAGAAGAAATAAGAAAATGGTTATCGTATCCTGGCATAACCTAAAG
>MHGN01000067.1 GCA_001805575.1 Omnitrophica WOR_2 bacterium RIFCSPHIGHO2_02_FULL_45_21 | reverse complement strand
TATTTCCTGGATGCGCATTGATTCTGACGGAGCCCTCTGGGCAATTAATCCGGAGTCGGGATTTTTCGGGGTTGCCCCCGGCACGAATTCTAAAACTAATCCCAATATGGTTGAAACCATAAAAAAAAATACCATTTATACCAATGTGCTGCTTAAGCCGGATAAGACCGTCTGGTGGGAGGGGGCTGATGGCGAGGTTCCTATTCAGGGCATTGATTGGCAGGGCCATCTCTGGAAGCCGGGAATGAAGGATAGAGAAGGAAATACCATTAAAGGCGCACATCCCAACAGCCGTTTCACTACTCCCATTGCCAATTGCCCTTCTGCCTCTTTTCGCTTAGAGCAGCATCACGGAGTTCCCATATCTGCCATTATCTTCGGAGCCCGCCGGGCGCATCTTGCGCCTTTGGTTTATGAGGCATTCAACTGGCAGCATGGTGTCTTCATTGCTGCAACAATGGCCTCAGAGCTTACCGCGGCCCAGGTGGGTAAAATCGGCCAGGTAAGGCGGGACCCAATGGCAATGCTTCCTTTTTGCGGCTACAATATGGCGGATTATTTCAGCCACTGGTTAGATTTGGGTAAAAGAATGGCTAAGCCGCCTAAGATTTTTCACGTCAACTGGTTTAGAAGCGATGCAAAAGGGAATTTCTTATGGCCGGGTTATGGAGAAAATTTAAGGGTGTTGGAATGGGTTTTGGATAGATGCAACAGCAAGTTAGGGTCAATAAAAACGCCCATCGGCTATCTGCCTAAGCCCGCGGACATAGATATGACCGGGCTGGATTTAACGTCCGGGGCATTAGAATGGCTTCTTAGCATAGATAAGAGGGAATGGCTCAAGGAATTAAAATCCATAAAGGAATTTTTTAAGCAATTTAAAAAAGACCTGCCTGATGAATTATGGCAGGAGTATGCGGCATTAGAGGAACGGTTAAAATTAAGTGCGTAAGTTATGGGGTGTATATCAACTACTAATCTGAAAGGCCTTAAATTATTCAAGCGCGGAAAAGTCAGAGATGTCTATGACTTAGACGATAAGCTTCTTATTATCTCAACCGATAGAATTTCCTGTTTTGATCTAGTTTTGCCGACCGCGATTCCCCATAAAGGCGTAGTCTTAAATCAGATTTCTAAGTTCTGGTTTGATTTTAGCAAAGGCATAATCGCAAATCATTTGCTTAGCGCAGAGGTTAAGGAGTATCCGGAAGGCTTAAGGAAACATAGCGGCGTCCTGGCTAATCGCTCAATGTTGGTTAAAAAAACCAAGCCGCTGGCGATTGAGTGTATCGTCAGGGGTTATATCTCAGGTTCAGCCTGGAAAGAGTATCAAGAGAAGGCTTCTGTCTGCGGTTTGAAACTGCCTGCGGGATTACGGGAATCTCAAAAATTGCCAGAAGCAATCTTTACTCCTTCCACCAAGGCCGAGGAAGGCCACGACGTTAATATAAGCGATAGCCAGGCGATAAAAATCACCGGCAAAGAGATTTATGAAAAAGTAAGGAGAAATACGCTTGCCATATATCAGAAGGCGCGGGAGTACGCATTAAGCCGCGGCATAATTATCGCTGATACGAAATTAGAATTCGGGCTCATTGGCAATGAATTGATTCTCATTGATGAAGTATTGACGCCGGATTCTTCGCGTTTCTGGCCGCAGGACTCCTATGCGATAGGCAAAGGCCAAGCAAGCTTTGATAAGCAGTTTGTGCGGGATTACCTCGAGGATTTGGGCTGGGACAAAAAATCTCCTGCCCCGGAATTGCCGGAAAAAATAGTTAAGAAAACAACAGAGAAATATTTAGAGGCCTATCAGAGGCTCAGCGGAAAAAAAATAGAGTGAAAAAAACAATCTCTCTTTCTTTCAGGATTTTTATAAGCATTGCCTTGCTCTGGGTATTATTTAAGAAGATAGATTTAAGAGGCACCCTGAAAGTCATTGCCCAGCTGAATCCTCTTTATTTCACGGCGGCGCTAGGAATATTTTTTATCCTTTATGTTCTGGTTTTTTACCGCTGGAAAATGCTTCTGGATATACGGGCCGCGGGTATTTCTTCGCTAAGGGTGTTTAGTTCTTTCTCCGGGGGGTTGTTTTTTAATCTATTTACGCCTTCAACCATAGGCGGGGATTTATCCAGGAGTATTGATTTAGGGGCGCATACCAAAAGCTACAGTATTATCGCCGCCACTGTGCTCTTAGACCGCCTAAGCGGGTTTGCCGGGCTGGTGACGGTGGCAATAGTTTCTCTCATTTTCGGTTACAGGCTGATTGATGATTTCTCGGTTTATATCAGCGTTTTTCTCTTTGCTGTCTTATTGGGCGGGATATTTCTGATTTTATTTAATGATCGAATATACAGGCGGCTGAACCGTCCCGCTATGCATCCATCGCCTTTGCCGGGGATTACCCCTCAGGGGGGCCCCAGGTCTAAAAAAGGAAAACTCTGGGAGAATTTTAGGAAACTGCATTCAGAAATATATTTTTTCCGCCGCCACAAGGCAGTTCTTTGCCTAAACTTAGTATATTCAATCCTGATCCAGGCCGGCGCAGCCATATTCTCTTATTTTCTCCTGCGCTCCTTAAATACTAAGATTAACATTATTTATCCGCTTGTCTTTAATCCGCTCATTACCGTGATTACCACTATACCTATTTCAATAGGAGGGCTGGGCCTGAGGGATGCCTCAAGCATATTTTTCTACGCTAAGGCAGGAGTGGCAAAGGATGTTGCCCTGGCTCAGTCTTTGCTGAATTTCGCATTCATCATCAGCTTCGGGCTTATCGCAGGCATGCTCTATGTCTCTACACTTCATTATCGACGGATACAACCTGATCAAACAAACTCCCGTCCTCAATAAAGCCAATTTGGAAGATTCCCGGGCTGCTTTGATTGATTTTTTAAACATAGAGCGGCCTCAGGGAAGCAAAAATAATCAAGTCACCATTGTTTTTGATGGAAAGGAAGGGAACTTTTATTATCAAGTATCCCCATATTCAATAGAGGTAATTTTTTCTATTGAGCAGAGCGCTGACGATAAAATAATAAGCCTGGTGGAAGAGTCGGCGCATCCTAAGGCAATCGTAGTGGTTACCAACGACCGGCAGATTCAGCTTTCTGTGCGGCAGTTAAAGGCGCAGGTCAGGACAGTTGATGAATTTCTTAAGAAATTTAACCATGCGCAAAAATCTAAGCAAAAGACGAATAAAAAAAATTCTGCGGATGAGAAGATGTTATCGTACTCATTAGAAGGAAAAATTACCGAAGAAATGAAGAAGATATGGTTAAAATAAAAACAGCCACAAGTCGCAGGCCGCAGGCCGCAGCTAAAGTGGAAGAGAATTATATCAAATTTCTGGGTACGGCAGGGGCACGGTTTGTGATGATTAAACAACTGCGTTCTTCAGGAGGCATCTGGATTTCCTATAACGGCACCAACATCATTATCGACCCCGGCCCGGGAAGCATTGCCCGATGCGCGATGAGCAAGCCCAAAATTGACCCTACAAAATTAGACGGGATAATCCTTACGCACAGGCATTTAGACCATTCCAATGACGTAAATGTAATGATTGAGGCGATGACTGAAGGAGGTTTCAAGAAAAAGGGCATTGTTTTCTTGCCGCAGGACGCGCTGGATGAGCAGCCGGTGATTTTAAGGCACCTGATGCCGGTAGTGGAAAGAATAGAAGTTCTCAAAGAAAAAGCAAGTTATAGCATCGGGGAAATTAAATTTAGCGTTCCGGCAAGGCAAAGTCATCCGGTGCTGACTTACGGTTTGTATTTTGAATTTAAGCCGTCGCTTTCCTTAATCGCCGATACCCGTTATTTTGAAGGTATTGAGGAATTATATAGAGCCGATATCGTTATCATCAACGTAGTTTTTTATGAGCCTCGTCTGGGAATAGACCACTTGAGCTTTGCGGATGCCAGAAGAATTATTGAACGTATACGGCCGGCGACTGCGCTCTTAACCCATTTCGGTATGACCATGCTTACCCATAAACCGCACATCCTTGCCGAGCGATTATCCAAGGAACTCAATTTAGAAATAATTGCGGCATATGACGGAATGAAATTTCCCTTGACATAACATATTTACTATGATATGGTTATAAACAAAGCTTTTTGGCTGTGGTGTATGATTGCGCCATAGTCAAAAGCATAAAAAAAGGGGGGTGGATGATGCTAACGGAGCTCATAGTAGTACCGGTAAAGAGTATGCTTGCTCAGGTTGGTACGTTTGTCTCTAGCTTATGCGCGATTATTCTCATCCTGCTGGTGGGTTGGATTATTGCCAGGATGATCAAGAACCTGGTGGCCCGCATCCTGGATATTTTGCAGATTGATTCTTATGCCGAAAAAATTGGAGTAAACAAAATTCTTGCTAAGGGCGGCATAAAGTACGGCGTCTCAGAATTAATTGGCGTTTTGTGCTATTGGATCATAATGCTCATTGCCTTAGTCATTGCGGTGAGCGCAGTCAATCTTAACCAGCAGGCAGCGGGGCTATTGAATACGATAGTTCTCTACATCCCCAAGGTTATCTCAAGCATATTCATCCTCATCTTAGGTATGTTTTTTGCATCTTTTGTCAGTGCTGCGGTGCAGACTGCGGCTGCCAATGCCGGGGTAGAGCAATCCAATATGCTGGGGCGCTTAGCGCAGTTCATCATTATTATATTCACCATTGATGTTGCGCTTAGGCAATTACAGATTGATATCCGCAGTATTGAGCACGCACTGATTATCGTTCTGGGCTCCATAGGCCTGGCATTTGGCCTTGCATTTGGCCTTGGCTGTAAGGATATCGCCGGAAAACTTACACAGGAATTTCTCGACAAACTAAGATCCAGGAAATAAGTTGTTGCCTTTGATTTACGCCCCGCCTTTTCTTGCATTGAGTGAGAAAGGGCGGGGTTTTATACTTTCGCGGCCAAAAACCGCCCCGCCGATGGCTGGGCGGATGGGTTTGGCCGCTCAAGTATTTCGCCAAGCAAGGAACCCCAGGCTTTAGCCTGGGAGGGGCTCCATTTGTAGCATATGCCTAAGGATTTTATGGATTTTGTAAATTCCATCATCGTTACGGTTTTCCAGCCAAAAATTTTCCCTTATTTCTTAAGCGGATTGGCCGGACTGTCTATTTGGGCAATTATTATTTATATCGTTCAGTCCTCAAGGCAGGCTAAATGTGCAGAAGATGAAAAGTCAAGACTTACGAAATACTGGCAGGATCAGCTGAAAAATTACCTGAATGTCAATGCGGAATTTTCTAAATCAGCCGAGTCCTTAAAAACGCAGTTAGGTAATCAGGCAAGCCAGCTGCAGTCGCTTAAGCTTGAGTTTAATAATAAAGACGATATTTTGCGTAAAGAGATTCTTGCCAAGGAAAAGCTCTGGGAGGAGTTTAAAAATGCCGAAAGCCGGTTAAGCGCTCTCAAGAATAAGTTAGAGGCAGGCGAGAGAGAATTAACCCAGGCCAATAAACTCAAAGAGGACTTAAACAAAAGAGAGGATGAGCTTAAGAAAGAAATTCTCGCCAAGGAAAAGTTATGTCTTGAGCTTAAAAATGCCGAAAGCCGGTTAGAAAAAAATCATGCCGAACAAAAGTCCCTCCAAGAGGTGCATAACGGCTTAAAAGAGCAATATGCTGACCTCGAGCGCCAAGTAGATGCCCTCAATCAGTCGCTTGCTTTAGAAAAAACTCTCAGCGAACGCCTCAAGGAAGAAGAGAGTAAGTGCGCTAAACCCGCCCCGCTTTAAAAAAGCAATTCTCAATAATAAAATTACAGCTTCCCAAGCTTTCCGGTTAATTTGGTATACAAAATCTATCTCCGGTGTTATAATATTGAAACCGTTGGAAAAGCTCTTCTTGCAACGGTTTCATCCCGGGGAGAGACGGTAGTCTTGACGAGGGATCTCATTTAGGTAATCGGTCAAGTTGCTTTTTTAGGTTTTGCAATACTCTCAATATTCAATGTGAGCGGTTATAAAGTTATTTATGAGGACGATTGTCTCTTAGTCGTGGATAAAGCTGCTGGCCTGCTTACGATAGCTACCCCGAAAAAAGAAAAATATACCCTAAGTTCATTGCTAAATGCTTATCCGGCGCATCGGCTTGACCGCGAGGCCTCGGGGTTGATTTTATTTGCCAGGACTAAAAAGCTCCGGCAGATTTTGATGGAGGAGTTTAGATGCCGCCGGGTTAAAAAGCGCTATATCGCCTTTGTGCAGGGCGCCCTGGATCAGAAAAACGGCACTATAGCAAGAGATGTTAAGGATAATCCATACGAACCCGCAAAACCAGCTGTTACTAAATATAGGGTAATAGAGGCAAGAAATGGTTTTTCTGTGTTAGAGGTTGTGCCTGTTAGCGGAAGGACCAATCAGATAAGAATACATTTTAGCCAACTCGGGCATCCCTTAGTCGGTGAAAGGCGTTTTGCCTTTGCCAGGGACTTTAAAATAAAGTTTAGAAGAGTTGCCTTGCATGCGGCGGATTTGGGATTTATGCATCCTTTAACAGGAAAAACAATCTCTTTTCACTCAGAACTTCCTGCCGATATGCAGGAGTTTCTCAAAAATCATTCTTAATTCTTTCTGACGCCTGACGTAAGACGCACGACGCATAACACCTAACACTTAGTCTATGAGTTTAGTTGTTTTGGGAACAGTTGCTCTGGATACGGTTAAGACGCCCAGAGGTAAAAGGCGCAATATGCTTGGCGGCTCAGCCGCCCATCTTGCAATGGCGGCGCGCTTTTTTACTCCGGTGAATTTAGTGGCGGTGGTAGGAAAGGACTTTCCTTTAAGCCATATTGATTTCTTAAGAAGAAAAGGCCTAATCCTGACTTCGCTTAAGAAGGAATCAGGAAGGACCTTCCGCTGGGAAGGCGAGTATAAGGGCGATATGAATGCCGCGCTTACCTTAAATACAGAGCTGGGTGTGTTGTCTGCCTTTCATCCTGAGCTGAGCGATGAAGAGAAGAGAATGAAGTATATATTCTTAGCTAACCTTGACCCTGATATCCAGAGCCGTCTCTTAGATTCTATCCATTCTCCGAAATTAGTGGCATTAGACAGTATGAACTACTGGATTAGGCATAAGCGCAGGCCTTTGCTGGGGCTTCTAAAAAGGGTTGATATTTTCGTAGCCAACGATGCCGAGGCAAGAGAGCTTTCGGGAAAACACAGTCTTCTTGATGCGGCGAGAAAACTGCGCCGGTTCGGGCCAAAGATGATTTTGATTAAAAAGGGCGAACACGGAGTTTTATTTTATGCGGATAACCTCTGTTTTTCACTGCCTGCCTATCCGGTTACAAAGTTGGTTGATCCCACCGGGGCAGGAGATTCCTTTGCCGGCGGATTCATCGGCTATTTAACTAAGGTAAAAACCATTAATAAACAGGCAATCAAAAAGGCGATTGCCTACGGAACGGTTATCGCTTCTTTCAATGTTGAAGGATTTGGCTTAGAAAGAACTGCAGAGCTTACATTTAAAGAAATAGGCGCGCGTTTAAAGTCATACCGTAGAAACTTAAGTTTATAGTTAATGTTAACCAGCCTGAATAACCCGCGGATAAAAGAGGTAGTAAAGTTGCGTCAGGCCGATCAGCGCAGGCTAAGGCAAGATTTTATCATTGAAGGTTTCCAGGAATGTAAACTTGCGCTAAGTTCAAATATTACTTTTAAAGAGATTTATTTCTGCCCCCGATTTTTTAATAAAGGTAATGAAAATGAACTTCTTTTAGAAGCAGAGATGAAAGGCTCAAAGTTATGCGAGGTTAATGAGAGCGTTTTTAATAAAATTGCATACGGAGACAGGCGCGAAGGGTTAATCGCAGTTGCCAGACAGCCGAAAGTATCTTTAGATAGCCTAAAGTTAAAAGTTCATCCCCTTTTGGTTGCGCTTGAGCAGATTGAAAAGCCGGGTAATCTGGGAGCGATAATCAGGAGCGCAGATGCCGCAGGCGCACAGGCGGTGATTGCGGCGGATGCCGCCTGCGATATCTATAATCCCAATGTGCTGCGCTCAAGCGTAGGCGCGGTTTTTTCTCTTCCGGTTATAAAGGCATCATCTTGGGAATTAATCTCCTGGCTAAAGGCGCATAGAATTAAGATTGTCTGCGCTGCCCTAGAGGCAAAATTGTCCTATACTGCAGTTGATTTTAGGGGGGCTTCTGCTATTATATTAGGAAGCGAAGAAAAAGGACTAACGCGCCTCTGGAAAAAAGAGGCCGATTTTCAGGTTTCAATACCTATGGCTGGTTATGCCGATTCTTTGAATGTTTCGGCGGCCGCGGCGATATTGCTTTTTGAAGCAGTGCGCCAGAGAGGAGTAAAATGACATACGAAGCTGCGCAGCAGGCGGCCTGGGCAACGCTTGATAGGCTTTCTGACAGCCAAAAATACAACGTTTCCTTATTTGGCGATAGCTATGAGGTAAGCGTAAAAGATAGGCGTATATTCTCGGATTCTTGTAATGTTCCGGCAAAGGAATATATAGCCCTGCTTTTGTTACATTATTTAATAGGCACTTTAGAGAATAGGTATGTTCCCTGCGGCCAGTGGATTTCATTTAAAGAGATTGAAGGGGGCGAAACCTATTATCCTGCGTATCGTAAAGGGGTGATTGAGCCGCTCTTGAGAAAATACGGCAGGTCTCCTGAAAGTTTATTTGGTTGCTTAGAGCGCTTTCAAGGCAATAAAATTGATGGTTCGGATATCGGAATTGAAATTACCACCTTTGCGGATGTGAGGGTGCGGGTAATCTTATGGAAGGCAGACGAAGAGTTTGGTCCCGAAGCAAGCATCCTCTTTGATAAAAACATCACCAAATTGTATACCATGGAGGATATCACCGTTTTTTCCCACTACATAGTGAATAATCTTTAAAAGATTTTAACCATGCGCAGATTTGGCCTTTTACTTTTTATTATCTTTATCTTCGTCGTTTTTCTGTATGTGTTTTTAGATAAGACAACCCAAAGGCCCGCATTCACCCATGCGTCTTTTAAGCCAAAGGCAGAAGAATCCCCTGTGGCTAAGGAAGAAAAACCCATTGAACGTATCGGCGAGAAAATAGTCTACGGGGTTATCTTAAAGAAGATATCCTTAGGCAGGGCCGTTTTCACTCATCTCCCGCATACGCAGATAAACGGCAAGAAGGTCAGCCTGATGACCTTTGAGACAAAATTAATCCGCTTTAGCGATCTGGAAACAATTTACAGCGATACTAATAGTTTTCTGCCGCTGAAAGTAGAAAGAGACATCTCTAGCTGGCCTATCCATGAGAAAATCACCGAGCATTATGACCAGGAGAACTTTATCCTTACTATCCGGAAAGATAAGGGTAGGGAGAAAAGACAGGTCGTGATCAGAAAAAATAGCCCCATCCATAATGCGATTATGCTGCCATTTTATGTGCGCAGGCAGGATAAACTTAACCTAGGCTGGTCGATGATTGCTAACTTGCCTAGCCAGCAATTTGAAATAAATCTTGTTTCCATTGAGGAGCTTAAGGTCCCCGCGGGTACTTTTAAGGCCTATCGTTTTAAGAGCAATCCCGACCGTTTTGAAATCTGGCTCAGCGCTGACGAACGAAAAATTCCCCTTAAAATAAAGGGAGCCGGGACATTGGGCTATACTCTGGTGATGAAAGAATACAGCATGTAGTAGCATGGGTTTACTCTTAGCATTTTTATCGTTTTTAACCATTAGCGCTCTGGTTTTTATTTTTTTTTCCAAGGACGGGGAAGGAAAAGAAACAAGGCAGAGGCCAGAAAAAAATAGCCCGGCGGATTTAAATTTACCCCACTCTCACTTGCCTGCCGGACAGACAGGCGCGCGGGAACGGGGTGAATTTGAAAAATTAAGCGCAAAGCTAAAAAAGGCAAAAGAGGATTATCAGAGGATTGAGGAAGAGCTATCCCTGGCGAAAAAGAATGAAGCCGCTAGAGAGGAGGAGTTGCAGAAGTTAAAGAGCTGGATGGAGAAAGGGAGAGGCCAGGACGAGGCAAATAAAAAAGAAATGAACGGACTAAAAGAAAAGCTGTCAAAGAAGGATGAGGAATATGAAAAGGAATTTTCTCTTAATCTAAATCTTAAGAAGGAATTTGATGAGTATAGAGAGAATGCCGAAAATCTTAAGGCGCAAAACAACGACCAGGCGGCAAGCTTAAGGCTTCAGGCGGCGCAGATAAAGGCGTATCGGGAGGAAGTAAAGAATCTTACGCAAGCAGCCGCGGAATTAAAAATGAAGGATGAAGACAGCCAGTGGGTTTCAAAAAAAGATCACGATGAACTAAAGGACAAGTTAAGGGAAATTGAAGATGGCAGGAAAAATCAAACTGAATAAACAGGAAAAATATAGGCTTCTTGCGGATTTGATGCGCTATATCCCGGATGTCATTTATTTTAAAGATAGATCCGGCAGGCTGCTTCTGGTAAATGAAACCCATGCCAGGGGATTAGGGCTTAAGCCGGAAGAGGTGGCCGGGAAAACGGATTTTGATATTTTTGCTAAGCAGCGCGCCTTAGCTATGGCTAAGGATGACCAGCATGTTATGACCAGCGGGAAAGCCGTGATTGATAAAATTGAAAGAAGCACTAGGGCCGACGGCGTGGATAATTATGTTTCTACCACCAAGATTCCCCGCTATGATCAATCAGGCCGCATCATTGGTTTAATCGGGATTACCCGCGATATTACCCGGCGGATGCGCTATGAGCAGTCAAAGCGCAAGACCCAAGGCCTGGAGAAGAAATTAGAAACTCTTAAGGAGCTTAACCAGCTTAAGTCAGAGTTCATCTCCGTTGTTTCCCATGAACTGCGCACGCCTCTGGCAATCATTAAGGAAGCGGTGATGCTCTTATTGGACGAGATTGCCGGCGGCCTTAATGAAAAGCAAAAACAGATCCTGCAAAAAGCCAGCAACAACATCCAGCGCCTGAAGGGAATTATTGAGGAGTTGCTAGATATATCCCGCATAGAATCCGGAAAGTTAAAACTACATTACTCGCTGGTAAACCTCAATGATTTACTCAAAGAATCTGCGGATTTTTTCAAAAAATTGGCAGCGGAAAAATCCGTAGGCCTAACCTATATTTTACCTCAAGAGGAGGTTAATATTCTTCTTGATTCCGACAAAATTCACCGGGTGATTGCCAATCTCCTAAGCAACGCCATAAAATTCACCGAAGAATACGGAAGCATTAAAGCGGAGCTGAAAATCTTTAATGACAAGGTAAGGATAGGAGTAACTGACAGCGGTATCGGAATTGCCAGTGGCGATTTGTCAAAGCTGTTTAATAAGTTTAGCCAGGTTTCTAAAATTTCATCCATAGAAAGGAAAGGGCTGGGCCTGGGGCTCTCTATATCCAGGGAATTGGTAGAGGCGCAAGGGGGAGAAGTTTGGGCTGAATCTAAACTCGGGGTAGGCAGTAAATTTTATTTTACCTTGCCTAAACTCCAGGGCCTGGGGGACTTAGATAAATCAACCCAGGATAGATTGAAGGCCTTGTTATCCGGCGGCCGGCCATTATATTTTATTCAGTTAAATATAATTAACTACAAAGAATTCAGGAAATCGTTAAGTTCCCAGGCAAAAGAATTATTCAGCGCTCTGACCTCTAGCGCAGACAAAACCTTGAAAGCGTATTTTTCCAAAGTCAAAGAAAAAACGCACATAGTTATCGCGGATAGCCGCCATGGCCAGTGCAGCTTTATCCTGCCGCGCGTTAGCGAGAAAGAAGCAGAGGGAGTGAGTAAGATAATCTTAAGGAAATTAAGAATTATATTGGCGGAGAAAATAATCAAGAATGTTTTTATAAATATGGGGGCGCTCTATCCTAAAAGAGAGGATTTTGCAAGTCAAGCGGTTTCCCAGCAGAGTTTTGAGGCGAATCTCAGGGTGAGGAAAATCTCGATTGGCCGTCAGACAAGAAAATTTGAACGGTTTGCCTATAAAGTAGACACACAGCTGATATTGCCCTCTGCTTTGCGAGTGTCTGCCTCAACGATAGATTTATCCAGCGGAGGCCTCTCCTTTTATAGTGCGGAGGCTTTGAAGACAGACGCTCATATTGAGGTGGTTATAAGGTTTCCCCAGGAAAAAGAACCTCTCTCTATTGGTGGGCGTATTGCCTGGATAAAACAGATTCGGCAGGTGGCTTTGCCTAGCGGAAGGCAAACCACCGGCCTCTGCCTTGCAGAGAGCCGGTACAAAATAGGATTAGAGTTTATCAACCTGAATAGGCTAAAAGCAAGAATAATTTCCCGGAATATAGGAAAGTATATCAGGTCAAGAAAAATCTGTCCTCTGGGAAAGTAAAAATGAATAAGAGAAGTTTCAACCTCAGGGTGAGAAAGTCGCCGCTGCTTAAGGGGCGGCTTAAGGCCCCGCCCTCAAAATCTTATACTATCCGGGCGCTAATCTGCGCCGGCTTAGACGCAAAGGCAAGGATTATTAATCCTCTGCTTGCCGAGGATACCCGGGCAGCCATAAGGGCGCTCAAGCATCTGGGCGCGAGAATAAAACCGGCTAAAAATTCTCTATTAGTTAGGGGATTTTCCGGTTTTCCTTCTCTTAAGGGGGTAAGGCTAAATGCCGGAGAATCGGGAACCCTGCTGCGGATGGTATTGCCGGTTATTGCCCTGGGCAAGGGAAAATTTGTGCTAAACGGAAAGGGAACTCTGCTGAAGCGGACAAATAAGCCGATTGCACAGGCCCTATTGTCTTTAGGTGTGGAGATTAAAGGCAGTGACAGCGATTTCCGTCTACCTATAATCATCGATGCAAAGGGTAAAATCCCGGGCGGGAGAGTGAAGGTGAGCGGAAGTTTAAGTTCACAGACAATCTCTTCCCTATTGAATATAGCGCCTTTGGCTCAAGGTGATACGAAGATAATCGCGGAGGGCGAAGTTGTATCCCGTCCGTATATAGATATCACTATAGACGTATTAAGACAGGCGGGGATTAAAATTGTCAGGCAGGGTTATGGAAAATTTTTTGTTAAGTCAGGACAGCGGATTAATTTTAAGAAAGATGTTGTTATCCATGGCGATTACTCATCCGCGGCATTTTTAATCGCCGCCTCTTGCTTAGTGAAATCGGATGTGACGATAACCGATTTGGTCAAGGACAGCCAGGGCGACCGCCGGATAATCCATATCTTAAATGCGATGGGCGCAAAGATAAAACATATACATAACGAAGTAAGCATTAAAGGCCCCTTTGAGCTTAAGGGTATAGAGGTTGATTGTCGCGACACGCCGGATTTGGTTCCCATATTGACAGTGGTTGCCTGTTTTGCATTCGGTGAAACCAGAATTTTTAATATCGGGCACCTGGCGCATAAGGAAAGCAATAGAATACTTGCGCCGGCAGGCGAATTAAAGAAATTAGGAGCCAAAATTAGCGCAGGAAGCGATAGTTTAGTGATTAAGCAGTCGGCTCTTAAAGCGGGGGTAGTCTCCGGATGCAATGACCATAGAATAGCAATGGCATTGTCAGTTGCCGGATTAGCCGCAGGCGGCCTTACCGTTACCGGCGCAGAGTGTATCAATAAGTCGTATCCGCATTTTATCGCAGATATGCGTTCACTGGGCGCAAAATTTATTAGGTAGGAATGCCTGCCCCGCCAACGGCGGGGTGTTTCCGGAAGATTTAGAAAATTCGGCAGAGATGCTGGCGCAGGGATAAAAACAATACAGAGCATGTTCGTAAACATAAGGTGGAACCTGGAGAGTGTGAGCAAGTTTTTTTCAATATCCCGCTTACGCTTGAGCCAGACCTTATTCGCTCGCGTGGTGAGAAAAGATATTTTGCCCTATGTAAAACCAATATGAACAGGATTTTAGTGGTCATCTTTACTGTTAGAAAGATAAAGATGAGAGTCATTACCGCAAGGGATGTCAACAAAAAAGAAAGGATAAAATATGAAATTTAAAAAAATCCCCCAATTTAAAACAGAAAAAGAAGAAGCGGATTTCTGGAGTGTTCACGATACTACCGAATATATTGATTGGGAAAAAGCTAAAAGAACAATTTTTCCCAATCTTAAGCCCTCTTCCCGCGCTATTCCTATAAAGCTGCCAAACTGGCTAATTGAAAGCCTGAAATTTCTGGCGAATAAACACAGCACTTCTTATCAGGCATTACTAAGATCCTATTTAGAAAAGGAAGTGAAGATGGAGTTGGGAATTTCAAAACCACATTAAAAGAATTCCATCCCTGTTACCACCTTAAAATTTTATCTGGATGTGGCTTTGGCTATTCGGTTGCCAAACCACTGCCATGCAACATAAAGGCACCCGCGGATGATAAGTATAAGTTTGTTATAGAAATAGCTGAAAAGGAAAGAGACGAAAGGTCTATAGCCGAATGGTTGAAGAAATATAGCCAAAGA
This sequence comes from Omnitrophica WOR_2 bacterium RIFCSPHIGHO2_02_FULL_45_21, assembly GCA_001805575.1. Taxonomy (GTDB): domain Bacteria; phylum Omnitrophota; class Gorgyraeia; order Gygaellales; family UBA12090; genus 2-02-FULL-45-21. The sequence goes on along the minus strand of MHGN01000067.1, from coordinate 5,341 downwards.
ATAAAATAACCACCGGATAAATACTTTACCACAATACCCCCACCTTAATCGGTGCAGGCGTAAAACGCGATAACTTCGCCTTTTGTAAAGTTTAGAAAGCAAGAAATCTCTCAAAAAATCTTGCCTCTTGTCAAATCCTATAGTATACTAATAATTTATAGTTTTGGAATGATAGACGTTAAAGATTATAAGTTTCTTTGCGTCAAGGCGCGATAAGCGATTTTCTTGATATATTAAGGAGGTAATTTTGATGTCAGGACATTCAAAGTGGGCAAGTATAAAGCACAAGAAGGGCGCGGCAGATGCCAAAAAAGGCGCGCTCTATACCAAACTGATCAAGGAAATAACCATCTCTGCCCGTAACGGCGGAGGCAATCCGGACATGAACTCGGCCTTGCGTACCGCTATGGCTAAGGCCAAAGAGGCGAATATGCCTTCGGATAATGTCAAAAATGCCATTAAGCGCGGCACAGGCGAACTGCCCGGCATTGTTTATGAGACGGTAACCTATGAGGCCTACGGGTCTGGCGGCGCGGCAATTTTAATTACGGCATTAACCGATAATAAAAACCGCACCACGGCCGAACTGCGAAATATCCTTTCTAAGAAGGGCGGAAATATGGCCGGCGCGGGTTCGGTAAGCTGGATGTTTAATAAAAAAGGATATATCCTCATTGATAAATCTACGGTCAGCGAAGATGTGCTGATGGATGCGGCGCTGGAGGCAGGGGCAGAGGATGTCAAGAGCCAGGAAAAAAGCTATGAGGTGATTATCGCTCCTGCTGACTTTGAAAAGGTAAAGTCGGCCTTGCAGGAAAAAGGGATAAATTTCCAGAGTGCGGAGGTAACCATGCTTCCCGCATCTACGATTAAGCTAACCGGCTCTGAGGCAAAGCAGATTTTAGGCTTAGTTGAGGCGCTTGAGGAGCATGATGACGTGCAGGAAGTTTATTCCAACTTTGATATTCCTGATGAGCTCATTGAGCAGCTCGCCGCATCTGCTTAAGGTATAGGAAATGCGTATCCTGGGAATTGACCCCGGCCTGCATACTACCGGCTACGGCCTTATTGAGGGCGAGGGTTTAAGGGTAATCCTCATTGAGGCAGGATTTATCCGCACCAATCCTAAAGACAATCTGCCGGTGAGGCTCGGGCATATCCACCGGGCAATAAATAAAATAATAGGTAAATTTAAGCCGGAAGTCCTGGTTCTGGAAAAGCTTTATGCGCATTGGAAGCATCCTACCACCGCCTATATCCTGGGCTATGCCAGGGGGATGGCCTGCTTAGCGGCAGAAGAAAATAAGATTGAGCTATTTGAATATGCTGCCACGCGCATAAAAAAGGCGCTGGTAGGAAATGGCCATGCCTCAAAAGGGCAGATGCAGAGGATGATTCAGCAGCTGCTTTCATTAAAGACAATGCCAGAGCCGCCAGATGTCAGCGATGCCCTTGCCTTATGCATTGGACATTCCTACATCGCCACAAAAAATTATGATTGCCCAAATCTCCGGTAAAATAATCAGGCAGAATGCGAATTCCCTCCTGCTGGATGTCTCGGGAATTTGTTACGAGGTGCTTATCCCGACAGCGATTATGCGCAGAATGGAAAAAACCCTTGATAAGGCCCGGCCGGTTACCCTGGTAACCTATCACTACCATAGTCTTGAACCATCTAAAGCGGTGCCCATTCTTATCGGTTTCTTGAATGAGATAGAGCGGGATTTTTTTCTGCAGTTTATTAGCGTTTCAGGAATTGGGCCCCGGGCCGCGCTGAGGGCGCTGGCGATGCCTTTCTCTACCATTGCCAATGCCATTGCCAGGGGTGATATCAGTTTTCTAAAGTCCCTGCCCGGCATTGGCCAGCAGCGGGCAAAAGAGATTGTGGCCAAACTTCAAGGTAAGGTAGGCAAATTCGGCTTGATTCAGGATGATGGCGATAGAGGGCTGTCGGAGGCCAAAGGTGAAGTTCTGGACATTGAGTCCGAGGCAACAGAGATTTTGGTTCAGCTTCAATACAAAAGGCAGGAAGCTAAAGAGATGGTTAGTTCCGCGCGCAGCAGGGCGCCCCAGGTCACCAATACCGAAGAACTGCTTAATGAGGTCTACAAGCAGAAGGTTAAACCATGAATGAGGAAACGTTTAATAAGGCAGCAATTGAGGCGCTTTTGTTTGTCAGTGAGAGGCCTTTACAGCTTGAGCAGATTAATCCTGTGCTTGAGAATCTGGATGCAAGCCAGATTAGAAAGATAATCCTGGAACTGAAAAGTGATTTTGAATTTAGCGGCCGGGGTTTACGTATTGAAGAGATCGCCGGCGGATTTCAGTTAGTTACCGCTTTGGAAACGGCGCCGCTCTTAAAGAAATTTTATAAGCTGCGTGATTCCAAGCAGCTAAGCGGGCCGGCCCTGGAGACCCTGGCCATTATTGCCTATAAACAGCCGCTCACCCGTTTAGATATTGAAAGCTTAAGAGGCGTAAACGTAGACGGAGTGATTAAAAGTTTATCCGAGAAAAATCTTATACGCATTAGCGGCAGAAAAGATGTCCCCGGCAGGCCTTTTGTATACGGCACCACGCGTCAGTTCTTAGAATATTTTGGTTTGAGTTCATTAGAGGACATGCCTAAGATAGGGGAATTTGCCAGAAGCCACCCCGCCGCAGGCGGGGCGATAAGCAAAGCTAAAAGTTCAGAACCGGCAAATATGTTGCTTAGTTTAAGCAATAAACAGAATGAAAGTGTGGAGAATAAAACATCCGGAGATTAATTACATGAACCTTGAAAAGTTACGAAAACAGATTGATGCCTTTGATGCGAGAATAGTAGAGGCGCTGAATCAGCGCCTGGAGGTTAGCCTTAAAATCCGAAAGCTCAAGAAAAAATTAGGTAAAGGTATTTATTCCCCGGAGCGGGAACAGCAGGTTATTGCCAAGCTGAAAAAAATAAGCCGCGGCCCGCTTAGCCCAGGCGCGCTTGAGGGAATTTATCGGGAGATAATGTCAAGCGCTTTGGCTTTAGAGAGGCCTTTAAGAATCGCTTATCTTGGCCCCGAGGCTACTTTTACCCATCTGGCGGCAATCAAACGATTCGGACGGCAGCTTGAGTATCTGTCCTGCGGTTCAATTTCCGACGTATTCAAAGAGGTTGAGCGCCTAAATGCGGACTATGGCGTAGTTCCAGTTGAGAATTCCATTGAAGGGGCGGTAACGCATACCTTAGATATATTTATTGATTCGGATTTAAAGATTTGCTCACAGGTGGTGATGAATGTAACACACAATCTTTTGAGTAATTCCGCGAAAGGCAAAATCGGGAAGATCTACTCTAATCCCCAGGTATTTGCCCAATGCCGGCTCTGGCTGCAGAAGAATTTCCCCGGGGCTGAATTGATTGATGTGGCAAGCACAACTAAGGCAGCCCAGATTGTCCGCAAGCAAAAGAATGCCGCCTGCATTGCCTCAACATTGGCAGCTAGCGTATATAAGCTCAAGATTATCGCCGGGGATATTGAAGATTCGCCCAGCAACATCACCAGATTTTTGGTAATAGGAAAAGATGGCGTTAGTCCTACGGGTAATGACAGGACTTCGCTGGTCTTCTCCATAAAAGATAAGGTCGGCGCGCTGCATGATATGTTAGTTCCTTTTAAGAAATACCGTATCAATCTCACCAAGATTGAGTCCCGTCCGTCAAAGAAAAAGGCCTGGGATTATTATTTCTTCGTGGATTTAGAAGGCCATATTCAGGATAAAAATGTAGCCAGGGCGCTTAAAGAATTAGAGGCCTATGCGAAATTTTTCAAGATATTAGGCTCATATCCCAGGATAGAATGATGGCAGCGTCAAGTATCAGGTATCCCTGCCTGCCGGCAGGCAGGAAGTATCAAGCGACAAATGATCAATAGGAAAATTTTAGAAATTACTCCCTATCAGCCGGGTAAGCCCATAGAGGAGGTAAAGCGGCAATTAGGCCTTAAAGAGGTGATCAAGCTTGCCTCAAACGAAAATCCCCTCGGCCCAAGCCCAAAGGCAGTCTTGGCTATAAAGAAATCTCTAACCAAGATCAACCGCTATCCCGAAGGGTCTTGTTTTTATCTACGCCAGCGCTTAAGTAAGAAACTAAAGGTTAGGCCTGAGAATTTAATTTTCGGCAACGGCTCGGATGAGCTCATCGACATCGTCATCAAGGCCTTCTGCGAGCCTGATGATGAGATTATCACTGCCGATACCACCTTTCTGGAATATAGAATCATTGCCCTGCAGAACGGCCGGGCGGTTAGGTGTATTCCTTTAAAGGATTTCAGGTATGATTTAGCCAGGATCAAAGACAGAATAGGCCCTAAGACAAAAGCCATATTCATTGCTAATCCCAATAATCCCACGGGGACATATGTAACTAAGCGAGAGGTAGATGATTTTCTTAACGGCCTGCCCGAGAACGTCGTGGCCATTTTTGATCAGGCGTACTTAGAGTTTGTTGAGAATAAAGATTTTCCGCTAAGTTTAAATTATTTCAGACAGGGCAAGAACGTAATTATTCTGCGCACGTTCTCAAAGATCTACGGGCTTGCGGGTTTGCGGATTGGTTACGGTATTGCCAGGGAAGAGTTTATCCAGTATATGGAGCGCGCGCGCCAGCCTTTTAACGTTAATACCCTCGCCCAGGAAGCAGCCTTAGCCGCTCTGGATGATACTGTCTTTATCAGAAAGGCGCAAAGGGCAGTTCGCGAAGGCAAGAAATATCTCTATGGCGAGTTAGATAGATTGAAAATAAATTACATTCCTTCGGCCGCAAACTTTATATTGATTGACTTGAAGCGAGATGGCTTAAAGATTTTTAATAAGCTTCTTAAGGAAGGCGTTATTGTCAGGGATATGCAGCAGTACGGTTTAAATAATTTTATCCGGGTAACTATTGGAAGGGAGAAAGAAAACAAGAAATTTGTCGCAGCATTGAAGAAAGTTTTGAGTTAATAATTGGTTAAGTTGAGATATTATGTGGATATGTTTCCGTGAGGATAATGATGGCCCCGTATCATGTTAAGGTTGCGGCAGAGGCTTTTGCGGCGGTCAAAGATGATTCTGACTTTGCAAAAAAGGCCCTATGATAAATTTTCAAAATCAACATTTGTGCCTTGACACATTTACTGAAATAGTGTATATTAACATCAGGGGTGATAAATATGGCAAAAACAGAGATGATGCGGGAAAGATTGAGTATTGATGTATATCCTGAAGAGCATAAAAGGATAAAAGCCTACGCGGCTCTTCATGGAGAAACTATTCGGGAATATGTCATTAGAAGCGTGCGGGAACGTTTACGCCAAGAAGCCGAAGAGAG
>MHGN01000066.1 GCA_001805575.1 Omnitrophica WOR_2 bacterium RIFCSPHIGHO2_02_FULL_45_21 | reverse complement strand
TCCTGCGGCTGCTTTGAGTGTATCCTGGCCTTAATCCCTGAGGCAAATGGCATAATGATTGTGCACCGGGATTACCCGGGGATGACCCCCTGCGGTATGACCTTTACTACTCTGGCCGGTTCGGTAGGAGGCGGGGTGCAGACCCCTGGATTCTTAGGGGTGGGAAAAATTTATCTTACCAGCAAGAAGTTTATCTCTGCTGACGGCGGCCTGAAAAGGATCGTCTGGATGCCCAAAGAATTAAAAGAATTACTCGGCGAAAAACTTATCAAAAGGGCGAAGGAAATCGGCGAGCCGGAGCTGATTAATAAAATCGCCGATGAAACAGCTGCTACTACGATAGATGAGCTGCTTCCATTCTTAGAAAAAGTCAGCCATCCCGCGCTGAGCATGCCCTCTTTGATTTAAATGAAGCCCAAAGGGCTTATTAAAAAAACTCTTGACTATCTCAAGGTTATATATTATCCTATACGCAAGTACAAAATTCTTATGGTCCAGCCAGAAACAAAATACCCATTTTATATAACCCAACTATTAGTCATTAATCTATGTATCGCAATAGCAAGCCCTGCCTTTTGCGCAGGCCTGCTTACAGAAAATGCTTTAGAGTATCGCTCAAGAGGTTATCAGGCTCAAAAAGCAGGCATGCTGGCCGAGGCGCTTAGTTTTTATCAAAAGGCCCTGCAGATAGACCCCGCCTCTTGTGTTGTCTATAACGACTTAGGCGTTGTTTTTGAAACGTTAGGCCAGATAGAGAATGCTGAGGAGGCTTATTTACGGGCCGTGGCTATTGAACCCAGCTATGGCAAGGCATATTATAATTTAGCTCTCTTCTATGAAGGCAGGGGCAATTTGCAGAAGGCCTCAGAGTATTGGTTGAAGTTTGCTTCTCTCAACGCTCAGGAAGAATCAATGAGCAGGAAGGCAGAGGATAGACTCTCTGGGCTTAGAGAAGTTTTTCCTGAGATACGGGAGAAATATTTAGGCGCGCAGGCGGCTCAACTTGATAAAGAAGCCGCAGAGTTTAAAGATAAACTGTCCTCTGATAACAAGGCGCTGGCGCAATTTTATATTGAAAAGGCAGGAATCCTGGTCAAAAAGAGCAACTATCCCCAAGCGCTGCATATGTATCTCAAGGCCAAACACTTAGATCCCCAGAACGACCAGATAGATACGTTAATTGAAACAACGCAAAGAAAGATACTTCTTCTATAGATTTATTCCTCTAAATCCCATTTTTCAAAATCCCGGATGAAATTTTAGGTTATATTCTTCTGATGCTTTCTTAGCTTGTATGTCTAGCCCAAAAATCTATCTTATTGACGGCTCCGGGCTGTGTTACCGGGCATTTTATGCCCTTCCGCACTTTACCACTTCTCAGGGACAACCAACGGGCGCGGTATTGGGCTTTACCAATATCCTCAATAAAATCTTAAGAGACAAACCGGACTATATCGCCTGTTGCTTTGATGTTTCCCGGGAGACCTTCCGTCAAAAGAAATATAAGGAATATAAGAGCCAGCGCTCCGCAATGCCTGATGAACTCAAACAGCAAATGGCGCTGATTAAGGAGGTGGTCTCTTCCTATAACATTGCCATTGCTGAATTAGAGGGCTATGAGGCGGATGATTTGCTCGCTAGCCTCGCGCAAAAGGCAAGAAAGGAATCCTTAGAGGTTCTTATCGTGAGTTCGGACAAGGATATTTTACAGTTAGTTGATGAAAAGATAAAGGTCTTTGACCCCCGAAAGGATAAAGAAGGCATGCTCCATACCATCGGACAGGTAAGGAGTGCGTATGGCTTAGAGCCTCAGCAACTGCCTGATTTCTTTGCGCTTACCGGAGATGCGGCTGATAACATTCCCGGGGTAAAAGGGGTGGGAGAAAAGACGGCTCTTATGCTGCTTGAAGAATTCGGCAACGTTGAAAATATGATTAAGAACGCAAGCCAGATTAAATCTGAAGGCCTGCGGGAGGAGATTCAAAATAATACTGAGGCTATCCGCTTAAGCTATGATTTATTGAAGCTGCGCGATGAACTTGACGTTGATTTTAATCTGGATAAATTAAGCCGTAAAGAACCTGATTATGATAGGCTGTGGACCTTATTTAAGCAGTTAGAATTTAACAGCCTGCTCAAGAAGCTTCCTGCCAATGTTGAAAAGGAAGTTAAGAACAAGATAATCTCAAAACCTTTAGAGGATAAGATAACTTTAAAAGAAAAGATCCTCGGGTCAGCCAGGCTCGAGAATGAATTTTATTTTTTCCTCACTGAACCCCGTTTCTGCGTGCAGGGGCTGGGCGAAGATACAACCCGGAGAATTTATCTATCTTCGGGAGAGGATTTCTATTCTTTGGCCATTAGCGACCCCCAGCTGCAAATAGTGCTAGAAGAGCCAACGATTAAGAAAATCAGCCATAACCTAAAAGAAGCAAAGCTCTCGCTGTTAAAAAACAGCATTAATCTTCAGGGGCTCTATTTTGATACGATGCTGGCAGCATATCTGGTGGATTCATCGCTTCCGGAATACGGCCTGCCGGAATTGGCTTTTCGGTATTTAGAAGAGAAATATCCGGCGCACACCTTTGGTCCGGAAGAAAGCTTAAGCTTGCTGATAAGGCTTAAACCTATCCTGGAAGAAAAGCTCAAAGAGTATTCGCAAGACAAACTCTTTTATGAATTAGAGATGCCTTTAGTTGAGGTTATGGCATCAATGACGTTAGCCGGGGTTAAAATAGATACAAAGGCATTGGCTGACTTATCCAAAGATTTAGAAAGAAGGCTTATTGATTTAAGGGGCAGGATCTATGCCCTGAATTCAGGAGGGGAGTTTAACCTTAACTCGCCTAAGCAATTGCAGGATGTGCTCTTCGGAAGGCTTAAACTTCCTGTGATTAAGAGGAAGAAGAGCGGGCCGTCAACTGATGAGGAGGTTTTGCGAAAGTTATCCCGTAAACATAAGCTTCCCCTGCTTATTTTAGAATACCGTCAGTTAACCAAACTAAAAAATACCTACGTGGATAGTTTGCCTGCGCTTATAAATTCCAAAACGAGTAGAATTCACGCTACCTTTGACCAGGCGGGAACCGAGACCGGGAGAATTTCTTCTCATAACCCAAATTTACAGAATATCCCGGCGCGGGGAGATATTGCCGGGTTGATCCGCAGGTCTTTTATTGCCGAAAAAGGAAATTCCCTCATCTGCGCTGATTATTCTCAGATAGAGCTCAGGGTCCTGGCGCATTTTTCAGAAGACGAAGCCTTACGTACCGCCTTTAAGAATGGTTTAGACATCCATCGCCATACCGCAAGCCTCATTTTTCAGGTTGATCAGGATGCGCTGTCGCAGGAGATGCGGGATACGGCAAAAAGGATAAATTTCGGTATTGTCTATGGTATGAGCAGCTTCGGCTTAGCCAAGGATTTAGAAATTGCACCGCATGAAGCGCAAAACTTTATTGACAGTTACTTCTTACGCTATCCCGGGGTAAAAGATTTTATTGAGAAACAAATAAAACAGGTTAGAATTTCGGGATATGTCCAGACATTGCTGGGAAGGAGGAGATATCTGCCGGGTATAGGCAGTTCGAACAATGCGCTGATGTCCTTTGCAGAGCGCCAGGCAGTCAATTCTCCTATCCAGGGCTCGGCCGCGGACCTGATCAAATTGGCAATGGTTGATCTCTGCCGCGCCTTGAAAGAAAAGAAGCTTGAGTCTAAGCTGATCATGCAGATTCACGATGAATTGGTTTTTGAGGTTATCAATGATGAAGCTCCTGCGCTGATAAATCTGCTCAGGGATAAAATGGAAAACGTTTATCCGCTAGCGGTACCCATAAAAGTCAATATTAAAAAGGGCATAAACTGGCTGGAGATGGAACCCTGCAACTAGAGAAACAGAGAAGATTCAGGGAATGAATAAATGAAAGTTTTTATGTGCGCAAGCGAGATAGTGCCTTTTGCCAAGACCGGAGGTTTGGCAGATGTAGCTGGAGCGCTTCCTTTGGTTTTAGAAAAGCACGGCGTAGAGGTAAGGCTGGCAATGCCACGATACAAAATAGCCGCAGGTCACAGGTCAGAGGTCTTAGGTTTTAGCAGTGATATAGATCTAGCTGCGCTTGGGAAAAATATTCAGGTTTATTTGATAAAAAATGATAAATATTTTGACCGCGATGGGCTCTATGGTGATAAAGCAGGAGATTACACGGATAATCTTGAGAGATTTTCATTTTATTGCCGCAGGAGTCTTGATTTACTGAAAGAGATAAATTTCAAGCCGGATATTCTCCACTGCCATGACTGGCAGACAGCATTGATTCCGGTGTATTTAAAAACTCTATACCAGAAAGACGATTTTTATAAGGATATCAAAACCCTGCTTACCATCCATAACCTCAGCTTTCAGGGGGTTTTTAATAAGGATGAATTCCCTAAGCTGGGATTGGATCGGCAGTTGTTTAACATTGATGGCTTGGAATTTTACCATAAGGTAAATATCTTAAAAGGCGGGGTCATTTTTAGCGATTTGCTCAATACGGTAAGCCCGACATATGCCGGGGAAATCAAGACGCAAGAATCCGGCTGCGGCCTGGAAGGGGTTCTGCATAAGAGAAAGAAAGACCTTTCCGGCATCCTCAACGGACTTGATTATGAACTCTGGGATCCGCAGAAAGATACCTATATCTATAAGCCATATTCAGCAAGTACGTCTATAGATAAATACGTGAATAAAAAGATGCTCCAGGAAGAATGCCGTTTATCGGTTCAAGAAGACATACCTCTCTTTGGCATGGTAAGCCGCCTCAGCCATCAGAAGGGTTTGGATTTGATTGCGCAGAGTATGGAAGATCTGCTCAGACATTGCAAGATGCAAATAATAGTTTTGGGTGTAGGCGACGCCAAATACCATAATCTTCTTTTTGAGCTCGCTCAAAAGTATCCCGCTAACCTCAGCGCCCAGATAAAATTTGATGAAGCCCTGGCGCATAAAATCTATGCCGGTGCGGATATATTTCTTATGCCTTCGCGCTTTGAGCCGTGCGGCCTGGGACAGATGATTGCCTTGCGATATGGGACGCCGCCGCTTGTCTTTAAAACCGGAGGCCTTGCCGACACCGTTTCAAAAGAGAACGGCTTTGTCTTTAAAAAGTACACAAAGGAGGCCTTTGTTAAGACAGTGGAATCTGCTATTGCTGCCTATAGAAGTAAAAGAAAATGGATGGAATTGGTCAAAAAGGCATTTAGTTATAATTTTTCATGGAAAAAGTCAGCCGGGGAATATATTAAGTTGTATCAAAAATTACTGAATTAACTATAAACAATGGAAATATCTGTTCGCACACGAAAATTTTTGCCAACAGTCTGCCAGGAATTACGACGAGCGAATGCAGCTGGCGACAGACGAAAGGCGTTAAAATGAGCGAGTCGTAAGCCGCAGCAGACGGCAAAAATTTTCTAATTGTGTGCTCCCAGATATTTCCATTCTTTATTAAGTTTATCAATAATTTAAGGGTTAGATGATTATAGGTGTTACCGGCAGCCTGGGTACGGGAAAAACTACCGTGAGCAGGATGTTTCGAAAGCTTGGGGCTTATGTCATTGATGCGGATAAAATAGTGCATCGTATCTTAGATAAATCCGCGCGCAAGGCCTTAGCCGGTTTTGTTTTTGACCAGCCGCAAGCACTCAAAAAACTTTGCCGGATTATCCATCCGTTGATTAAGAGAGATATTTTCTCTGAGCTTAAAAAACATAAGTCAAGAAGAGTGATAGTCATAGATGCTCCTCTTTTAGTAGAAAGCGGCTTAGATGAGAAATGCGATTATTTGCTCGCAGTCAAAGCCAATCTTAAGCAACAGTTAGAGCGCGCCAGCGTAAGCCTATCTCTGACTAAGGAGCAAATCCGAAAACGGATAAAACAGCAGATGCCTTTAAGGAAGAAAATACGTCTGGCTGATTTTGTCATTGATAATAGAGGTTCGCTTAAAAATACAGAAAAACAGGTAAAAGAGGTTTGGGAGGAAATATGGAAAAAGTAGATATAGGAAATCTCAAAGAGATGAAAATTTCAGAATTAACCAAGTTTTCCAAAGAACTGAATATCAATGGTGTAAGCGGCCTCAGGAAACAAGACCTTATTTTTAAAATTCTGCAGGGCCAGGCAGAAAAGGAAGGGCTGATGTTTGGGGAGGGGGTTTTAGAGATACTTCCCGAGGGTTTTGGATTTTTACGCTCGCCGAATTATAACTATCTTCCCTGCCCGGACGATATCTATATCTCGCCAAGCCAGATTCGTAAATTTGATTTGAGAACCGGAGATACGGTCAGCGGTCAAATCCGCCCACCCAAAGAAGGAGAAAAATATTTTGCCCTGCTTAAGGTTGAAGCGGTTAATTTTGAAAACCCTGAGGATTTTAAAGAAAAGGTGCTTTTTGATAATCTTACTCCGGTCTACCCTCATGACCGCTATGCCTTAGAGACAGGCCCGACAGAGATTTCCATGCGCATAATGAATTTACTGACGCCCATAGGTAAAGGACAGCGCGGCTTAATCGTAGCGCCGCCATATAGCGGTAAGACCGTGCTGCTGCAGAAGCTCGCCAATTCCATTATGCAGAATAGCCCAGATGTTATTCTGATTGTCCTTTTGATTGATGAGCGCCCGGAAGAGGTAACCGAGATGCAGCGCAGCGTAAAGGGTGAGGTGATTTCTTCAACCTTTGACGAGCCGCCCGAGCGCCATGTGCAGGTTGCGGAAATTGTGCTGGAGAAGGCAAGGCGTTTGGTAGAGCATAAGAAAGATGTGGTCGTGCTATTAGACAGCATCACCCGCCTTGCCCGGGCCTATAACTCCGTTGTTCCGCATAGCGGCAAGATCCTCTCCGGCGGCGTAGATTCAAATGCCCTGCAAAAGCCGAAGCGCTTTTTTGGCGCAGCCAGGGCTATTGATGAAGGCGGAAGTTTAACCATTATCGCAACCGCTCTGGTCGATACCGGCAGCCGTATGGATGAGGTAATCTTTGAAGAATTTAAAGGCACCGGCAATATGGAGATTCAGCTTGACCGCAATCTATTCCAAAGAAGAATCTATCCGGCAATAGATATCAAGCGCTCAAATACCCGTCATGAAGAATTGCTGCTTAAGCCGGATGAGTTGAATAAGGTCTGGATTTTACGCAAAGTTTTGAATGAGACAAACAACGTGGAAGCCATGGAACTATTGATTGAGAAATTATCCAAGACAAAATCAAATGCGGATTTTCTTAACAGTATGAACCAATAAGTGAGGATATAACTTACGGAACCGCCGCTTTGCGGTGAGGCGAACGTAAGTCTGCGCTCATTAAAAGGAGACAAAAAAATGAAAGACGGAATTCATCCTAAATACCAGGATGCAACTATTATCTGCGCCTGCGGCGAGGTGATTCATACCCGTTCAACCAAGCCGAGCGCCCGGGTTGAGGTATGTTCAAAATGCCACCCCTTTTTTACGGGAAAGCAGAAGTTTGTGGATTCGGCGGGGAGAGTGGATAAGTATATGAAGAAGTATGGGAAATGATTCGCCCGGACAACTTATGTTCGCTAACCTGCCTGCCGGAAGGCAGGCGCTCCATAAGTTGTGGCCTGATTAAATGTTTGAGAGATTAGAAGCGATAGAAAAACGTTACATAGAGCTTGAGCAAAAGTTAGCTGACCTGGGTCTCATTGGGGATAAGGGCCAGTATCAGAAATTAGTAAAAGAATTCTCTGATATAGAAGAGTTGGCCAAAGGATACCGGCGCTATAAATCGTTATCCGGGGAATTGGCTGAATTGGAGGTACTTCTACAAAATGAGAGTTCTTCTGATCCGGAGTTTACGGCATTGGTCAGGAAAGAAATCCCCCGGCTCAAGGAAAAAATAGTTCAAGCAGAACAAGAATTAGCCCGGGCGATGCAGCGCGGGGATAAAGATGAAGAGATGGATATGATTCTTGAAATCCGTGCCGGCACCGGCGGAGACGAGGCAGGTATATTTGTCGGAGATTTGTTTCGCATGTATGGTAAATACATTGCGAATCATAATTGGGCTATGGAAGTAATGGCAGGACATCCCGCCGAGGCAGGAGGCTTCAAAGAGATTATTTTCTCAGTCAGGGGCAAAGGCGCGTATAAACGTTTAAAGTATGAGTCCGGGGTGCATCGGGTCCAGCGCGTTCCGGTTACCGAGGCCTCGGGGAGGATTCATACCTCAACCGCAACGATTGCCGTGATGGCCGAGGCCCAGGAAATTGATTTGGTCATTGACCCTAAGGATTTAAAGATTGATGTCTTCAGGTCCTCCGGGCCCGGGGGCCAATCGGTTAATACTACAGATTCGGCAGTCAGGATTACCCATCTTCCCAGCGCTACAGTGGTTACCTGCCAGGATGAACGTTCCCAGCTCAAAAACAAGAATAAAGCTATGCGGGTTTTGAGGACGCGCATTCTGGATAAAATGCGCCAGGAAGAGTTGATCAAGACCTCTTGCGAGCGCAAGGCCCAGATTGGAAGCGCAGAGCGCAGCGAAAAGATTAGGACTTATAATTTTCCTGACCGCAGGGTTACTGACCACCGCATTGGACTAACCCTGCATAAATTAGAAAATATCTTAGATGGCGAGCTCGATGATTTTATCGACGGCCTCATCGCAGAAGACGCCAAACACCAATTGGCAGCAACGTAATTATGTACAATGACTGAAAAAGAAATTCTGCTTAGCTCAATTTTAAATTGTCCGCGCAGCAGCTTGTACAGCGGAGGCCTTTTTCTTAGTGCGAAGGTACTCAAGAAGTTATCCCGCTGTTTGTCTTTGCGTTCCGAGGGTTTTCCTTTACAGTACATCCTGGGTGAGGTAGAATTTTTTGGGTTGATTTTTAAGCTGGATAAACGAGTGTTTATCCCCCGGCCGGAGACCGAGATCCTGGTAGAAACAGCAATAAATTCAGCCGCCAGTCTCCGGCCGTCAGTCTGCGGCCAGATTAAGATATTAGATATTGGGACGGGTTCGGGATGTATTGCTGTAGCCTTAGCCAAAAATCTGGCTAAGGCCCGGATTATCGCTATAGATATTTCTCGCGAGGCTTTGGAAATCGCCCGGCAGAATGCCAGGTTAAATGGAGCTGAAGAGAGGATACATTTTATCCAAAGCGATTTGCTGTCCGCTCTTCCGCATCCGCTATCCGCTTACGATTTGCTCATATCCAATCCTCCCTATATTCGTTCTCAAGACATTGAACATTTGCAAAAGGAGCTGAAGTATGAGCCGCGCATTGCCTTAGACGGCGGATGCAGCGGTTTAGATTTTTATCGCCGCATAATCCGCCAAGCGCCAAGGTTGCTCAAAAAAGACGGTTTACTATTGATGGAAATAGGTTTTGGCCAGTATGATAAAATAAAAAACATTTTTGAAAAAACTGGTAATTTCAAGATAATAGATCTAGTCAAGGACTATAATAAGATAGAGAGGGTAATCATCGGGCAACGTATAGCTAAAAAATATGGATAAACTCATCATTGAAGGCGGGGTTTCCTTAAAAGGCGCGGTCTCGGTAAGCGGAGCAAAGAACGCGGTCCTGCCGCTTCTGGCTGCCTGCCTGCTGACTAATGAACGTTGCCGCATCAAGAACGTTCCCAACTTAAGAGACGTGAATACGATGGTTAAAATCCTGCGTTCTCTGGGAGCTTGCTTGGAATTTTCTAACGGCCAGGTTATGGTTGAGGCCAGGAACCTCAAAAACCTTGCCGCTGATTACAAATTAGTTTCTACCATGCGCGCTTCATTCTGTGTCTTAGGCCCTCTTCTGGGCAGGTTCAGGAAAGCAAAGGTTTCTTTGCCTGGCGGATGCATTATTGGCGTGCGGCCCGTTGATTTGCATCTTAAGGGCCTGAGGGCTTTGGGCACAAAGATTGATATTCAAGGCGGTTACGTTGTAACTGAAGCAAGAGAGCTGCGCGGCGCCTGTATGTACCTGGGGGGCGCATTTGGCTCTTCGGTGCTGGCTACCGATAATGTGATGATGGCGGCAGTGTTAGCTAAGGGAAGGACAGTGATAGAGTCAGCTGCCTGTGAGCCGGAAGTTGTGGATTTGGCAAATTTCTTAAATAAGATGGGCGCGAAAATCAGGGGCCAAGGGACTCCCTCTATTGAGATTGAAGGGGTACGCCATTTACACGGCACTGATTATCAGATAATCCCTGACCGTATTGAAGCCGGGACTTTGATATTGGCTTGCGCGATAACCAAGGGTGATTGTTTCATTAAAGGAGCATTTAAAGAACATTTGAGCGCAGTTTTAGATAAGCTTGAGGAATCAGGGGTCAGAATTGAAGATGCCGACGGGGGCTTAAGGGTGAGGCCGCGCAAGAACTTAAAGCCGGTGAATATCACTACTCTGCCTTATCCGGGATTTCCTACCGATATGCAGGCTCAGGTAATGGCATTGATGAGCGTTACCCCCGGCATAAGTGTTATTACCGAGAAAATTTATCGGATAGATTTATGCATGTGGCAGAGCTTAACCGTATGGGCGCGAAGATTATGCGCGAAGGCCCCCATGCAATTGTGCAGGGCGCAAGAGGCCTATCAGGTGCGCCGGTTATGGCTTCAGACCTGCGCGCCTCAGCCGCATTAGTTTTGGCTGGCCTGGTGGCTAAAGGCCGCACCGCGGTATCGCGCATTTATCATCTTGACCGCGGATATGAAAATTTAGAGTTAAAATTACAAAAATTAGGGGCGAGGATTTGGAGAGAGAAAGAATGATTTTAATGATTGATAACTACGACTCCTTTACTTATAACCTGGTGCAATATCTGGGTGAGTTAGGTTCGGATTTGAAGGTTTTCCGGAATGACAGGATTACTATTGGCAAGATTAAGAAGCTGCGTCCGGAAAAAATAGTTATCTCGCCCGGCCCGGGCACCCCCGATGATGCCGGAATATCTAAAGAGTTAATCAGGGAATTCGCCGGTAAAATTCCCATCCTGGGCGTGTGCCTTGGCCACCAATGTATCGGCGCGGCCTACGGCGGAAAGATTATTCCTGCTAAAAAGCTGATGCATGGAAAGACCTCGCTTATATACCATAATGGCCAAGGGCTCTTTGAAAACATTCCTAATCCCTTTGAAGCTACCCGCTATCATTCGCTATTAGTGGAAAGAAAGTCCTTGCCGGATTGTCTATCCATAACTGCCTGGACAAAGGAAAAAGAGATTATGGGCTTAGAGCACAAGCCAGAGGGCAGTGGTGGGCAACCGAATAGCCAAAGCCATAAACAAGAGCCCTTATTTGGCGTGCAGTTTCATCCTGAGTCAATATTGACCAGATTCGGTAAGGATATATTAAGGAACTTTCTTGGCGTATAGGAAAGTATATCAGGTTACTTAAATTAACCTCCTCTCGGAGGGCAAGAAAAATCTGTCCCGCGGACAGTTTTTATACTTTCGCGGCCAAAAACCGCCCCGCCGATGGCTGGGCGGATGGGTTTGGCCGCTCAAGTATTTCGCCAAGCAAGGAACCCTAGGCTTTAGCCTGGGAGGGGCTCCATTGAGAAGCAGATGATTAAAGAAGTAATTACAATTTTAAGCGAAAGAAGTGACTTAGGCCAGTCCCGCATGCAGGAGGTTATGCAAGAGATAATGCAGGGGAAAACCACTCCCGCGCAGATTGCCGCTTTTCTGGTGGCTCTGCGGATGAAGGGCGAGACAGCGGATGAAATTACCGGCGCGGCATTAGCAATGCGCAAATTTGTCAAAAGGATAAATACATTTGAGGATGTGGTCTTGGATACCTGCGGCACCGGAGCGGATAGAGTACACACCTTTAATATCTCAACCGTTTCGGCATTTGTTGCTTGTGGCTGCGGCCTGGTAGTGGCAAAGCATGGTAACCGTGCTGTTTCCAGCCGCTGCGGAAGCGCGGATTTATTAGAGGCATTAGGGATAAACATTAATATTGACCAGAAAAAAGTAGAAGAGTGCCTAAAAAAAATAGGTATTGGTTTTCTCTTTGCGCCGAATTTGCATCCGGCAATGAAATACGCGGCCGCCGTGCGCAAGGAATTGGGGTTGCGCACTATCTTTAACCTGCTGGGGCCATTGACTAATCCGGCATTCGCTACTCATCAGTTATTGGGAGTTTACGATTTAAAACTATTAAAGGTCTTAGCAGAGGTCTTGGGTAATTTAGGAGTAAGGCATGGCTTGGTTGTTCACGGCCTAGACGGTCTTGATGAGATTACTACGACTAGCGCAACGAAGGTATGCGAGTTAAAAAATAAAAAGCTTAAGTTTTACAGTATCCATCCGTCAGACTTCGGAATTAAGAAGGCGCGCCTTAAGGACTTAGAGGGCGGCGATGTAAAGGCCAATGCCCGCATCGCCCAGGAGATACTGCAGGGAGCTAAAGGGCCCAGGAGAGATATAGTGCTTTTTAATTCTGGCTGCGCTATCTATGTGGCGGATAAAGCAAAATCAATTAAGCAAGGCATTGAATTAGCCCAAGAGTCCATTGACTCAGGAAGGGCCTTGAGAAAGTTAGAAGAACTCAGGCAATTTACCTCAATTTAATAATCTATAGTGGCAGGAGATTTCTTAAAAGAAGTCCTTTTAGAAAAACAAAAGTCGCTTAAAGAGGCAAAGCGCCGTTATCCCGAAGAGGAGCTGCGCCTGAAGTTGGAAGAGCCGCGTATCTGGCGGCCCTTTAAGGCAAGTATCAGCGTAAGCGGCAAACTTCATATTATTGCCGAGCTCAAAAAGGCCTCTCCTTGCGCAGGCATGCTGAGAGAAGATTTTGACCTTCTGCAAATCTCCCGCCTCTACCAGAACGCAGGCGCCAGCGCCATCTCGGTTTTAACCGAAGAGAAATATTTCTTGGGGAAAATTTCCTATCTGAACCAGGTGCGCAAAATTGTTGACCTGCCAATCTTAAGAAAAGATTTTATCTTTGAGCCCTATCAGCTCTACGAGTCAAAATTCTTTGGCGCAGATAGCGTGCTTTTGATTGCTGAGGTTCTAAAAGACGGACGGCTTTCAGAGTTCCTCTCTTTGGCTAAACGTTTAGAATTGGATTGTCTGGTGGAGGCGCATAATTTAGAGCAGCTTAAATATTCCCTGGATGAAGGAGCCGAGATTATCGGGCTCAACAGCCGTAATCTGCATAGCCTAGAGATAGATAACAAATTAAGGAACGCATTGATAAAGTATGTGCCTAAGGATAAGGTGCTGGTGGCAGAATCAGGAATCAAAACGCATCGTGACTATGAAAGCTGTAAAAAGTTAAACCTGAATGCGCTTCTTATCGGCAGCGCTCTGATGAAGGCAAAGGATATCAGGGAAAAGTTCAAGCAGCTCGCTGAAGGTAATGCCCCGGAAATGGAATCCGCCCGGGCAAAAGCCCGGGATACCCAAGGGCCCTTAAAGCTGGATGCTCCGCGGAGTAGAAAAATTACTCGTCGGAAAAAGATATGAGTGTTCAACTTACTTTTTGCGGAGGTGTGCGCACCGTTACCGGCTCAATGCATCTCCTTGAGGCAAATGGCGAAAGGGTAATCATTGATTGCGGTTTGTTCCAGGGGCACCGCGAGGATTTTTACCGGGTTAACGCCCAATTTCCCTTTAATCCCGGCAAGTTAGAGGCCGCGGTTTTGTCTCACAGCCATATTGACCACTGCGGGAACCTACCGAATCTCACAAGAAGCGGCTTTGGCGGAAAAATTTTTGTTACCAGGCCTACCAGGGATATCTGTCAGCTGATGCTTTTGGATAGCGCCAGGATACAGGAAGAAGATATCAAATTTGTGAATAAGATAAATGTCCGTAAAGGACTTTCCTCCCGGCCGCCGCTCTATAACATTGAGGACGCGCAAAAGTCCTTAAAGAAAATAAGGGCGGTTGATTACCATAAGAAATTTAAACTCGCCAGCGGCATCAATTGCACCTTTTATGATGCCGGCCATATCCTGGGCTCGGCAATAGTCTATCTTGAAGTCATAAAAAATGAAAGCGGACAAAGCATAAAGATTGCCTATGCGGTTGATTTGGGCCGTCAACATATGCCATTCCTGCAGGACCCTGAAACCTTAAACGATGTGGATTATCTGCTCCTTGAAAGCACCTATGGCGGAAGAACGCATGGGCCGCTCGAGGCGGCAAAGCTAAAATTAGCTGAAGTGGTCAACCGCACGATGGCAAGAGGGGGTAAGGTGATTATTCCTTCCTTTGCCCTTGAGCGCACCCAGGAGGTGGTCTATTATCTGGGAGAACTGCTTAAGGAAAAAAAGATTAAACCCCTTCCCATATTCGTGGACAGCCCCCTGGCCTGTAAGATTACCGATGTATTCTTAAAACATAGCGAATCTTTTGACCGTGAGGCCAAGTCATTATTAAAGAGCGGAACCGATATCCTTAGGCAAAATACAATCCACTATATCCGCGATAGCGAAGAGTCAAAAAAGCTGAATTTTGATAAACGTCCGATGCTGATTATCTCCAGTTCAGGGATGTGCGAGTCAGGAAGAATCCTGCATCATTTACGAAACAACATCGGAAATCCGCGCAATACTATCCTGGTAGTCGGCTATATGGCAAAGAATACCCTGGGCAGGAGAATTGTTGAAAAGCAGCGCAGGGTAAGAATCTTCGGCGAAAGTTTTGAGTTAAAGGCAGAAGTTGAAGTTATCAACGCCTTCAGCGCCCATGCGGATAAGAACGAATTGGCAGATTATGTTTTGAGCAGCAAAGGGAAACTGAAGAAGATTTTTATCGTTCACGGCGATATGGACCAATCAGAGGCCCTGGCTTTTAATTTAAGGAGCAAGGGTTTTAGGGCCTATATCCCCAGGAAGTTTGAAACGGTAACATTAGGTTGACTAACTGTTGAAGGGAAAGCGGCCTATTTTATATCTGTTAGGAACTTTTGAAAACTGGACTATTTACAGTTGAAAACTGGACAGTCCGAGTTCTTGTTTTTTGACTCTTTGCGTATCAACAAGTTTGCCTTTTAGCCAGAATCTGAGCTCTATAAGAGAATCATTCAAGGGATAGACGCGGATATTAATAGTCTGCCTTGGTTCAACATCTTTGAGCCTAAAGGCCATGTTTTTAATCGTTACTTTGCAGTATTGATCAACGAAGCGCGTAGTTCTAAATGCAAAGATGTCTTTATAGGTCAGGTAAGGTAAAGGTATAGTAAATTGATGGAATAATGATTTACCCCGTTCTTTGGCATTCCGGAAGCGCAAGTAAGGGATTTCACCGGTAGTCGAATGCACCTGTTTATGGTTATAGCGGTCTAGTTCCGCATTTAAGACACGCTGGCCATGAGCAATGGTCTTGACATCTTCGCGGATGCAAGAACGAATAATCCGGTCCTGAAGCCATTGATATGGCCTTTCAACTTTGCCTTTAGCCTGAGGTGATAAAGCATAGATTGGCTTAATGTGACAGTCAATCAATACCTGCTTCCACTGAGGATCAACCTCATCAGTGAATTTCTCTAGCTTTTGATGCACCTGGTCACGGCCCCTGACATATCTAAAAATGGAATGGCAGTCAATATAGTATGAATAAGAGCAGCCATGCTTAATCACGACGGACTGTAAGGCTTGGATATGTGCCCAACTTGATTCATGCTCTTCGAATTTGCCGTAAGGAATATACCGGCTATGGTCATCTAAAGAAGTGATTAAGCACCACTTTTGGCCTGAGGCCGGCGCCCACAAATGATATGAAGCATCGTGTTGAATGAGTTCTCCGATATAATTGGTTAAGACTTCACGGTCGTGCGTTTTTTTATGTTCTTTGCGCGGGATGTAGAAGTCATGAAGCTTGGCGCGTGTAATGATAGTGTTGAGGGAGACGGTTTGATTATATGCTTTTTCCAAGCGGTCTCTGATGTAAGAGTAGTTATAGTATTTTAAAGGGATATCTTTATTTTTAATGGCATCTTTATCGATTTGGAGCTCCTTAATGATATTATTTTCAACAATCTTGGGAATTCGTTTAGGCGAAATTCTCCTATAGTTAATGGAGAATCCGCCAGGATTATCACGGTATTCTTTTAGAAGGGCAAAGAACTGGGATTTTTTAATACCCAAGAGCTCTTGAATATATGCACGTTCAATTTGTTTTTCCATGTAGCGCTTAAAAAGATCTTTGACTTGTTCATTTGAAAACTGCTTGTGTATTTGGGCCATATTTAGAATCCTCCTTTTTCTTCCAAGTATACCCCAAAAACAGGGTGTCCAGTTTTCAAATGAAATTGCCTGAAAAGTGTCCAGTTTTCAATTGCAGTTGACAGGCCTATTTTATATCTTGAAAAGCAGTGATTTTTGAGGTATACTTTAATTAAGAAGGGAAAAGCGCGAAAAGAAAGTAAAACTGCCGATAAAGGTTACCCTTGAGCAGGTAAACAGTAAGAGCTACGAGAGGTAAGAAGGTGATGCGAAAAAGAAAAAGCTCACCTTTATCGGCCGCAATTATAAAGAGATAAGGCATCCGGGATTTTCTGGGTGCTTTTTTGTTATGGCAAAAAAGATACTGCTTATAGATGATAATCGTCTAACCAGAGAAATCAATGGTTCTCTCCTGGAGCGGGCTGGCTATAAAACCGTTAGCGCAGGCGATGGCAGGCAGGGGCTGAAGGAGCTGGAAGAGGAAAAAATAGATTTGATTATTTTGGACTTGGTTATGCCTGACATCGATGGATTTGAATTCCTTAATCTCTATAAGAAAAATTCGCTGACCCAGCACATTCCGGTGATAGTCTTAACCATACGGGATTCTCCGCAAGAGATAGAGAGGGCAAAGAGATTAGGAGCCGAGGCCTGTTTGATAAAGCATAAAATGCGCCCCCAGGCTCTTCTGGACTCGGTAAGGATAATTTTAGGCGAGTGAAATTAGTTAATGACATTTCTTGAGTTAGTAAAGAGAAGACAGAGCGTAAGAAAATACCTGCCCAATCTGATTTCCCGAGAAGTTTTGGATAGATGCCTTGAGGCAGCCCGCCTTGCCCCTTCAGCCTGCAATTCCCAGCCCTGGTCATTTATTATAGTTGACGATGAGAAATTAAAAAATAAACTTGCCGCGCAGGCGTTTTCCGGAATTTATGCTTTAAATTCTTTTGCCGGGAAGGCGCCGGTAATCATTGCGGTAGTTACGGAGCGCTCGTCGTATCTTTGCCGCCTGGGCGGCTATTTCAGGGGTATGCAATATGCGCTGATTGATATTGGAATCGCCTGTGAACATCTGATTTTGCAGGCGCAGGAAGAAGGCCTGGGCGCCTGCTGGATTGGCTGGTTTGACGAAAAAGCAGTAAAACGGGTATTAGCTATTCCAAAAGATAAAAAGGTTGATATATGCTTAAGCCTTGGATACCCGGAGACCCAGGTTGTGCGGGATAAGAAAAGAAAACCAATGGATGAAATCAGGCGATTTTCTTGAAATTATGCGAGTTTTTGTTATAATGAAAGGGAGGTGATTTGAGATGTCAATATTGTGGTTAAAATTAAGGATGTGGTTATTAGTGGCAATTTTGTTTAGCATTGTCTACGGGATTGTGGTGATGGTGGCGGCTCGTTTGGGCATCGTTAATTTTTGGGCCTATTTATTCATTGCGCTGGTAATGATGCTCATCCAGTATATGATAGGGCCAAAGCTTATTGAATGGCAGATGCGCATAAAGTATGTTTCAGCTAAAGAAGATGCTCAGCTCTATGCGATGGTTAAAGGCTTAGCTGACCAAGCCAGGATACCGATGCCAAGGGTAGGTATTGCCGATATCGGCATCCCAAATGCCTTTGCCTTTGGCAGATGGAAATCAGACGGCAGGGTATGCGTTACCAGGGGGATTATGAATTTATTAAATGAAGAGGAATTGCGCGCGGTTTTGGCTCATGAACTCTCTCACCTCAAAAACAGGGATGTGCTGACCATTACTTTACTTTCAGTCATACCGATAGTGCTTTATCATATTGCGGTGAGCAACCTTTATTATAGAGGCTCTGCGCAAAAGAGAAGCGAAGGCAATAGCGCAGCGCTTATCGGGATGGCGGCAATGCTTTTTTATTTTATCACCAATCTTTTGGTTCTCTACGCTTCAAGAATCAGGGAGTATTTTGCCGATAGAGGCGCTCTATCTCTGGGATGCGCGCCGAGTAATTTGGCTTCAGCTTTGTATAAGTTAGTCTATGGTTCGCTTAGGGTTGATAAAGAGAGTTTAAGGCAGGTTGAAGGGCTAAAGGCCTTTTTTGTTAACGACCCTTCCTGCGCTCTTAATGAAATTAAGGAATTGCGCCAGTTAGATTTGGATAGGTCAGGAACGATAGATACTGATGAGCTGGCCGTCTTAAGTTCAAAAAGATTGAACATTGGTTTTGCAGAGCGGTTGTTAGAAGTAATGAGCACCCACCCGAATATGCTCAAGCGCATCAAGATGTTATCCAGCTACAATAAAATTGCCTCGTGATTAGGCCTTAATCTATGCTACCAGACAGCACAGGACATTTTAACGGTTTTGGCGGGAGGTTCGTGCCAGAGGTGTTGATTTCTGCTTTAGATACACTGGTGAAAGAATACCAAAAGGCAAAAAGGGATAAGTCGTTTCAGAACAAGCTGGTCTATCACCTTGCTTCCTATTGCGGCAGGCCTACGCCCTTATATCTGGCTGATAATCTAACTAAGGTCTTTGGCGGGAAATTAAAAATTTACCTTAAACGTGAGGACCTTTTGCATACCGGAGCGCATAAAATAAATAATACCATCGCTCAAGGTTTACTCGCTGTTCGTATGGGTAAGCGCCGGGTGATTGCTGAAACCGGCGCAGGCCAGCATGGCGTGGCTACGGCAACCGCAGCCAGACTTTTTGGGCTTGAGTGCGCTATCTTTATGGGTGAGGAAGATATCCGGCGTCAGGAGTTAAATGTCTTTCGGATGAAACTCTTAGGGGCGCGGGTTATTCCGGTAAAATCCGGAAGCAGGACCTTAAAAGACGCAATGAATGAGGCAATCAGGGACTGGGCAACCAATGTCCGAAATACCCATTATATCATCGGCTCAGTGGCCGGCCCCCATCCTTATCCAATGATGGTCAGGGACTTCCAGAGTATAATCGGCAGAGAAACAAGAAAACAGATTCTGGAATTGGAAGGCCGCCTTCCGGATTACTTAGTTGCCTGTGTGGGCGGCGGAAGCAATGCTATGGGTTTGTTTCATGCTTTCTTTAAAGATAAGAAGGTGAGATTTATCGGAGTTGAAGCAGGCGGATTGGGATTAGATACCTGCCAATATGCGGCTAGCTTAAATAAAGGAAGAATCGGGGTATTGCACGGTTCAAAGAGCTTCCTTCTGCAGGATAAGGATGGCCAGATTGCCATTGCCCATTCAATAGCCGCCGGGCTTGACTATCCCGGTGTGGGGCCCGAGCATAGCTATTACAAAAAGATAAAACGGGCTCAATACGTAACGGTTACTGATCGCCAGGCATTGGAAGGTTTTAAACTCCTTTCTGAGGCCGAGGGTATTATTCCCGCGCTTGAGCCGGCCCATGCGTTGTATTATCTTAAAGTATTATCTAAGCAAATAAAATTTAAAAAGACAGCCATCCTATGCCTATCCGGAAGAGGCGATAAGGATATTAATATAGTAAGGGACTATTTTAAATTATAACTCTACACTTACCCGCCTGCCGGCAGGCAGGCGTGTGGAGAATGTCTAAAAGGATACTGCAGGCGTAAGCCTGTAGTTATAGATATGAACCGAATAGATACAAAATTCAGAGAGTTGAGAACTAAAGGCCAAAAGGCCTTGCTTGTGTATTTGACGTGCGGTTATCCGGATATGAATACTACGGAAAAGTTGGTTTTAGAATTAGAAGGAAGGGGCGTAGACATTATTGAATTAGGCATCCCTTTTTCTGACCCCCTGGCAGACGGGCCGATAATTCAGGCGGCCTCTAATTACGCGCTTAAGAAGAAAGTCCATCTGCCGGCTGTATTTTCATTAGTGAGGTCTTTGAGAAAAAAGACGCAGATCCCGCTTTGCCTTATGGGTTATTACAATCCTATTTTTTCCTATGGCCAGGTAAGATTTGTCAGTGAGGCGGTAAAAGCTGGCGTGGATGGAATCATAATTGCCGACCTGCCTCCGGAAGAGGACAGCTGGCTGGTATCTTTAGCCAGAAAACAAGGCCTGAAAACCATATTTTTCTTATCGCCTACCAGTTCTATCAAAAGGCTCAAATACATAAGCAAAGTATCCAGCGGCTTTATTTATTATGTTTCCTTAACCGGCGTTACCGGCGCGCGCGAAAACTTATCCGCGGACTTAAGGCAAAATATTCTTAAGATAAAAAAATATACCCAAAAACCTCTCTGTGTGGGGTTTGGCATTTCTTGCGCCAAACATATAGCTCAGATTTTTAAGATTGCCGACGGCGCGATTGTGGGAAGCGCAGTAATCAAGGTAATCCGGGATAATCTCGGGGCAAAAGATTTGCTTAAGAAGGTTGGCAGGTTTGTGGGAGGTTTAAATGTACGAAAAAAGCGCGTTAGCTAACGGGCTTAGATTAGTCACCCATAAAATGCCGCAGAGAAATTCCGCATCCGTGGGAATCTGGCTCGGCGTTGGAGGAAGATATGAGGGAAAAGCCAATAAAGGCATTGCCCATGTATTAGAGCATCTTTGTTTTAAGGGAACTAAGAAATATTCGGCGCGTAGTATTAAGGAAACCATAGAGGGGCTGGGCGGATCGCTCAACGGTTTTACCTCAGAAGAGTTTACCTGTTACCTAACCAAGATTATTTCCAAGCACCTGATGCTTGCCCTGGATATTTTATCCGATATGGTTTTAGAGCCGCTTTTGGCTAATGATGACCTGAAAAAGGAAAAATCAGTAATTTTGGAAGAAATCAAGATGTACCGCGACCTGCCGCAAGCATACGTGAATGAACTATTAGATGAACTGCTCTGGCCCGGGCATCCCTTAGGTATGAATCTTGCCGGGACTTTAGATTCGGTAAGCGGCCTAAAACAGCCCGCGATTGCCGATTTCCAGCGTCAGTTCTATCATCCGGCTAATATTGTGGTTTCGGTCTGCGGGAACATAGAACACCAAAGACTGCTTGATGCCTTAGCAAAGATATTCTCTAAAGCCAGGGCCAAAACAAATACAAATTTCAAGAAGGTAAACGTTAATCAGGATAAGCCGCGCAGCAGGTTTTTCCAGAAGGATACACAACAGAGCCACTTAGCAATGGGGTTTCATTCCTATAGGCGAGAGCATCCGGATAGGCATACGATAGGCCTGCTGCATATTGTTTTGGGAGCGAATATGTCCAGCCGGCTCTTTAGTGAAATCAGGGACAAGAAGGGGCTGGCCTATGAAATAGCCACTCAGCCCAGATATTTTAACGATAGCGGGGCGTTCTTTGTTCACGCGGGAGTGGATAACCACAAGGTGTTCACGGCAATTTCCGCGATATTAAAGGAAATTCGCAGAATTACAAAGTCTCCCGTAGCCAAGAATGAATTTGCCCGCGCCAAGGAATACTATACCGGACAGCTCTTAATGAGTTTAGAAGATACCCTTGACCATATGCTCTGGATGGGGGAGCAGGAGACTGCCGTAAGAAAAATAAAAAGCGCGGATGAAATTTTAAAAGAAATAAGCAAAGTAACTATTGATGATTTATTAAGGGTAGCCAAGGATATCTTTAAGGGCCGCTCTTTGAGTTTAGCCATTATTGGCCCTCAAAAGGAGAAAGAACAGGCTGAAATTGCCCGTTTGTTAGAATGAATCAGCTCAATCATCAGCGCACACACAATAACCATGGGCAACGAACTCTATCCAGGCCAAGCAGCTTCGCGCTCTTTTTGCCGGAGGCAAGAGAATTGTTAGAGAAAAAAGAATTCGCCCAGGCAAGAGACCTCTTAAAAAATATCCATTCCATTGATTTGGCCGAAGGCTGGACCAAACTCACCCAGCAGGAAAAGATTCTTATCTTTCGGCTCTTAAGCGCGCGCAAGGCAGTTGAGGTATTTGAGGACCTGCGCTTTGAAGAGCAATCGTATCTGCTTAATAATCTTGATAACCAGGAAGTTGTTCCTATTTTAAATGAAATGGCTCCTGATGAGCGGGTGAGGCTTTTTAAAGACCTGAAACCGAAAGTAGTCAAGAAGCTTTTCTCGGTAATGAAAAAAGAAGAAGTTGATGACGTGAGGAGACTGCTTACTTTTAAAGAAGGCCAGGCCGGAAGCATTATGACCACCGAGTTTGTGGAGTTAAAAAAGATGATGACTGCCCGCCAGGCAATCATCCATCTTCAGGAAAGCTGTAAAGCCGGCCAATATCCAAATCTTTATTCGCTTTATGTAGCTGATGATGAGCATCATCTTATCGGGGGATTGAGCCTGCAGACGTTGATTTCAGCGCCCGCGGATATGCTGATTAAGGATGTTATGTCTGATGTTGAGCCAATTAAGCTTGACTGCAATATGTTGAAAGAAGATGTAGCCAAAAGATTCGCCAAGTATGACTTGTTAGATGCCCCCGTTGTTGATGATGAAAATAAATTATTGGGGCTGATCACTATTGATGACGTCATAGATTTGATTAACAAGAAAGCCACCAAAGAAT
Source organism: Omnitrophica WOR_2 bacterium RIFCSPHIGHO2_02_FULL_45_21 (assembly GCA_001805575.1). Taxonomy (GTDB): domain Bacteria; phylum Omnitrophota; class Gorgyraeia; order Gygaellales; family UBA12090; genus 2-02-FULL-45-21. The sequence goes on along the minus strand of MHGN01000066.1, from coordinate 17,469 downwards.
TATATGAGATTGGCAAGATGGAAGCCAAGGGCGGCGAGGAAATCCGCTATGCTACCACCACAGTTGGAGAGTTAGTAAGGCGCCGCGTCGGCTGGCTTATATTTTTACTTATGTTTGACTTTCTTACCGGAACAGTCTTAAAGAACTTTGAACATGCCCTGGGAACCGTGGTGGCGTTGACTTTTTTTATCCCCATGCTTTTAGATACAGGAGGTAATGCCGGCGCCCAGACATCAATTACGATTATCAGGGGCCTGGCGACCGGCGATGTCAGATGGAAGAATGTCAGGAAGGTAGTGCGTTTGGAACTGACGGCTTCCTTAGCGATGAGTTTTATCGTAGGGGCGGTAGCATTCTTACGCGCCTTTTGGTTGCAAAATGATATTTCTCTTTCCATAGTTGTGGGTTTAAGCCTGACCTTAATCGTTGTTTTAGCCATTCTAACCGGCATAAGCCTGCCTTTGATTTCTAAACGGCTCGGCCTTGACCCCGCGGTGCTGGCTGGCCCCGTTACTACCAGCATAGTTGATGTATTCGGCCTGATTATCTATTTTCAGATCGCTAAGTTGTTCATCCCCGCATTAGCGCATTAACAATGCATATCCTTCTATCCATTCCCGTCCTTATAATTCTCATTATATTGGCAATATTTTCCTTCTTTTTCTCCGCTTCCGAAACCTCTCTAATTGCCTTAAGCAAAATCAGGGCCAGACACCTCTTTAACAAGGGCGCAAGGGGAGCGGGTGCGGTTTTTCGCCTGAGCGCCAAATTAGATAGGGTGGTTGCCGCGATATTAATTGGGAATAATTTTGTGAATATTGCTATCTCAAGTTTAGTTACGGTGGTATTTGTCAACATATTCGGTGCGAGCTGGGGGGTAGTAATATCTACTTTTTGTGTAACGATGTTTGTATTGATTATTTGTGAGATTATACCCAAGACAATAGCCATCCGCTATTCAGAGAAGACGGCTTTATTTAGCGCGCCTGTCTTAGAGGTTTTTATCAAGGCATTTGATTCGCTAATAAATTTTTTTATCGGCGTGAGTAATTTTATCCTCAAGCTTTTTGGCGCGCGTCCTGAGAAACGTTCCCCCCTGATCAGCGAAGAAGAGCTGAAACTGATGATTGAGATTGGCAAAGAAGAAGGGGTCCTCTCTGACGAAGAACGAAAGATGCTCCAGCGGATATTTGAATTTGGCGATACTAAGGTAAGCGAAGCAATGGTGCCCAAGGAAAAAATTATAGCCATAGATAAAAATTCGGATGCGGAAAAGCTCTTAGATATTTTAGTTGAAGAAGGCCATGCCCGTATCCCGGTTTATGACGTGACCGTTGATAATATCATCGGTATCATTTATGCGCGGGATCTGCTTTATATCTGGCGCAACAAAGGCCTAGTTGTCCTGGCGGATTTGATTCATCCTGCCTATTATGTGGTTTCTGGCAAGCGGGTCAATGAACTCTTGCGCGAGTTTCAGCTTAAACATATCCAGATGGCAATCGTGGTTGATGAATATAAAAAAACTCTGGGAGTGGTAACGCTTGAGGACCTTATTGAGGAGATTGTGGGAGAGATTGAGGAGAAAAAATAGGCAAAATAGAAGAAACAATTGACAGCTAGCAGGTATTATGTTAATATTTTACCTTGTAGTTTTCAAGAAAAATTTTGTACGAGATTAGTATAATCATAAGCCCTTGACCTCTCTGATTTCAAGGGCTCATTTGAGGAGGGAGAAGATGGCAGAAAAAGGATACTGCGTAAAATGCAAAGCGATGAAGGAAATGAGCGATGCCAAAGAAGTAACCATGAAAAACGGCCGCAAGGCAATGAAGGGAAAATGTCCTGATTGCTCAACCGGAATGTATAAGATCTTGGGAGGCGCGAAAAAATAGATTCACTCAAAAAAGCGTATCTGGCTGCGCAGCTTGCCTTAAGCAAGAAGGCCGAAGGGCTGAAAATTCTTGATCTGCGCAAGCATAGCAACTTTTGCGATTTTTTTCTTATTATGACCGCTTCATCCGGACGCCGCGCCCAGGCCATTGTTGATGCCATCCGCGAAGGCCTGGATAAAAAAGGCATACAGATAAGAGCGCAGGAGGGCGGCGAAGATTCATCCTGGATGTTGTTAGACCTCCTTGATATTGTGGTGCACATCTTTAACAGTCAGTCAAGAGAGTTCTACAATTTAGAAAAACTCTGGGTTGATGCCCCGGTTATGAAATTCCCCTCAAAGAAAAATGCTCTTTGCCCAGTTAGAAGGTTATCTAAATCAGCTTCTTCAAAAGGCGCTCGCCGAAGGATTGAATCTTCCTGAAAGTATCGTATCCGGGATAAAACCACCTTTCTTAGAAATTCCCAAGGAAGAATCCTTTGGCGATATATCCACCTCTCTGGCTTTAAAATTAGCGCAGGCATTAAAAACCTCTCCAAAAGAAACCGCTGAAAAATTACTCGCTTACTTAGACCAAGAGATACCCAATTCCTGCCTAAAAGATTTTATTGAGAAAACCGATATTGCCGGCGCGGGTTTTGTTAATTTTCATTTCTCAAAGGAATATTTTTATTCCCTGCTCAAACAAGCGCTGATTAACGCTAAAGATTATTTTGCTTCAAAATCAAAAAAAACAAAAAAGGTTTTGCTTGAATTCGTCAGCGCTAATCCTACGGGCCCGCTCTCCGTAGCCCACGGCCGCCAGGCGGCAGTTGGGGATGCCCTTTGCAATGTTCTCGTATTATCAGGTTATGAGGTTACCAGGGAGTATTACCTTAACGACGCCGGCAACCAGATTAACATCCTGGGTAATTCCATCCATTTACGCTTAGAGGAATTAAGCGGTGAAAGAATAGAGTTTCCCGATGACCATTATCAGGGAGATTATATCATTGCTTTGGCAAGAGAGTTGTTAGAGGCGCAGCAAACAACGGCCTCGGTAGAATACTGTAAAGAGTATGGAGTCAGGCGGATTTTAGAAATAATCAGGAAAGAGCTGAATGATTTTGGGGTAAAGTTTGACTCCTGGTACAGCCAGAAATCTTTAGAGAAATCAGGCAAGATTGAAAAGGCAATCGCCTTGCTGAAAGAAAAAGGCTTTATCTATGAGCAGGAGGGAGCGCTCTGGTTTAGCTCCACTAAATTCCAAGATGATAAGGACCGGGTAATCGTAAAATCAGACGGTTCATACACCTATCTGGCGCCGGATATTGCCTATCATCAGGATAAATTCAAGCGGGGATTTGACTGGCTGATAAATCTCTGGGGGCCTGATCATCACGGATATATCCTGCGCCTGAAAGCCGCGCTTCTCGCCTTAGGCAAAGAAAAAGAGGCTCTGAATGTAATTATCGTTCAGTTAGCCACTTTGCTTAGGGCAGGCAAGGTGATTTCTATGTCTACTCGTAAGGGCGAGTATATCACCTTACGGCAGGTTCTGGATGAGGTTGGCTTAGATGCGGCGCGTTTTTTCTTCCTGATGCGCCGCACTGACAGCCACTTAGATTTTGACCTGGAGTTGGCTAAACAGCAGACGCAGGAAAATCCGGTTTATTATGTGCAATATGCTCACGCGCGCATTGCCAGTATCCTAAAGAACAGCAAAGTTCCTCCCAGTCAAATCCAGGAAGCCGATCTCTCGTTACTTAAGGAAAAAGAGGAAATAAATCTTCTTAAGGCCATTTCTAAGTTTGAAAATTGCCTGCGGGTTGCCGAAATCCAGCTTGACCCTTATTGCCTGACAACATACTTGCAGGAATTAGCCGAAAGATTTCATCGTTTTTATGATAGCCTGCGGGTGCTGGTTGAGGACGGCGGAGTGAGGGATGCCCGTTTAGCTTTGATTTTAGGCTGTAAAAATATTATTGCTCTGGGGTTAAAACTATCAGGGGTGAGCGCTCCGGAGAAGATGTGATGCAAAAAATCTGGAAGGTTAAGAAAGCGGATATTGCTTTGCAGAAAAAAATGAGTTCGGGCTTAGGCATTTCTTCTTCTTTAGCCCAGCTGCTCATAAACCGCGGCATAATCACGCTCTCGACGGCAGAAGGATTCTTGCACTGCGGTATCTCCTCGCTGCATAGAGCTGAGCTTCTCCCCGACATAGATAAAGCGCAAGTGCGTATTCAAAAGGCATTGCTAAAAGGAGAAAAGGTCCTGCTATTCTCTGACTATGATGCCGATGGCCTGACCTCTTTAGCTGTGCTTAAGCCGGCCTTTAGGAAGCTGGGGCTTAGCCACCAGCACTATATTCCGCACCGGCTCAAAGAAGGTTATGGTTTAAGCGAGCATGCGGTTAAATATGCGCATAGCCATGATTTTAGTTTAGTGATTACCTTAGACTGCGGCATAACCAATTTTAAAGAAATAGATGAACTTAAGAAATTAGATATTGACACCATTGTAATTGACCATCATTCTCTGCTTTCTGATACTTTACCGCCGGCGTATGCAGTGATCAATCCCAAACGCAAGGATTCGCGCTATCCTTATGCGGATCTAGCCGGTGTCGGCTTGAGCTACAAGGTTGCCGGTTATCTTCTGGGTGACCCGCTATTAGAGGAAGAGTTAGACATAGTTAGCTTAGGTACTATTGCCGACATGGTTCCCCTCGTGGGTGAAAACCGCATCATCGTTAAAGAGGGCCTTAAACATCTCAATGCTACCAAACGTCCAGGATTAAAATCTCTGATTGAGGTTTCAGGTATCAAAAATAAGGCCATCGATACCGAGTATGTAAGTTATATTTTGGCTCCCCGCATCAATGCCTGCGGCAGGCTCGGTTCTTGCGAGGCCGCGCTTGCGCTCTTACTCTGCAATTCAGAGCCGGAAGCTGCGCTCCTGGCAAAAGAATTACATTCAAAGAATCAGGAGCGCCAGCGTATTGAGGGCAGGATTATGGATGAAGCCTTAAACAGATTAGAATCAGAGATGGACTTTACCAAGGAAAGAGTGATTGTCTTGCATCAGGAGAATTGGCATCGCGGGGTCCTGGGGATTGTGGCGGCAAAACTTACTGAAAGGTTTCATCGGCCGGCAATCATTATTTCGGTAATTGACGGAACGGGAAAAGGCTCAGGCCGCTCTATCGAGGGCTTTCATCTCTTCGAGGCTTTATTTGAGGCAAGAGAATATTTGCAGAGTTTTGGCGGCCATCAGCGGGCCTGCGGTTTAAGTGTTTCTCAGGATAAGATAGAGCATTTTAGAAAAGAGATAAATAGAATTGCCCTAAAGAGACTGCTTGCGGAAGATTTACTGCCCAGCCTGCATATTGATCTGGATCTAGAATTATCGGATTTAAGTATTGAGTTGCTGCGCCAGCTCAACTTATTAGAGCCCTTTGGCCAGGCTAATCCCCGGCCGATTTTTTTAAGCAGTAATCTTAAAGTAAAGTCCAAGCCAGTCATAATGGGGAGGGATACCTTAAAATTCTGGGTGAGCGACGGAAAGGTTACCTATCCTGCGCTGGGTTTTAGGATGGCAAGCTATTTTGATTTGATAAATTCTGCCCAAGCAGTTAATCTTGCCTATCGGCTTTCCTTGGACAACTGGAACGGGAATAACCAGCTCCAGCTTGAAATAGAGGATGTTAGGCCTTCTTGACCTTCCCGGCCTTGATGCATTTGGTGCAGGCAATGATACGGAGGATTCGGCCATTGATATTGGCTTTGATCCGCTGGAGATTTGGCAGAATTAAACGGTTATTCCTGCGGGAGACCTTGCTTCCGGTGCCGCCCTTTGCCTTGAACTGTCCCTTGCGGGTCATTACCTTGCCGGCAATAGCTTTTTTACCGCAATAATAACATATTTTACGCATAGTTAGTCTTCTTCTGTTTTTTAAGACCCCTGACTTTGGTCAGGCGAGTCAGGGATAACTATATTACCAGTAGATACTTTTCCCACGGTTCCTCCCGGCGTTATCCCAAGCATTACCAGCGCCGTCCCCTTCCTGTGCCTGCTACTGCTATCGGAAACAAGGGCAGTTATATTTCCTTTTTTGAGTCTCTTGGTGGTAGAATCAAAGGTGGCGCCGGTAAGATCAAAGCTATAAGAGCTGCAGGTAAAAACAGAGGTAGTGTTTACGCTGCAACTACCGGGAGCAGGAGCAGCAGCGGTAGTAGCCGGACAGCGAAATATATTTCTATTGCTGGCGTAATATCTTGCTAAGGGAGGTTGTTGCGCCATAGCTGGTTTTATTTCCAGAAGATTTCTTAAAGCAGCGGTAAAATGATTTTCTTTTGCTTCGCCCGCTACTTGAGAATGGGCTAAATAAATCTGCCCTGGAGTAAGCTCGGCCAGGGTAGTTGGAAGGGAGTCATTTTCCAGAGTATATATATCAATTGCTTTCTGCAGCACCTTTAGATTTTCATTGCAGATTCTTTCATTATTAATTTCTATGGTCTTGCGATAGGAAGCAATGGAGAGAGAAGCCAGGATGGAGATGATAATCAAGCCCACTAAAATCTCAATCAGGGTAAATGATTTCCTTTTCACAATTTATTATCATTGCAGATAGGATAACCATTGTCAAGGAAAATCTTATTGCAAACGCAGGCCAGGTATGCTAATTTATATTCTATGTCCTATATAAAAGATGAAGAACCGGCCAGGATTTTCTTTTTGCTAGCCGTGGTTTTTATCTTCTACAATTTTATTCTCCATCCATTAGGATTTTTACAAACCCCCGCCTTACATACTAATGATTTCTTTTCAAGCTTAAGCCGCGCCGGAAAAAAATTACCCCGGGAAATTAATGATATTCTGGTGGTAGCCATTGATAATGCTTCACTTAAAGAAGCAGGGCTGCAATGGCCATGGAAGCGTTCTGCCTTTGCTGAGTTAGTAGGCAAGATTAGCTCTTGCCAACCCAAAGCAATTTTCCTTGATTTTACCTTTCTGGGTAAATCAAGTGATGAGTCATTAGATTTACAGCTTGCCGAAGTGATTAAAAATGCAGGCAATGTCGTTCTCGCCGGTTACATTGATGAGGAGGGAGAATTCGTAAGGCCGCTGGATATTTTTTCAACCCCGGCTAAAGCGATTGGTTTGGTAAATAAAAAAGCGGCTAAACATGATATACGGGTGCGCAGCATGCGCGCAGTATTTAGGACAAAAAACAAAAGCCTTCAGGCGCCGGAATACGATTTTTCAGCGGAGATAAAAATTCTGGCATTGCTTAAGGATATACCGCTTGAAAGTATCCGCTACGATAGTAATCAGGGAAGAGTCATTCTTTCTCCGCAGCTGACATTTCAGGTTGATAATTTCGGGCTTATCCCGATAAATTATTCTGCCGGCGTATCCGATTTTATTAACCTTCCCGTTTATAAGTTCTTAGGTTCACAACCCATTGAGCCGGATTTGCTTAAGGATAAAATCGTTATGCTGGGAATAACTGCGGACATCGCCCACGACATTCACCCTACGCCCCTGGGCTCAATCCCAGGGATTTATATTAATGCCAATAGCTTGCTTATGCTTTTATCGGGAAACCTGCTTAAAACATTACCCTACTGGTTAGGAATCGGTATTTTTCTTTTCTTTAGCTTAGCCGGCGGATTTCTTTCCTACCGTCTTAAGCCGGCCTATTCTATATTGCTCTTGCCATCGCTATTATCCTTTATATCGCTGGGTTACATATTCCTTCAGGCGCGTTATAATTTCAGGATGGATATATTCAGCCTCATTTTTTTATCCGCGGTCTCATACGCAGCGGTTGAGATATACAAATATACAAGCTTGGTTATTGAATCGGAAAAGTTAAAAATTCAGGCGATTATTGACCCTCTGACGGAGCTTTATACCCAGAGATATTTTCAGCTCAAGGTGCAGTCTGTTTTACAAAAACAAGCCAAAGCCGCAGAACATTTCTTTTGTCTGCTGTATCTCAATGAATTTTCACAATTAAGCGAGAGGCACACTTTGGCGCTGCCTCATTTAATTAAAATGGTTTCGCAGACGATTAAAGAATGTGCGGGAAAGAAATCACTGCTTGCCCGTTATGGGGAAGAGGCCTTTTCTTTATGCGTTTTCCATATCAAGCTCGGTGAGTTTGAGAATTCATTATGCCTTTTAGCAGAGAGATTAGCCCGCCGCGAATTTGTGATTAATAAAGAAATAATAAAAATTTCAGTGAAGATTGCCGCTGTTGGCTTTCCCAGAGAACACATTAAGAATTATCCGGATTTGGTTTTAACCTGCGAAGCGGTATTAAAACGGATTGCGCCCGATGCAAAAGCCCCTCTGGCAATATTTGATCCTGAAGTGGACAGGATAATTGCGGCATCAGAATCTATTCTTACGGCAGGGACTATGCCTAGGGGTGAGTTGGGCTACGTGAGTATGGATTTACAGGCGCGCAATAAAGAGTTAGAGTCTGCTTTAGAAGAATTAAAAAGTAAACAAAAAGAAATTGCCCGGAATTATTTCTATGCTATGCATTCTTTGGTCAAGGCCTTAGAAGAGAAAGACCTTTATACCGCCGGCCATTCCGAGCGGGTGAGTTTTTACGCCACCGCCCTTGCCGAAGGTTTACATTTACCTAATGATGAAATAGAAGTGGTCAACAGAGCGGCCTATCTGCACGATATAGGTAAAATCGGCCTTCCGGATAGAATCCTGCAGAAGAAAGAAAGGCTTAACGATGAAGAATTTGAATTTGTCAAGCGCCATCAGGCGCAAGGAGCCAAGATTTTAGAGGGATTGCCTTTTTTTGAAGAAGTTATCCCGCTGGTACTGTATCATCATGAACGCTATGACGGGAAAGGTTATCCGCATGGATTAACAGGCGATATGATTCCCCGGGGCGCACAGATTATCGCTATTGCCGATTCTTTTGATGCGATGACCACCGGAAGAGGGTATAACAGTCCTTTATTATCGGAGGAGGCAGTTGGAGAATTAAGGAAATGCTCCGGAGAGCAGTTTAACCCTGCCTACGTTAAGACATTCATTGAGCTTGTACAGCAGAAGAAAATTCGCCCCCGCATAAACATTCCCGTATAAACATACCAAAATCCTTGAGAGTATAGGAGAGTATGTCTGCGCAAAATCTCCAGAAGTCTCCGCCCGAAGGCAATTTTGCTTGACGATTTGCGCTTAGTGTAGTATACTTAGACACTAATAGGCGAGGAGGTGAATGACGTTGGTATTAGAAAAAACGAAAAAGCAAAAGATAATCTCAAGTTTCAAAGAGCATCCCCAGGACACCGGCTCGGCCGTGGTGCAGGTTGCCCTTTTAACTGAACGCATCAACCAGTTAGGCGAGCATTTTAAGCTGCATAAGAAAGACCACCATTCGCGAAGAGGCCTGTTAGTCCTTGTCAGTAAAAGGCGCAGGCTCTTAAATTATCTTAAAAAAGAAGACAATAAGAAATATCAGGAAATCATTGAGAAATTGAATTTAAGAAAGTAGCTGCAATCCAAAACCCAAAATCTAAATGTTAAAAATAGATCTCTATTTTGAGTTTTGGGCTTTGTGTTTTGAGTTTATACTTTCGCGGCCAAAAACCGCCCCGCCGATGGCTGGGCGGATGGGTTTGGCCGCTCAAGTATTTCGCCAAGCAAGGAACCCCAGGCTTTAGCCTGGGAGGGGCTCCATTTTTCCGCCATTTATTTAATATTAGGCAGGAGGACCGCTTTTAGGGGAAGAGTTTAGTGTTTCAAGTTTAGAGTTTTAAATAAAATGTCTATTGCTAAAGCAAAAGTCAATAACTTATAGGATACTGACAAATGAAAACGAATGAAAAGCAGACGGGTATTAAATGCGGAAAACAGGATTTGTTCATTGAAAGCGGAAAGATTGCCAAGCAGGCAAACGGCTCGGTGGTGGTGCGTTACGGCGGGACCGTAGTCTTAGTCACTGCCTGTATGTCCAAGCAGTCAAAGGAAGCCTTGGGGTTTTTTCCTCTGACGGTGGAATATCAGGAGAAGACCTATGCCGCAGGAAGGATCCCCGGCGGATTCTTTAAACGCGAAGGAAGGCCTTCAGAAAGCGAGATTCTCACCGCCCGCCTTATTGACCGGCCGATCAGGCCGCTTTTTCCCGATGGCATGTTCCATGAGGTGCAGCTTATTGGCATAGTTCTCTCCAGTGACGGAGAGAACGACCCGGACGTTCTGGCGGTAAACGGCGCATCTTGCGCGCTAACTATTTCGGATATCCCTTTTAACGGGCCGATAGGCGCGGTAAGAGTAGGTTACCTGGACGGGCAATTTGTGATTAACCCAACCTACGCGGAGATTGAAAAGAGCTCGCTTGATTTAGTAGTTGTGGGTAACCGCGATGGCGTGATGATGCTTGAGTCTAGGCTCAAAGAGGTCTCTGAGGAATTGGTTTTAAAAGCCATTCATTTTGGATTTGATACCATTAGAGAGTTGATCAAGATGCAGGATGACTTTGCCAGAGAAGCCGGCGTTCTAAAGCAGCAACTTGAATTCAAGAAGATTGATCAGGCGTTATTTGATTCGGTTAAATCGCTGTCCGAGAACAGGCTCAAAGAAATTTGTCTTTTATCCGGTAAGGAGCAGAGGGAAGACGCCGTAGCTAACCTGGCAAAAGAATTAGAGGAAAAGTTTACCCTCCAAGGACACGTAGCCAAGGATGTACGCCTTTGTCTGGAGGAAATCGAGAAACAGATTGTGCGCAATTATATCCTTGAGAAAGGAATCCGCATTGATAACCGTTCACCCGGAGACATCCGCCCGATAACCTGCGAGATCGGCACCCTTCCCCGCACCCACGGCTCAGGCCTGTTTACCCGAGGAGAAACCCAGAGTTTAGCCGTAACTACCCTGGGCACAGCCAGCGATGAGCAGAGATTAGAGCCCTTAGAAGGCGAGACTACCAAGACCTTTATGCTCCATTACAGCTTTCCGCCTTTTTCGGTTGGCGAGACAGCGCCGATGAGGGGTCCGGGCAGGCGCGAAATCGGCCACGGGGCCCTGGCTGAGAAGTCGCTTTCTCCGGTGATGCCGGCGAAGGAAGAATTTCCTTATACCGTTCGGGTGGTCTCGGAAATATTAGAATCCAACGGTTCATCAAGCATGGCTACGGTCTGCGCCTCAACTTTATCCCTGATGGATGCCGGAGTGCCGATCAGGCGTCCGGTTGCCGGAGTGGCTCTGGGATTGATTAAAGAAGGCAAGCGCCAGATTGTGCTTACGGATATTAACGGCCTGGAAGACCATTTTGGAGATATGGATTTTAAAGTTGCCGGCACCGAAGAAGGCATTACCGCAATTCAGTTAGATTTAAAAATTTCCGGTATAGATTTTGATTTGATTGAAAAGGCCTTGAGCGATGCCAGGAAGGCGCGGCTGGCGATTTTAGAGAAGATGAAACTATCCATAGCCCGGCCGCGCCAGGAACTCTCCGCATTTGCTCCCCGCATCACCGTACTAAAGATTGATACCGCAAAGATTGGAGAGCTAATCGGCCCGGGAGGAAAGACGATCAAGAAAATCATCCATTCCACAGGGGTTTCCATTGATATTGAAGACGACGGCTCGGTTTTGGTGGCATCCAATGATGCCCAGGCATCCCAAAAGGCAATTGACATAATTAAGGGCCTCACTGAAGCGCCTGAGGTGGGGAAAATTTATGCCGGTAAGATAAAACGGATTATGCCTTTTGGCGCCTTCTGCGAAATCCTGCCGAATAAAGAAGGCCTGATTCATGTTTCAGAGTTATCCAATAAATTCATCAAGAATGTTGAAGATGCGGTTAAGCTCGGCGATGAGGTAAATGTTAAAGTCATCGGCATTGACGAGTTGGGCAGGGTAAACCTGAGCAAGAAACAGGCAGATCCACCGTCTCTCTCCTGAAATTTTTAGATGAATCACAGCCATCTCAATGAAATTAAAGCCATCATCCTTATTGCTGTCGGGCTTCTGATTTTTTTAGGTCTGATTTCTTACAGTCCCCAGGATCTGTCTTTCTTAAGCTTTCCCGCAAATTCACCGGCAAAAAATCTCATCCGTATCTTTGGGGCAGGATTTTCCTTCGGCTTGTTCTTTATTTTTGGCTGGGTAAGTTATCTTTTGCCTCTGATCCTATTTTCCTGGGGCTTGGGTAAATTTAGGGAGAGGAATTTTTTCCTGCCTTTTCGGCTTCCCGGACTGTTGTTACTTGCATTTTCGCTGAGCAGTTTAATGGCCATGACCTCAGGCCAAAGCGAGGTATGCTTTCGGCGGGGCGGCTTAATTGGTTTTATCTTCTCTCGGTTTCTGGTTAACTATTTCGGAACCGGCGGCTGGGTGATTGTGATCACTCTGGCTCTATTGTCCTGCGTTCTGGTAATGGAGTTTTTACTTTCGCGGTTTGTCCTGAAAATAACAGAGGCGGTAAAGGCAAAGCTCAAGCTTCCCCGAATAAACCCACTTAGAAACCTCTTTATCTTTTTTAGCCGTCCTGCAGTTTCTAATCGGTTAAACCTGAATCCGTTGATGAAGAGAAATAAGGAGAAGCTTCAAGAGGTATCCATAGCCGGGGAAGAGTTGCCTGTCAGCCAGAAGCAGGCCTTAGCCGGATCTAAAATTGAGCTTAAGCTTAATCAGGGGCCTCAGGAGATTAAAGCCGTAAAAGCAAAATCAGTCCAGCTTAAGAGCGGCGCCTATCAGCTTCCTTCTTTAGGCCTGCTCGATGACCCTGCCGCGTCCGCATCAAGAAAGGTGCTTGAGGAGGATTTAACCGGAAACGCCCATATCTTAGAGGATACGTTATTGGATTTTGGCGTCTCGGTGCGGGTAACCAATATTGAGCGCGGCCCGGCGATTACCCGCTACGAACTTGAGCCCGCCCCGGGAGTGAAGGTGCAGAGGATTGTCTCGCTTGGCGACGATATTGCCTTGAGCATGAAGGCGCAGTCAGTAAGGATTGTGGCGCCGATTCCCGGGAAAAGCCGAGTAGGGATAGAAGTTCCCAATAGCTCAATCGGCGCGGTTTATCTGAAAGAGGTTTTATCCAGCCCTGAATTTCAGAACGCTCAAAGTAAGCTCACCCTGGCTTTAGGCAAAGATATAACCGGTAAGAGCGTGGTTTCGGATTTAGCTGAGATGCCCCATCTTTTGATTGCCGGGACCACCGGTTCAGGCAAGACGGTCTGCGTAAATTCCCTGATTCTTTCCATACTTTATCGGGCAACTCCGGAAGAGGCAAAATTCCTCATGGTTGACCCCAAAATGGTTGAGCTCTCGGTGTATAACGGACTGCCGCATCTCTTATCTCCGGTAGTTACCGATGCCAGGAAGGTTGCTAATGCCTTAAACTGGGTGGTCAGCGAAATGGAGGAAAGATATAAGCTTCTGGCAAAGGCAGGCTCCCGCAACATTGAATCCTATAATCAAAAGGAGCCAGATAAGCTTTCCTATATTATAGTGGTCATTGATGAATTGGCTGACCTTATGGCGATTGCCGCCAATACTATTGAGAATGCCATCACCCGCTTAGCCCAGTTGTCGCGGGCAGTAGGGATACATTTGATTCTGGCTACCCAGCGGCCGTCGGTTGACGTGATCACCGGAGTGATCAAAGCGAATTTTCCCGCCAGGATTTCTTTTAAGGTCGCCTCAAAGGTGGACTCGCGCACCGTGCTGGATGCCAATGGCGCGGATAAGCTTTTAGGAAGAGGCGATATGCTCTTTATGCGCCCGGGGGAGTCAAGGTTGATTCGCGCCCAGGGCTCGCTTTTACGAGACTCCGAGATTGAGAGGGTAGTTGAATTTATCAAGAGTCAGGCAGAGCCGGTTTTTGAGGAAGAAATTCTCAAAGAACAGGCAAGGGCATTGAATCTTTCTGAAAGAGAAAAAGACGAATTGTTTGATCAGGCAGTGCGTTTGATATTAGAGAGCAATCAGGCGTCGGTCTCCATCTTACAAAGAAGGCTGATGCTGGGCTATGCCAGAGCCGCAAGAATTATTGACGCTATGGAGCAGGAAGGTATTGTGGGCTCGTTCCAGGGAAGTAAGCCACGCAAGATACTCATTGACCGGGACTCCTGGTTGAGTGAACACGGATTTATCCAGGAAGAGGTTGAAAGAGACGAGGTAAAAGAGTGACTATGCAGAATGCCGGCGCATACTTAAAGAGCGTTCGCGAAGAAAATGGATATTCTATAGCTGAAGTAAGCAAGAATACCAAGATATCTCCTGCGGTACTCAGGGCCCTGGAAGGAGAAGGCCGCTTAGATAATATTGACCCTGTGTATTTAAAGGGGTTCCTGAAGATCTACTGCCGTTTCTTGCGAGTTGACTGGAAGGAATTTTCAAAAGAATATCCTCTTACAACTGCCGCAAAGCATCTCCTTAAGCCAGGCCCCCCTCGGGGGGCAGGCCCGATGAGGCCAGATGCAAAAGAATCCCTTAAGTACCCCGAGGGGCACAAGCAGCTAAAAGGCATTAAAAATTCCTTGGTTAGTTTTATCATGGAAAAAAAGAAAATAATTTTAGCCGTCCTCTCGGTTGTCGCGGGCGCGTTTTTTATGCTCTTAGTTTTGAGGGGATGTATAATGGTAATGAAAAAACTTTCCCGCGTCAGCAAGCCCGCTGTCCACAAGCCAGAGGTTCCTCTAAGCCCAAAGAGGCCTTCTAAAACACAAACCACGCCGGGGCCTGCCTCCTCAAAAACCCCTGCTCATTCCGCCTCTTCTTTAACTCTTCCCCCCCAAGAATCAAAACTAAAAGAAATCACCTTGGTAATCCGCGCCAAAGAGGAAAGCTTTATCAAAGTTAAAGTTGACGGCCGCACGATTTATCAGGGCCTCTTGCGTAAAGGTAATGCCGAGAGCTGGAGAGCAAAAGACAATATTGAGCTCTTCGTAGGCAACGCCGCAGCCATAGCGCTTGAAGTTGACGGTAAGCTATTTTCTTCTTTAGGCAGGAAAAATCAACAGCTTAAAAATATACTTATCAACCGCCAAGGGCTCAAGATTAACCCTTAAAACCTTAGCCAGCCGCATCTAAAAGAGCAAGATGAATAAAAGTAAAGCCAATAAAGTGGGAATTTTGAGCTTAGGCTGTCCGCGGAATCTGGTAGATTCGCAAAATCTTCTGGGATACCTTAGCAGAAAGGGTTATCAGATTGTGGATATCCAGGATGCCGAGATAGGCCTGGTGAATACCTGTTCTTTTATTGAGCAGGCAAAGAAAGAATCCATTGACGCAATCTTAGGCCTCATTGACTTAAAAAAAGAGGGCCGCCTGCAGAAAGTGATTGTTGCCGGATGCCTGGTTCAACGTTATAAAGAAGAGCTCAAGGTCCATCTTAAAGAGGTAGATGCCTTTGTGGGAAGGATGGCTTTAGGTAACGAGAATAATGAAAGTTTCCCGCTGACGCCCCGGCATTTTGCTTATCTAAAGATTTCTGAGGGTTGTAACCATAGCTGTAGCTTCTGCGTCATTCCTAAGATTAAGGGCCGTCTTCAAAGCCGCACAATGGAATCAATATTAGAAGAAGTGCGCACTATGGATAAGGCAGGCAAGCAAGAGATTAATATTATCGGACAGGATACCAGCGCCTACGGCTTAGACATCTACAAAAAATTAGAGTTTACTACACTGCTGCGTAAAATAAGCGCTTCGCTTAAGAATGTCCGCTGGTTAAGGATTCTCTATCTGCATCCGCGGCATTTGACGGACGGATTGATGCGTTTGATAGCCGATGAGTCAAGAATTTGTAAATATGTGGATTTGCCATTACAACATATCAATAACCGCATCTTAAAAGCAATGCGCCGGCCAACCGATAAGAAAAAAATAATCAAGCTTCTTTCCTCCTTGCGCAAAAGAATTCCCGGAGTGGCCATCCGCACTTCTTTGCTCGTGGGTTTTCCCCAAGAGACGGATAAGGAGTTTAGCGAGCTTCTTTCTTTTGTCAAAGAGCAGCAATTTGAACGTCTGGGTGTTTTTAGATATTCAAGAGAGGAAGGCACTGCCGCTTTTGAATATTCCAATCCTGTGCCGGATAAAATTAAAGAAGAGCGCTTTGATGCCATTATGCAGGCTCAGCAAGAGATATCTAACAGGTTAAATCAGAAATTTTTAGCTCAGGAACTAGAGGTTTTGATTGACGAACAAGATTCAGATGGGACCTATCTTGGCCGTCTTAGCATTGATGCGCCTGAGGTTGACGGCTTAGTCTATGTTAAGACGGCTCAACATTTAGAATCCGGCACATTCGTCAAGGCCAGGATTACCGCTACCTACGAATATGATTTGGTAGGGGAGATAGTGTAATACAAAAGGTTAATGCTGAGTCATAGAAAACAAACCTTAACTTTAACTTTTAGTTAGTTACGAGTTACGAATAGATGAACCTACCCAATAAACTCACCGTTTCACGGATAATCCTTACTTTTGTTTTTATGTTTTTTATCTTCTCTAAGGGTTTAACTTCCAAAGGCCTGGCCTTGGTTATTTTTGTAGCCGCCGCCCTTACTGACTTATTTGACGGAATGATTGCCAAGTCCAGGAATCTTATCACTGATTTCGGCAGGATTATGGATCCTATAGCGGACAAGATTCTGGTCTTGGCTGCTTTTTTGAGTTTTATCCAGCTGCAGCTTATCCCTGCCTGGTGCGTAATCGTGATTATCGGGCGCGAACTCCTGATAACCTCCTTGCGGCTTTTTGCTTTCTCCAAAGGCGTGGTTATTGCCGCCTCTAAAAGCGGAAAGCATAAGACCGTTTCCCAGATGGCCGCGATCATTATTATCCTGGCTTCGCTCGTTTTTAAAGACGTAATGAAGACCTATTTTTCCTGGAGTCCTGTTTTTGATAAGAGAATAGGCAGCATTATTGATTTGAGCATGCTTTCTACGGTAGCGCTCACCCTTATTTCAGGCATATCGTATATCTGGTCTAACCGCCAGCTTTTCTTAGGCTTAAAAAATGGGCAGAGGTAGTTTGGCTTCGTTCACTACAAGTAGTTTCACCCCCTGTCACTGCTCGCAGGAGCGGGGCTTGTGCACAAGGGCGGGGTTTAACTTGATTAAGCTGTTAAGTAGTGTTTTCTATCTCGGTTACAGCAAATTTTTACCGGGCACCCTGGCCTCATTAGCAGCTTTTTTTGCCTATATTTTTTTTATTCGCGGCAATACCGCCGCGCATTTGAGTTCTGTTTTAATAATCACGAGTTTAGGTTTTCTAATCACCGATAAGGCAGAGGAGCTTTTCAGGAGTAAGGATGCCCGCGAGATTGTAATTGATGATTTTAACGGAATGCTCGCGGGTTTATTGTTTCTGCCTTATTCCTTGAGTTTTGGCCTGCTGGGTTTTATTCTTTTTCGGATTATGGACGGGCTTAAGCCGTATCCCATCTGCAAGATTGATAAACTTAAAGGGGGCATTGGAGTTATGGGGGATGACCTGATGGCTGGCCTTTTCGTCAATATTATCCTCCAGCTTCTGCGTCGGCTCATTGTATGAAAACAAATTTTCTTTTTCTTGCTCTTTTTCTTTCTGCCCTCCCCGCCCAGGCGCAA
>MHGN01000065.1 GCA_001805575.1 Omnitrophica WOR_2 bacterium RIFCSPHIGHO2_02_FULL_45_21 | reverse complement strand
ACTGCCTCGCAAATCTCTTGTAAACCCTTGCCGGCATATTTAAATGCTGCCTCCGGAGTAAGCAGGCCCTCCTTGGCGCAGGCAGTGGCGGCGCATCCTGTCTGCACCACCAAAACATCGTTTTTAAGCAGTTCCTTAACCAACTTGATATGGGTTTCTCCGCTTTGCATCTTGGGATTATCGCATCCAACCACAGCGGCTATGCCGCGGATCCTTCCCATAATAATCCCGTCATTCAGCGGCCTGTAGGTAAAGCGGGTCTTTCCGCCTAACATATCAAAGACATACTCCGTGGTAAATCCGGGAACCAAATCCTCAGTTGACTTAGGGATGTGCACCTTGGCTTTGTTGCGGTTGGGAAAATTCTCAATCGCCATACGGATAATTTTTTTGGCAATCTCATAGCCCTTTTCTTCTTCAAACTCAATGTATTCGGTTCCGGGAAAATGCGCCCTGGGATTGGTTGAGACTATCTTGGTATGGAAACAACTGGCAATATTCGGGAGAGAGGGCAGGACGCACTGTAAGTCCACAATCAACATCTCCACTGCTCCGGTAATCAGAGCCAATTCCTGCTGCAGGAAATTACCGGCAACAGGGACTCCTCTGCGAATCAAAACCTCCAGCGCGGTGCAGCAAATACCCGCGATAGTAATACCCTCTGCCCCTTTTTCTTTGGCTAATTTTATTAACTCCTGATCACCGGCGGCCTGGGCAATCATATCCGAGAGCACCGGCACATGGCCGTGGACCAGAATATTTACCTCATTCTCTTTCAAAACCCCCAGATTTGCCCGTGCGGCAAGCGGACGCGGCGAGTGAAAGAGGATATCTGAAAGGTCGGTGGCAAGCATTGAACCTCCCCAGCCATCGCAGAGGGCAACTCTTAAGCCCTGGCGCATCAGGGAGCGGTAATCATTATCCACACCCATATTGGTGCGGGCTAAGGCCTCAACTATCTCGCGGTCAATACCCCGCGGCATAACCTTAAGCTTGCGCCAGAGTTCTTTCTGTTTCTTGGGCGCGCGCTGGATAAGGGCAAGCTCTCCTTCCTGCTGCCCATATTCGCTGAAAATCTTATCTGCCAATTCTTGAGCAATTTCTAAAATTTGTTTTCCTTCTATTTTAACGCCGTATTCCCGCGCCATCACCTTTAATTTCTCTTCATCGCTGATTTGATAACCCGGAGCCTTGCCCTGGGCAGTAAGCTTAAAGGCATTGGTGATTTCTCTGCCGTGGTCATTGTGGCACCCTGCGCCTGCGGCAATGTGGCGAAGTAGATTGCGCGCCGAAATCACATCCGCGTCTGCGCCGCAAACCCCTAGCTTGGGCCCATCGGGATTAAAAGGGTCAATCCTGCAGGGGCCAAGATTGCAGTTCTTGCAGCAGATACCCAAGATTCCAAATCCGCAATGCGGCTCCTGCAATAATTCCCTATCCCAGATAGTTTGGATGCCTAAATCTTCAGCCACCTGACGCATCTCTTTGGTTGCGCTGTCGCCGGAAAATTTATCCTCGCTCATTTTATCCTCCCTTAATAAGCAGAAATTTTATCGTAAATAGCCGAAAATTCTTTATGCAGATTATCAGCAAAGACAAATCTGCCCCTTTTTTCTTCTAAAGCTTTACTAAAACTGATACTGCCAATTAAACCTGTTTCAAATGAAGCCTTTAGAAAATCCATATCAGATTCGCTTTTAATTTTATTTCCTATAAAAGATATTTTTGATATCCCTAAACCCTTGGCTAATTCTTGAATGTGTTTGGCGGTCTCAACACTCATCTTTGACGGCTCAAGCACAATTAAAAATGTGTCTACCCCTTTAGCCGTTGCCCTGCCTAAATGCTCAGAACCCGCCACCATATCCAAAATCACAACCTCATCTTTCTTTAAGACCAGATGCCCGATAAGCGAACGCACAAAGGTATTCTCCGGGCACAAGCATCCTCCCTGAGGCTTATCTACTTTGCCCATTACAATCAAACGGATACCTTTGTCCTGGGGAGAAAATTTCTCCGGT
The DNA here is from genome assembly GCA_001805575.1 of Omnitrophica WOR_2 bacterium RIFCSPHIGHO2_02_FULL_45_21. Classification (GTDB taxonomy): domain Bacteria; phylum Omnitrophota; class Gorgyraeia; order Gygaellales; family UBA12090; genus 2-02-FULL-45-21. Next base: position 13,304 of record MHGN01000065.1, on the reverse strand, counting down.
ATGTCGTCTACCTTGGGATTGATTTTAAAGAAGCCCTGGGGCTTGGCGGGACCGGATTCAGTACGCGCGGCAATCAGCTCCTTCATCTCGCAGATAGGCTTAATCTGCGCATAGCCAGGAAAATCCAGAGCCAGGCCTAAACTTATATCCGGGTCGCAGTCAACAGCAAGAACAGACTTTCCCTTTTCAACTAATATCTGTATTAAACCTGCGGCAATGGTGGTCTTGCCTGAACCCCCCTTACCGCTAACGGCAATTTTCATATACACTCCACCCCGCTGTAGCGGGGTGGTATCTATATATTCCCCACAGGTAAGTGTGGGGTTAGATTCTATAACCCTGCGGCATCCAAGACCTTAGGCACCAATTTATCCCAACCAATAGGCATAAGGTGGATGCCTTGAGCCATCGGTTTTAATTCCTTAATCAGGCGCGCGGCAATCTCAATTGACTTTGCCTGTTTGTCTTTTGCGCCTTGTATCTCCTGAATAAGATTGTCCGGAACAAATATGCCGGCGACATTCTCATTCATATATTTTGCCATACCTGCAGATTTTAGCAAAACAATTCCTGCCATAATCGTAGTTTTTAAATGCTTTGTTTTGGATAAGAAATTCTCGAAGGCCCTTATATCATAGACTGCCTGGGTCTGGAAAAATTCAGCGCCTGCCTCAATTTTCTTCTCCATCTTCAGTATTTGCGGCTCAAGCGGCTGGGCCCCTGGATTGACCACTGCTCCAAGACAAAATTTAGGGCTACGTCCTTCCAATTTCTTACCCGCCATATCTTCACCCTGCTCTAACTGCCGAATAACCTGAATAAGCTGCACTGAATCCAAATCAAAGACCGGCTTGGCCTGGGGATGGTCGCCTAATTTGGGATGGTCTCCGGTTAAGACAAGGATATTCTCAATGCCAAAGCTGGCTGCGGATAAAACATCGGACTGCAAAGCTAAGCGGTTCCTATCCCGGCAGGTCAGCTGATATACCGGCTCAAAACCATTTTGTTTAAGCTGAATGCTCACGCTCAGCGAGCCCAGGCGCATTACTGAACTCTGTAGGTCAGTAACATTAATCGCATCCACCCTGTCCCGCAGCAATCCTGCATCCTCTAAAAGCCCTCTCGTCTCTATGCCTTTGGGCGGGCCGATTTCTGAAGTAACCAAGAATTTCCTTGCTTGTCCCCCTGGGGGGGCTTGTATTTTTTCTTTAAAGCTCATCCCTTCATCTCATCAGCTTTTCATATTCAGGATAAAGGATTTTTTCTTCTTTTTGGATTCTCGTACCTAATGCTCCGACAAGCCCGCCAAAATCCTTTGCGAATTCAATATTCGCGCCGCCTTTTGCATATTTCCCGAAAAAATCAATCGCATTTTTTGAGACAGGCGCCATATCTTTGGCAAACATATCCAGGGTATATTTTAGGCCTGGGGTATTCTCTGCTGCTTTACGCAGGGAAGGATAAAGCCTCTCATCTTCCTTCTTCAAATGAGCAAGCAGGCCTTCCTTTGCCGCTAAAAGCGTATCCTGCCCGTCTTTTGAACCAATGCCTAACTCCCTGACTTTAGTAAGCACCTTTACGATTTCTGCGTGGTCATTTTTTAATTCTTCAATCAGTGTATTCATCTTGCTTGCCTCCTATCTACAGTTCCGCAACGAATTTTTCCAATAAAAGAAGCGCTAAGGGACCCCCCACTATTTCGCTATGGCCGACAACCACCACCTCCTTTCCGTATTAATCAACGCAGCCGCGGCAGAAGGAACAATTTGGGAAAATGGAGCCCCTCCCAGGCTAAAGCCTGGGGTTCCTTGCTTGGCGGAATACTTGAGCGGCCAAACCCATCCGCCCAGCCATCGGCGGGGCGGTTTTGGCCGCGAAAGTATAAATTCTTTGTCCTTAATCTGGAGCAGATTGATTATAACATTAAATTCTCCTGATTTAAAGGAAGATTTCAATAATACGCAAGCCACATATACATCGCTGGCTAAAAATTTATTAAAAGCCGCAAATCGTAATCGGTAATTTTTCTTTGAATTACAATTTAGAGATTACCGCTTACGAAAATTTTGATTTTTGGATTTGCTATGAGAGCCCCACAATATTCCCCCTCTTATCAATATCTATCTTCTTACCCGCCGGCTCTGAAGGCAACCCCGGCATTGTCTGCATCTTACCACAGAGTGGATAGATAAAACCCGCCCCTACTGATGCCAAGACATCCCGGATGGGCAGCAAAAACCCCCTCGGTCTTCCTTTTAGATTCGGGTCATGCGATAAAGACAGGTGGGTCTTTGCCATACATATAGGAAGCCTGTCATATCCTCTCTCGGTGTATCTGGCTAATTTTTCTTCTGCCAGCGGCTCATAGAAAACATCCTCTGCGCCGTAGACCTGCGTGGCGATGGCCCTAATCTTATCCTTAATCGGCATCTTCAGAGAGTATAAAAACTTGAAATTATTTTTTTCATTACTAGCGCTTACTACTGCCCTGGCAAGACCGATCGCCCCCTTGCTCCCCCGAGCCCAAACCTCACTTACTAAACAATCCTTAGCTCCCGCCGCGATGGCTTTTTCCCTGACTAAGGCAATCTCTTTGTCGGTATCATCCTTAAATCTGTTTATGGCCGCAATACAAGGGATCCCGAATAACCTTACGTTTTCAATCTGCTTTTCTAAGTTGCAGACACCTTCTTCAATTGCGCTTAGGTCCTCGCTTAGCAAGCCTTTATCTAAGGGCCTGCCGGCAACCACTCTGAACCTGCCTGAATGCATCTTCAGGGCCCGTATGGTGCAAACCATCACCACGGCATTTGGCTTTAATCCGGAGTAACGGCATTTTATATCAAAAAATTTCTCTAAGCCTAAATCTGCGCCGAAGCCCGCTTCAGTAACTACAAAATCTCCGAGGCGCAAGGCAATCTCATCAGCCAGGATTGAGCTATTTCCATGTGCAATATTGCCAAAAGGCCCGGCATGAACAATCACCGGCGTATGCTCTAAGGTCTGAATGAGATTTGGCTTGACGGCATCCTTAAGCAGCACGCACATGCTCCCGGCTACTTTCAAATCTTCCAGGGTTATCGGCCTGCCATTTGAATCCTCAGCTACTGTCATCCTTCCTAAACGTTTGCGTAAATCCGACAAACCGGAGGTGAGAGCCAAAATAGCCATTACCTCAGAGGCAACGGTAATATCAAAGCCTGAGTCCCTCTGGTAACCGTCATCCTTGTCCCCCGAAGAGGGGGACAAGCCCCCAAGGCCAATGCGCACGTTACGCAAGAATCTATCCGAAACATCAATCGTCCTCCTCAAGGTGATGCTTTCAGGATTAATATGAAGAGGATTCCCTTTAAAGAGAGAATTATCTAAGAAAGCGCAGGCCAGATTATTAGCCAGGCCTAGCGCATGGACATCGCCGGTAAAATGCAGGTTAAAATCCTCCATCGGGATAACCTGGGAATACCCTCCTCCCGCTGCTCCGCCTTTTATCCCGAAAACAGGGCCCAATGACGGCTGGCGGATACAGGCAATGGTTTTCTTTCCAATGCGATTTAGAGCCATGGATAAGCCGATAGTAGTAACTGTCTTTCCTTCACCTAAGGGCGTGGGTGTTATCGCGGTAACCAAAATATATTTACCTAATGGCCTGTGCTTAATCCTTTCTAAGATAGAAAGAGCTATCTTGGCTTTATAATTACCGTATAATTCCAGTTCCTTCTCTTTTATACCGATGGATTTGGCAATCTTCGTTATATGATACGGTTTTATCCTGCGGACAATCTCTAAATTTGAAAGCACTTTAAACGCCTCCTCTCGCTAATAATTATAATTTTCCGCTAAATTAAATGCATCTTTAATTAATTCAAATTGGCTATAATCTTGGCCATTGCCAAGAATTGACAAGACATCAAAACGGCAACCTTGATTAAGTAATCCTCTTTCTTTTAAATAAGCAATTGCGCATTGAGAAATTTTATGCTGCTTATGTCTGCCAACCGCCTCTTTGGGCAGGCCAAACATTACCGATGAACGAGATTTAACTTCTATAAAACAGAAGCGGCCGTCATCCTTGGCAATTATATCTATTTCACCAAGCTTCTTTTTATAATTGGTCTCTAATATTTTATAGCCCTGCCATCTTAAATAGCTTAGCGCTTTATCCTCTGAAGATTTGCCGAAATTGAGGTTATATTTACTCATAGCAAGAAAATCGTTTATCGCGCGATAACTTTACACGATTTTCGCAGTGGTTAGGAAAGTGCTTTATACTTTCCTAACCCCATGAAAACTAAGACGGTGAATAGGAGAAGGGCCGAATTTTCGTAAGGCCTCTAAGTGGCTTTTCGTCCCGTAGCCTTTATGCTTTCTGAAACCATATTCAGGCCACTTCCTGTGATAGCCTTCCATAATCCTATCCCTGGTCACTTTGGCAATTATTGAGGCGCAGGCAATGGAAAGGCTTTTTGCATCGCCATGAATAATATTTTCAAAAGGGCTGCCTATATCTAAAGGCACATTCCCATCAATTAAAACAAAATCCGGCTTAAGGCCTAAAAAAGATATTGCCCGCCGCATACTCAAGGAAGTTGCTTCTAAAATATTTATCCTGTCAATTATTTTTTCACTGATAACGCCTAGGCCCAGATATGCTTTTTCTTTAATCTCCGGGAAGGCATTTTCTCTCTCTAAAGCCGTTAGCAGTTTTGAATCGTCAATGCGGTTTTTAAAACGCCTCGTTTTTAAAATAACCGCTGCGGATACAACCGGCCCTGCCAAAGGGCCGCGGCCTGCCTCATCTACGCCCGCTATCAATCGATACCCCTTAGAGGAAAACTTTCGTTCGTAATAGAGCATCTTTTTACGGATTACGAGTTACCTTCGGCTTAATTTCTGCCAGCGCGGATTCAATCTTGGTTTCCTTGCCTATTTTATTGCGCAGATAATAAAGCTTGGCGCGTTTTACCTTACCGCTGTGGGCTAGCTTAATGCTGTCAATGGCCGGCGAATAGAGGGGGAAAACCCTCTCAATACCTTCACCGAAAGAAACCTTGCGCACGGTAAAGGTAGTATGCGCCCCGCTGCCTCTTTTGGCAATAACCGTTCCCTCAAAAGGATGCAGCCGCACCTTGTCCCCCTCGGGAATTTTGGTCATAATTTTTACCGTGTCGCCGATATTAAATGCCGGTATTTTTTTGTCTAAAGCACCTTCCATAATTTTTATTTTATCCATCATTTTCCTCCTTCGATGAGCAGATAACTTACGAACACGAAGTGCGAGTAAGTTATAAGTGCGAATCAAACCAAGCCCATATTTTTGAACAAACGTTTGCTTAAGGCTGCAAAAATGTGGGCTGGGTAAAAACAGCCAACGAACTTACCTTCACTTCGTTCCGTAAGTTCGGGCTTCGTTTAATAAATCCGGCCTCTTCTTCTCGGTTATCCTGAGCGACTCTTTTCTTCTCCACTCCTTGATTTTCTTATGATTACCTGACAAGAGAACCTGCGGTATGCGCATACCTCTAAAATCCGCCGGCCGGGTATACTGCGGATACTCCAGGAGATTATCGCTGAAGGACTCAAAGCGGCTGGAATCCTTATGTCCCAGGACGCCGGGAATAAGCCGGTTAACTGCGTCTACCAAAACCATAGCCGCCAGCTCGCCACCGCTAAGAACATAATCACCGATAGAAATTTCCTCATCAACCAGCTCATCAGCGACCCGCTCGTCCACTCCTTCATACCTGCCGCAGAGCAAAATCAAATGTTTGTACTTAGCCAGCTTCTCAACTAATCTTTGATTTAAGGTCTTGCCTTGAGGTGATAGTAGAATAATTTTTGTCTTGCGTCTTGCGTCTTGCGTCTTGCGTCTTTTTGACGCACGACGCACAATATCCTCTACTGCCCTGGAAATCGGCTCTAACATCATCAGCATCCCCTGGCCGCCGCCAAAAGGCCGGTCATCAACCTTTCTGTGTTTGTCTAAGGTATAATCGCGCAGGTTATGCAGGCCTATTTTTAATTTTCCTTTTTTTTGGGCAATCCTAATAATCGATTCTTCAAAATAGGGTTTAAAAACCTCGGGAAAAATCGTAATGATATCAACGCGCATAGGTTCTCGCTTCGCTCGGGAGATTAGAGATAACAGATTTTAGCGTCATTGCGGGCGAAGCGAGGCAATCTCATCAGGCTCAGAGTTTGCTTCGGCTTCGCCTCGCAACCGCTACGCTTCTCGCAATGACAAATTGAAATCGAATCTCAAACTAACTTTTCCCTCACAAGACCGATTGTAATTTGGACACAAGTACCCATAAATCTCTACTAAGTTTTATCTGTTTTCTGGTTGCAGGTTTCTGGTTTCTTTTCTAAGATATATGTTTGGCTTAAGTCAAACTCTTCCATTCTATTTTCTTTTATTGCCTGGCGGATGGCTTTCAACAAATGGTTATAAAAATAAATATTATGAAATGATACTAAGCGCAGGCCTAAAATTTCCCCGGTGTTAAAGAGATGCCTTATATAAGAACGGCTGAAATTTTTACAGGTATAGCAATCGCAATCTTTGTCTAAGGGCGATAAGTCATCCGCGTAAAGGGCATTTCTAATCACCACTTTTCCTTCCGAAGTAAAAGCGGTACCATTTCTTCCATAGCGAGTGGGAATCACGCAATCAAAAAGGTCTACCCCTAGTTTCACTGCCTCAACGATATCCTCAGGCAGCCCTATGCCCATAAGATAGCGCGCAAAATCTCCAGGCAAAAACTGCAAGGTAAAAGATATGATATTATACCGCAAATCCTTATCTTCGCCAACAGATAATCCACCTATGGCATAACCATCAAAACCAATCTTAACGGTCTGCTCGGCTGATTGTTTCCTTAGGTCATCATACGTAGCGCCCTGTATAATCCCAAATAATAACGGCCTCATGTTAGAGGTCTTGCGCCGCAGGTTAAGATTGATCTCTGTGACCTGTGACCTGTGACCTGTGACAGTTTTAGAGCGCCCTGCCCAATCAATCGTCCTATGCACAGCAATTTTTGCATCTTCATACGCACAAGGGTAATGCACACATTCATCTAAGGGCATCATAATGTCTGAGCCCAGTATATTCTCTATTTCAATTACTTTCTCCGGAGTTAAAAAGTGGCGGGAGCCGTCAAGGTGCGACTGGAATTCAACGCCTTCATCGCTAAGCTTGCGAAAGCCCGCCAGGCTGAATACCTGGTATCCTCCGCTGTCGGTAAGTATCGGCTTATCCCAGGAGATAAATTTATGCAGCCCTCCGCTATTTTTGATTATCTTAAGCCCCGGACGCAGATAGAGATGATAGGCATTACCCAAAATTATTTGGCTTTCCGCCTCAAGAAGCTCTCCGGGAGAAAGAGCCTTCACGGTTCCTTGAGTTCCCACCGGCATAAAGGCGGGAGTCTGAATTAGTCCGTGGGCAGTTTTAAGCCGGCCCAGCCGTGCCTTGGTTTTGCTATCTTGATGAAGAAGGGTAAAGGACATTATAGGTATATAAATAAGTGCCAGAGTGTCAGGGAAAATTTTACGAATCACATCTTCGACACCCTGACGCCCTGACACCTTGACACTTTTCTATACAATGAGCATAGCATCACCATAGCTATAAAACCTGTATTTCTCCTCAATCGCCTCCTGGTATGCCTGCATTGTCAGGCCTCTTCCGGTGAAAGCGCACACTAACATCAAAAGGGTTGTCTTAGGCAGATGGAAATTAGTCAAAAGACAATCCACGAGCTTAAACTTATAGCCGGGGTAGATAAAAAGGTCGGTACACCCGTTAGATGCTGGATTCTGGATGCTGGATTCTGGATAATTAGAAATCGATTCTGAGGAAGCCTCGAGGGCCCTGGTTGTGGTCGTGCCAACGGCAAATACCCTGCCTCCCTTCTCCTTTATCGTGATAATATCTCTTATTGTCTTCTGGGGAATATTAAACTCCTCCGGCTCCATTATATGGTTTCTTATATCCTCACTCCTTACCGGCTTAAAGGTCCCTACCCCGACGTGAAGGGTTATATGGGCAATCCTTACTTCCTTTTCTTCTATTTCTTTAATCAGCTCTCTCGTAAAATGCAGGCCTGCCGTGGGTGCGGCAATTGCTCCCGGATTCCTGGCATAGACCGTTTGATAGCGCAGGCTATCTCGCTCTCCCGGCTGCCTTTTTATATAAGGGGGAAGCGGCATAAGGCCTATTTTTTTAAGAACCTCGTCAGGCAAAGCATTTTTAAACTCCAGCACTTTATCCTCTACTAATTGAGCTCTTAGACCATTAAAAATAAGCTCTCCCCCTATTTTTAAATGCGGCTTGATTAAAACCTTGAATCTCTTATCCGTAAGCCTTTGCGCTAAAAGCAGATCAACTTTTCCCAGGGTATCTTTTTTAACTCCCAATAACCTGGCTGGAATTACCTTAGTGTTATTCAATACTAAGAGGTCTAGCTGCTTAAAATAGCCAGCCAAATCTTTGAAACTGCGATGGCTGATAGTTCTGGTTTTCCGCTCAACCACGAGTAGGCGCGAAGCGTCACGGCAGGCAAGCGGTTCCTGCGCGATAAGTTCCTTGGGCAGATAATAATCAAAACCTGACAGCTTCACCCCGCCCTTCCTTTCTATCCCCGCTCTTCTTTTAGGAAGGGCGGGGATAATTTTTATTTAAACGTAGAGAGTTCTGATTGCGGGAAATAATATTTTAAAATTTGCTCATACTTAGAGCCTTCGCGCGCCATCTCCTGCATGCCCCACTGGCATAGGCCTACGCCGTGGCCCCAGCCCAAACCTTCAAAATGAACTGCGCCTGAATCTATTCTGCTGGTAAAATTTGCGCTGCGGATTATATTCGGCCCTAATGCCTGGCGAAAGTCCTTAGCGCTTACAGGAAAGCCCTTGTCTTGACTCTTGATTTCAAGCCCGCTAATCCTTCCAGAGCCGTCGTAGCCGATAATTTCTATTCCGCTGATTTCCTGTATCCTAAATCCCTTTAGAATTAATTTAGAGCTTATATCCTGAAGGGACATTTTTGCCTGCCACTTATAATGCGGAGAATGAACACAAAAATTACACACTACGCCTTTTAGCGGCAGAAGATCAACATTCCATAGTTTAGAAGCGTCTTCGGTATGCCCGCCGCAGGTAGCGTGGTAATAAGTCGGGAAGAGCTTTCCCTGATAAGTAAGAATCCTTCCTCTGGTTAAATCCACCGCCCTATTCGTGCGCCACCTTTCCGAGGACTTTCCGCCATAAACCTGCGAATAGATATCAGAGGTTAAGTCAAAATACTTGTCTTTGGGAAATTGTTTCTGATACAGGCCATAACTTCGGGCAATAATGGCTTGGCTCTTTAGCGCATCCATTGGCCACCAGGGAGCAACTTCATTACAAAGAATCCCCCGCAGATAATCCTCTACCCCTGACTCATTGACTACTAAAATTTTGCCGTTAGGTTTTACGATTAGATTAATCCTTCCCCTGAAAATCCGGCCATTGATAAAGACATAGCCTCCTTTTAAAGGCGCAATCTGCAAAGCCGAAACACTACCGGGGATGCCCCGGATAATAATTTTGTTATTGAGAATCCTGACGGCCTGTTTTCTTAAACTACTTGCCTTAGCAATTAATTTTTTAGCGTTAAGATCATAAACTTCAAAACGGCCTTTGACTCTGAGAGAAAAAGAAGTAACATCCTGCACTATCGCAACACGAATGGTATTATCGGATTCGGCTGGATAAAGAGTCCCTGCAGAGGTTATAGTCAGGAATAATACAAAGATTATCTTCTGGAACATAGCCGCAGGACAAGCGAGATAAGCGCGCTGATTAAAAGGCTGGTTAGAAGAGGAAAATAGAAGGTGAAATTCTTTTTGCTGATGTAGATATCTCCGGGCAATCTTCCCAGAAAAGGAATTTTATTGAGAAAAGTAAAAGAAAAACCTACGGCTATAAAGCAAATAGCGAAGAAAATCAACGTTTTTCCTAAAGCATCAAACCTGAACATTATTTCTTACTCATCATACTTTCATCTAACGAATATTTACAACCGCAATACTTTTGAGCATATATCCCTTGCGCCCTTGCCTTATTATGCGCCTGCCTGAAACCACATCTAAAATCCCTGAAGAGAAATTCCACCTTTATATCTTTTGCTATTTTATCAGCGATACTCTTTATGCTTTCAATATCTTGATACGGACTGACTAAAAGTGCGGTGGTAAAGAGAGGAAAATTATTAACTCTGGCGAATTCAGCAGTTTTTAAAAGTCGCAGCCTCCAGCAATCGCAGCAACGTTGTGGCCTCTCTCGGCTGGCAATAGCATTATTGTACTCGGATTCATTATATGCGGGAATATGAGCCGTAAGCTTATGAGAATTTGCTAAAGTAAGAAAGGCGGATTTACGCCTTAAGAACTCCTCTTCAGGATAGATATTGGGATTGTAAAAATATGCCTCCACCTCAAAACCATCCTGGCGTAAAACCTCAAGCGGATAAATAACGCACGGAGCGCAGCAGGTATGCAATAAAAGCTTCACATCAACCAAAAAGCTCTTTCTGCTTTTCTTTCTTTGGCTTAAGCCCTAAATGTTCGCAGGCAAGCTCTGTAACCTGCCTTCCCCTAGAGGTGCGTTTAAGAAATCCCGCCTTTAAGAGATACGGCTCAATAGCGTCTGCAAGGGTGTCTATTTCCTCATTTAAGGTTGCGGCTAAGGATTCAATACCTACCGGGCCGCCGTCATATTTTTCGATAACCGCCTTGAGAAATTTCCGGTCAACATCGTCTAGGCCCATAGTATCAATACCTAAATTATCCAGAGCCCTGGAGGCAGTCGGACAATCAATAACCTTGATTTTATTAACCTGGGCATAGTCGCGAACTCTGCGCAGGAGACGATTGGCAATGCGGGGAGTTCCCCGCGCGCGTTGGGCAATGCAAGAGGCGCCCTCGGCGTCAACTTCCACACTTAAAACCTTTGCCGAATTAGCGATAATCTTAGCCAGGTCTGTAACGATATAAAAATCCAAATGGTAAAACATCCCGAACCTCCCGCGCAGCGGCGAACTCAACAGCCCCTGCCGGGTGGTTGCGCCAATGAGGGTAAATGGTTTCAGGTTGAATTTTATTGTCTTGGCATATGGGCCCTTATCAATCACAAAATCAATCTGGAAGTTTTCCATTGCCGGATAGAGGAATTCCTCAACTACCTTGGAAAGGCGGTGTATCTCATCAATAAAAAATATATCCCCCTTCTCCAGATTAGTTAATATTCCGATCAAATCCCCCGCGCGCTCAATTGCCGGGCCTGAGGTTGCGGTAATCTTTCCGCACATCTCATGGGCAATAATGTGAGCGAGCGAGGTCTTGCCAAGCCCGGGCGGCCCGTCAAAGAGAATGTGCTCCAGGGGCTCTTTTCTCTGCCTGGCGGCGGTAAGGGCAATCTTTAAATTTTCTACCAATTCCTTCTGGCCGATAAACTCCAATAACTTCGCCGGCCTAAGCGAAAGATTTAATACCAGCTCATCATCGCTTTCCTGTGTTTTTATTAACCGCGGGGTTAATCCAGCGCCTTTCTGATTGTTGGTTAATACAGGGCTATAGTCTTTAAGCACTAGCGGTAATCCTTTCCTGATTACGCATCACCTGGACTTCTCCAAATGTTTCTTTCTGGGCTATTATTATCTCTTTGAGGCGGATAAGCTCAAGCACCGCCAGAAATGTCACTACCAACTCAAGTTTATTTTTTGCCAGAGCAAATAACTCAGAGAGGCAGACAGCGGACTTATTCAGGAAGAGATGCAATAAATCGTGAATTTTTTCCTCAACGGTAAACTCATCCTTGATTACCTCATAGAATAACTCTCTCGGTATATCTTTCAGGGCTTTTGAGAAAGCAGAAATAAGGTCAAAAAGGCTTGCCTCAAAATAGACCTCGCCGCTCGCCTGCATCTGAATAGGCGCCCGGGTAAAAACATTCTGCCGGTTAACTTCCTTCTGGCGCAGCAGCGCCGCCGCCTCTTTATACTTCTCGTATTCAAGCAGTTTTCTGACTAATTCTGCGCGCGGGTCCTCCTCTTCCTGCAGGATGCCTTCCTGTATAGGCTCAGGAGGAAGCAGCATCCTGGATTTAATATGGATTAAAGTAGATGCCATGACTAAGAATTCTCCGGCAATATTTAAATCCAGAAAGCGCATCAATTCAATGTATTGCAGATACTGCTCAGTAACTGCGGCGATGGGAATATCATAAATATTTAAATGGTCCTTTTTGACTAAATATAAAAGCAGATCCAGCGGGCCTTCAAAGATATCAAGTTTTATCTTGTAGCTCATATCCTTAGGAGTGTCAAGGTGTCAAAGATGTGGTCCGTAAAATTTTCTGGCACTTTGATACTCACTTATATACCTATAATGTCTTTTACCTCTTGCATCGTCTTAAGCGCTATCGTATGAGCATACTTTGCGCCTTCATCCAGTATATCAGATATCCTGTTTTTATTTTCAAGCAGTGCGCTTCTCTTTTCCCGGATAGGCTCTAAATATTCCACCACGATGCCGGCTAATTCCTTTTTGCAATCGGTACATCCGATTTTACTCTTGGCGCAGAGCTGATCAATCTCTTTTTTTCTTTGCGGCGCAAAAATGGCATAATAGCTATGCACGTTGCATTTTTCTGGATGTCCGGGATCGGCTAATTTTATCCTCAATGGATCTGTAAACATACTCTGGATTTTACGAGTGATTACCTCTGGCTCATCTGAGAGAGCTATACAATTATCGTAGCTTTTACTCATCTTTCTTGCGTCAATACCAAGGATACGCCCTGACTCAGTTAAAAGCTCTTTGGCTTGAGGAAAGATATTTTTTTTATAGAGACTGTTAAATCTGCGGGCAATCTCACGGGTTAATTCCAGATGCGCAAGCTGGTCTTCTCCTACCGGAACGCAATCTGCTTTGTATAAGAGAATGTCTGCTGCCTGAAGCACCGGATATCCCAGGAAGCCGTAGGTGCTTAAATTACGATTGGTAATTTCGCGCAACTGTTCCTTATAGGTAGGGACTCGCTCAAGCCAGCCCAGGGGCGTGATAATTGAAAATACCAAATGTAATTCTAAATGCTCTTTGATCTGTGATTGAATAAAAATATGCGCTTTTTCCGGCGAAATCCCGCAGGCAATCCAGTCTATGACATTATCAATAATATTTTCTTTCAGCCCTTGAGGCCTTTCATACTCCGACATAAGCCCATGCCAATCCGCAACCATAAAGAAACACTCGTAACCTTCCTGG
>MHGN01000064.1 GCA_001805575.1 Omnitrophica WOR_2 bacterium RIFCSPHIGHO2_02_FULL_45_21 | reverse complement strand
CTAATTCCCAATTTCCGATATGGGCGCTTACGATAATTAAACCCCTGCCTTCTGAAAGCGCCGTATCAATATATTCCCTTCCTTCAATAATGACATTTTTTTTAATATAGTCGGGATTTAATCGCTTAAATTTAAAAAAGTCTGCCAGGTAGAGGCCGAAATTGATAAACACGCTTTTGGTATATTTTTTCAAACGGCTTTCCTCAATTGCCGGGAAAATCACTTTTAAATTACCTCTCACTGCAATCCTGTCCTGCTTTGAAAACAGATACTGCAAGGTGGATAAAACCCTGGCTAAAAGGTAACTCATTGAAAGAGGCAAAACCAGGGTTAAAAATTCCCCTATACGATAAAGAATGTAGTTAAGCATATAACCAACAAACGAACCAACGGGTTAACGGGTTAACGAAGTAGAGTAAGCTTGAGCCTGGCTTAAGATGAGTCTGGCAATATCAAAACTGGCCTCAGCTTTACTCATCTTAAGCGCTGCATCGGACATAGCCTTAAGCGTTGCGGGTGAAGCGAGTAAACCCTGGATAAACTGGGGCATAAGTTTCTCATCGGTTATCTTAACTGCCGCTCCCCTGCTTAAGAAATAAGTAGTGTTGATTTCCTCTTGTCCCGGAAGAGGCTTAACGATTACCATGGGAAGCCCTTTAGCCACTGCCTCTGCCGTGGTCAGGCCTCCGGCCTTGGTAATGATCAGGGTAGAGATCTCCATTAATTCATCAATATTGGCAATCAACCCAAAAAGGCAGATTTTCTTCCTGGAGGACCTAATCTTGCGTTTTAATCTGCGGTATAATTTTTTATTGCTTCCGGCAACCACCACAAGCTGCGAGTCTAACCTCATCTTTCTAAAGGCAGAGACTATTTTGACTAACGGGCCTAAGCCCTGGCCTCCACCCATAGCCAGGATAATCGGCTTATCAATGTTAAGCGCGAATTCTTCAGCCAGCTCCTGCTTATTATGTTTGAGAGTAAATTTTGGGTCAATCGGTATACCATAGACCTTAATTTTTTCAGCCGGCACCCCCTTCTGAATAAACCTATCTAAAACATCCTCGCTGGGGACGATAAAATAATCAATTGTATCATAGAGCCAATAGGAATGCGGAGCGTAGTCGGTTAATACCCCTATGAGCGGAAGCCTGCTAATGTATGTTTTCTTGAAATCGGCGACCATACCGCAGGGAAACGCCTGAGAACAAACCACCGCATCAGGCCTGAATTCATCAAAAAGCTTTTTTAATTTCGGTGAATTATGTTTATGGATTAATTCTTTTATTTTATGCGTGCGCCTAACGATGGAAGGGTTATCGTATAAATAATCCCAGATGCCCGGAGTGCGCTTTATCACACCCAGATAAAGACGGTTGATTATTTTCTCGCTAAGCGGGTTAGTATAATTAAAGGCGTTAAGGTTTAACACCTCCACCTCAGGGTTTAATATTTTTAAAGCATTCTCAATGGCAAGGGTTGCCCGATGGTGGCCGGAAACTTCGGAAATATAAAGCAGCAAGACTTTTAGGTTGGGCATCTATCTAAAGCCCTTCCAGAGCTGCTCTTACTACTTCGGGGTCAAATTGGCTGCCGGAACAACGTTTCAATTCCATACGCGCTTCTTCCTTAGACATGGCTTTACGGTAAGGGCGGTCGGTAGTCATGGCATCAAAGGTATCAGCAACCGCAATGATAGAAGCAAGAAGGGGAATTTGTTTTCCTTCTAATCCGTCAGGGTATCCTTTTCCGTCATATCTTTCGTGATGATATTTGACGCCGGCAAGCGCGCCGCCTAACTCTTTGATAGATTGAAGAATAGTCACCCCGTCCAGCACATGCTTCTGCATGATTTTCCTCTCACCCATGGTGAGCTCGGAGGTCTTGTTTAATAATTTTTCGGGTGTGCCGATTTTCCCGATATCATGCAGCAGGCTGGCAATATGAAGATTTTCCATAAAATTATCATCAAAATCCCCGCCCTCTCTGAGTTTTTCACCGATTGCCAGGCTATAATTGGTAACCCGCGAGATATGTCCGTGGGTATAATGGTCCTTGGCATCAACCGCAGCCGCTAAGGCAACGGTGGTATGGATAAAGAGACTGCGGCGTTTTTGCAGTTCATCTTCTAAGTCCCTGAAAAGCTGGGCATTGCGCAGGGCCATTGCCACATCAGATGCCAGGGCGCCAAAAAAATCCAGCTCATCCTGCCTGAATCTGCCGTTATCCTGCTTTGCCCCCAGGAGCAATATGCCCAGAAGGTCATTTCCGAAAAAGCTGGGGACACAAACTTCGGTCTCAAATATCTCCATTTGATAGATGGCCTTTTCAATCAGATGAGAGGTCTTTAGATCTAATTCATTATTCTTCATCTGGCGCTGTAAGCTTCTAAATTCCAATATGCCTTGCTTAGCGGATAAATTTTTATAATAACCCTTCCTAAAAAAACTAATCAGGGGATTATCGGCATCCATACGCACAAAACCTGCCGGCACCTTAAGCCCTTTTTCCCCCCGGGAGACAGTTAAGACATAGGTATCCTTGTCTTTATGATGAAGTAAAATCCCGGCATGCTTTACGCCGACCCTCTGCACAATCATGCGCACAATCATTTTGATCAGAACCTGCGGCTCATGTATCAAAATCATTGATTTTGCTGCAGCCTCGAGTTCCTTTTTATAATTTAAAACGCGCTTTCTTCTCATTCTTTTAAATATCAGAGTATCTTCATTACTATTTTCTCCAATTCGTCGAGTTCAAGCGGCTTATGAATGAATCCATAGGCGCCTAATTCATTGGTTTTTTGCTTTGCCTCATCGTCGTCTCTTCCGGTAATCATAATTACCTTAATCTGCTTATTCAACTCACGTATCCTTCTTAAGGCCTCAATGCCGTCTGTGCCCGCCATCTTTATATCTAAAAACACAATCTGCGGCTGTTCACTGGCCACCTTCTTGATTGCTTCTTCCGCGCTGGAAGCGGTAGATACGTCTATCTTTCGTTTACGAAAGAAATTAGATGCGAACTCCCGCACATCCTGCTCATCGTCAACAATAAGTAATTTTACAGCCATCGTTTCCTCCTCAATCCGCCCCGCCGCTGGCTAAGTTGTAGCTTCATTCGGCATAAAGCGGCAGTTCCAAAATAAATTTTGTTCCCTGTTTATATGCTGATTCAAAGTTTATTTTACCATAATGATTGGCGGTGATTATTTTTTTTATTACATAAAGGCCGAGGCCTGTTCCTTTACGGCTGGAGATCTTCGTAGTAAAAAATGGCGTAAACATCTTCTTGAGTTCCTGCTCCTTTGCGCCGAGGCCATTGTCCTCTACCTTGATTTTTAAATATCCGCTATCCGGAGTTTCCGCACGGATTCTTATCTTTCCCCGGTATCCCTGTTCTTTTAAGCCTTCGCGCCGTTCGACTATGGCGTCATAGGCGTTGTCAATCAGGTTAAAAAAAACTTCCTGCAGCTGGGTCAAATTGCCATTGAGCGCAGGGGTATCTTTAGGATAATCTCTGATGATATCTATTTCGCTTAATTTTATCTTATATTGCACCATCTCCAGGGTAGAATTAATTATATCGTCAAGGCGCACGGCCTGAAAGCCTTCTTCGCCTTTACGGGTATATTTAAGCATCCCTTTTACTATTTCACTGCCTTGAAGCACATTGCTTTGAATCCGCTCCAGGGCGTGCTTAATCTGGCTAAGCAGTTCTCTTTGTTCAGGGGCATAATTTGTAATATCGGTTAATTTAACCGTATCCAGGGTATCTCCGGCAATCAGCGACAAGGCATAAAAACGGTTATTTATCTGATGAGACAGGCCGTCGGCCATAGTTCCGATGGTGGCCATCTTCTCGGCCTGGGAGATTTGCTCCTGCATCTCCTTCGCATCTTCAAAAAAACGGGCGTTCTCAATTGCCAATGCTGCATGATTAGCTAAAACTGTAAATACGCGCAGGTCATCCTCAGAATATATTTTACCTGAAAGCTTATCGCCTAAAACCATAAAACCCAAAAGCTTATCTCCGATAAAACTGGGCACGATAACCGAGGCATTGAGCAGGAACATCTGCTCTTTCAAGGCTTCTATTTCCTGGCTGAGTTTATCCTGCCGACTCCTCTTCATCTCTTCAAAAACAAGGGGTTTTCCTGATTCGGACAGATATTTAACTAATGGCGTGCCGAGCTCAATCCGAGGCAGAATGTTGCTTTCTTTATCTTTAAACGTTCTAACTGCCTCCAGGGCATAGCGCGTATTCTCTCTATCTAAAAGATAGATGCTGGCATAGTTTAAGCGCACCGTCCGGCTGACAATGTGCACAACGAGCTTTATCAGTTTCTTAAGGTCGCGGATTCTAGTCATACCCAGCGATGCCTGCATTAAAGTATTCTGATAGCGCCTTTGTTCTTTAAGCAGCCTTTCTTCGGCTTTACGTTGGAGAAAGATATAGATAAACGGGCCTATAGTGGCTAAGGAAAACATCAAAACCAAAGGAGATACCCACCACCATTGTCCCAAGCGCTGCATAAGCCAGGCCTTTAGCCCGATTACCAGTAAAAATGGTAAACCTAAGATAGGGGTATAAACTAAGATAAAGATAGTGGTGCGGCTGATAGCAAGGGTGATATCCATAAGGCGATAGCGCAGGATGGCGTAGGCAATCATAAGCACATAGAGCGCGACAAGGCTGTTGCCGATAGGAAGTATGGGAATATCATACCAAAGAAAATAGTTTGTTGAACCTCCTAAAAAACCCAATGCTGTGCCTAAAAATATATATTTTATCTGGTTACGCCTATAACCGGAAAGTTTTTTAAAATATTTATACATTACGCTGTGGGCATAAATTGTTGACGCTATAAACATCGCGATAAAAGGGGTATAGGCGATACCCGCGCTTGGCCAATACGGGAAAGATAAGCGCGGCCTCACATCTTTTATGAAAAGAGTGGTAAAGTTTAAAAGAAGGAAAATCGCGCTGACTATATAACAAAATGCAATGGCTTTAAAATATTTTTTGCGTTGTTCAATAAGCGTAAAACTGAAGTGCAAAAAAGAGGATGGGATAAATATTGCTCCGGCCATCAGGGCGCGGCACCAGAATATGGCGCTACTGGCGTTATCAGACACCTGCCATATAAAATAACAGTAAGACCAGAACGCCACAGAAAACGCGAAATAACAAAAAGACCTGTTGAGTGAGGATTTCGGATTTCTGGTGATAACTACAATAAATACTATAGTGCTAGTTATAGCGTTTATCAGAGCAGTGATTGGATAAAATAATGTCATCTTTATTTCTTCCTGGACATTCTATTCCAATTTACTTATATTAGCCGCGATTATATATTCCATTACTCCCTGTTGTTCATACTGAACCTTTAATTCGTTTTCCTTGAATCCGGCAGCAATAAAAATTTTTCTAAAATCATCGTCATCGCGGTAAACAAGATTCCATTCTCCTGCCCACTCCATAAAGTGAACAGATGGATTGCTGTATTTGTCTCTTACGTTTGAAATAGCCATAATACCGTTTGGTTTTAAGAGTTTTTTGATATTTTGCACCAAGGCAATAGCGATTCTTTCGCCAAAGTAATCAAAAAGGCCGGTGGAAAAAATAAGGTCATATTTTTTATCTATCATGGAATTAACGTCTTTATGTAGAGCGATTCTCGCCGCGTTTTTTTGGAAAAAATTGACATTTGCCTGGTTAGCCAATGAGGCCTTTGAGAACTCTATGGCTCTTAAATCATTGTCATAACAGTCAAATATTACATTTTCGCATAGTAGGTTATCCGATCTAATAAGTTCTCTTATATCTCTGCAAGGTCCGCAGGCGAGGTCCATAATCCTTAATTTATCTTTTCCTCTATCCTTAATAAAATTTGTAACCAATCTTTTAAAGTCCTCCTTACGGTTCCTCACCGCAACCGAAATGGTAGACATTTGAAAATAGTTATCGAAAAGTCGGGCGAACCCTGCCGTGGCCGGATTGTTTTGATAAATATCATCTATAATTTTAAAATCTCCGGCATAACCAAAAGGTTTACGTAAACTCCAATCAATATAGTCTCCCCTAACAAAAATTTCTCTAAACCTATTAACAAAAAGTCGCCTAAGTTTATACACTCTATCATCGCGGCCATTGATTAAATTTTCCTTCTCAAAATTCATTATATTACGAAAAACACCGTTTAGTTCAGCATTGAATTCACTCTGAAATTTTCCCCACTCATTAGGGTTTTTCGCTAAATAAGATTCAATTTCCCGGGCCCTCTTCAAATAATGCTTCACCATAGTCCTCAGGGAAATTTCTTTTTTGCCTGTTTCTAAAACAGAATTCACCATCTATTCCTTTACCCTAAAGTATTTTTTACCTTCTCCACCAACTCGCTTATATCAAAGGGCTTATAAATATAGGCTAGCGGATTAAATGCCTCAGCCATTTTCTCAATCTTTTCATCCGCGTAACCGGTAATGAATATAACCGGCGTATTTTTAATGTTTTGTTTTTCTAAACTTTCGTTTATTGAATGCATGGCCTCAACCCCGTTCATTCCCGGCATTCTGATATCGGCGATTATCAAATCAAATCTCTCTTCTTCAACCATCACTAACGCATCCTGGCCGTTCTTTGCCACAAAAACAGTATATCCATTTTTCTCAAGAAGTTTAGATAGAGACCTGATTATGAGTTCCTCGTCATCTATTACCAGAATCTTCTTCTGCTTCATTAGAATTCCCCCCTACTTTCTCCATTCATAAAAGCTGCAACCTGGCTCATTTCCCTTACCTTGGGTAGTTTCACTGTAAATACAGAGCCCTTATTCACTTCAGAATGAACGCTAATTAAGCCATTATGCTTCTCGATTATTGACTGGCATATGGATAGCCCCAGGCCGGTGCCTTTACCCACATCCTTGGTGGAAAAGAAGGGGTCAAATATTTTTGAGATTATCTCTTGGGGTATGCCGCAGCCTTCGTCTCTAACCTCAAGGATTATCCAATCCTGGGCTCTTGAAACAGTTATATAAACAGCGCCTCCTTTTTTAATATTATTCATGGCATCTTTTGCGTTTAAGATTAGATTGGTCAAAACCTGCTCTAACTCGTTTTTATCGCCTATAACCCAGTATTTATCTTCCTGCCCTTCGCTAACCAGCTTGATATTTTCCTGCTCTAATTGATAACCCAGAAAAGTAACTACATTGTTTACTACATTTAATAAATTTATTTTAGTTAATTCTGCCGGCTCTAAGGGTTTTTTGGCATAAGTCATTAATTTTTGCACTATTGTCCGGCAACGTTTTGTCGCTTCTTCAATTAATTGAAGCGATTCCTGGGAATCGGCATCCAATGTATTGCCAAGCGCTAAAAGCATCTGCACGTTGGTTAATATCGCGGTTAAGGGATTATTTATTTCATGGGCCACGCCTCCGGCAAGGGTTCCTACCGTGGCTAATTTCTCTACCTGTATGAGTTGTTTTTGCGCCTGGAGCAATTCTTTTGTCCTCTGCCTGACCTGGTCTTCCATATTTTCATAAAGCAAAGAATTGGATATAGCAATGGCGGATTGATTTTTCAGGGTATTCAAGAAGTAAAAATCCATTGCGCTGTAAGGCCTGAGGTTAGATTTCCGGCCTAAGTTGATTATGCCCAATAGTTTTTCGTTCAGCACTAACGGAATAACCACCGTTGAGCCGGTAGTATTAAAATAATCTTCGGCCTTCTCCTTCATCAATGCGTAAGCAGGATCAATGTCCGCAAACTCTTTATAGGCTAACTTATTATTCTTGCTTAGCCATATCAGGAAGGCGTTATCCGCCTTTAGTTCGGCGATGGCATCAGATTTTTTGAGCCTGTTTTTTAATTTATAAGTTCCTGTTTTTTCATCGTAAATAAAGATGCTTACCTGCTGGGAATATAAGGTCTCGGAAAGGACATCCTCAAGGCGCGGGATAAGCTGGCTCAAACCTTTTAACTGCACCAGGTCCTCAGCAAAGCGGTGGGCAATTTCCTCAAGATTAGAGCGCCTGCGCTGAAAGAGATGGTCTATTTTTGGCTGGATGGCGCGCAGGTAAAAGGCAGCCAGCAGTAAACTCAAACTCCAGAACCAGGCCTGCAGGGCATTAGATTCTCTTATTTGAGGGAAAATCCACTTATAGAAAAGGAAAATAGGGATAATTATGAAAGAAAAGGTAACCAGCCACATTATCGTCTTGTGGATGACTGTTTCTATATCAAATGCCTTGTATCGGACTATTGAATATGCCACCAGCGATATGTAGATGAACATAGATATATAGCCGTAGGGATACATCGCAAGCCAGAAGAATTTTGGCAGGAAATCAGCGGATGCGCTAACCGCAATCAAGAGCGCAATAAATATCATCCTTTTCTGTATTTTTTTGATCGGGATTTTTTCAAAGCTATAAGCAGAATACAGGCTCCTGATACTGATTATAAATTGGGCAAGGAAGAATATTAAATACGGGGCCATCCAGAAGGTATAAATAGGGTA
The DNA here is from genome assembly GCA_001805575.1 of Omnitrophica WOR_2 bacterium RIFCSPHIGHO2_02_FULL_45_21. GTDB lineage: Bacteria > Omnitrophota > Gorgyraeia > Gygaellales > UBA12090 > 2-02-FULL-45-21. The sequence continues at coordinate 9,851 of MHGN01000064.1, read as the reverse complement.
ATATCCCCAGAAATATTTTCTCATCTGGTGAGGCAGGATAAGCTTATCGGTGGTAATGGCCAGAATATAGACCAGAAGAGAAATCAAATAATTCATCACTACAAAATATTTTTTATGCCGCAGCTCTCCTGACCAGGCCATAGTAAAGAACATTACGCTGGGCATTATGTTGACCACGCCTAAGAAAGTAAAGTTGCGGTACAATTTAATTGCCAGCTCCGGCTTATTGCTTGAATAGACGAAGGATATGCTAAAAAGCCAGAAGCCCATAGCTAAGCATTTATAGAAAAAAGCTGTATTTATAATTGAGTTTTTATTCTGCTTCAAGACGAAAAGGCCTATGGAAAGAATAAGTATGCTCACCAAGAGCGTTGGTATCGCGTAAGGATTAAGAAAATAATTAGCGGGATTTAATAATTCTTCAAACATCAGCGCGCCTGCCTTATGCTTGCTATCATCGGCTCGTCTACTAATTTATCGCCCCAGTAGAAATCGGAAACTTCAAAACCGTGTTTTTTGCCCAACTCCCTTATTTCGGATATCTTTTCAGATGTAATATTACCCCTGCCGAAGCTATAGCTTTCAAAACGTTTTTCCAATGCCAGTATGATTGCCTCGGAAAAACACCCGTATAAAGTATCGGGGGTTGGTAAACCGGTGTCAATAGGAAAATAGACCGGCGTAGGCGACTTACTCAGGCCTCCGGAGAAAATAAGGATATCTTGTCGAGTTGTCGGCGCATAGGAAACATTCTTAGGGTATCCGACATCGCAGATTATCGAGCCGGGCTTAAACCAATCAATTTTAAGAATGGAGGAGCTCACGCTGGCCGCGGCAATAATAATATCCGCATCCCTTACGGCAGAAAAATTGTCAGTTGTAGAAATTATCTTCGCTTTGCGCCTTCCGGCTAATTCTTTGTTTAACTGGCGAAGGTTTGCCTTTGTCCTGCCGGTTATGGTCAGTTGTTTTACACTATCAACTAAAACCCTTGCGCAGGCGCTTCCGATATCTCCGGTTCCGCCGACCACAGCTACTTTTAGAGAAGAAAGATCTATTGCCAGGAGATTAGCGGCCTTAAGAATCCCATCTATGGCCATGGCCGCGGTAAAGGTATTTCCGGTGGTCACCGGAACATCCACTTCCTTAGCAATCTCCTGGCCTATCCTCTCTCCGACTATAGAAGTAAATCCTCCCAAAGTTACTACTCCTACTCCGTGCTTTTCCGCAACCTTACAGGCCCTGACTACCTTAGAGAATACCGTCCAGACATCCTGCTCTACCATATCCGGTATAAATGTGGCGGCCATAAGGCAGCCATTTACGGATTGGCCGGTTTTGGATTTAAAATTCAGGATATCGTGGATTTTAAAAGATGGGGTTACCTGGAAAAGCTGGCCTAAAAATTCCTGAGAGGGCATCTTAAAATCAGGATGCAGCATCTTCAGGCTTTTCTCCAGATGCTTGAAATTATAAAAATGGCCGATGATGCCGAAACCGGCAATTTTATCGGTATCACCGCGTTTATAACCAACATATTTTGTAGAGATCAGGCGGCGTTCCACCGCCTCTAATATAGCCTCAAAATTCTGAGTGAGAAGTTTTCTTACATAAACATCAGCAAAATCTTTAATTGCCGGAATTCCCACCTTTAAGCGGGCATTGACCGTTACCTCAGTTCCGCCTTCACAGCTTTGAAACCTCCATTCTCCGGAAAATTCCTCTAAATCTCCCTCTATAGCCTTAAAATAAATTGCATTTTCCCCTACCGTCAGGGTATCCTCCTCAGTCCAGCTGATAGGAACCTTATCTACTTGAATCCGCCATTTTGTGGTCATCTTTGGATGGGCTCTATGTATTACCGACGCTTCCTTTACGCAAGGTATATACGTTGGGAATTCCTCAACTTTAGTGATAAGGCGAATTACCCTCCATTTTGGAGCGGGAATAAGCCTTAATACTTGTATTTCGATCAAATCTTTATCAGCCATAGATCATCTCTTTAATCGCGTTTCTAATTTTAAAGGTGCCGCTTTGCAGGCAGAGGTCATCAACTAGATCGCAGGCCTCTTTGAGCAAATATATTGGTTTACCTATTTTTACCTTTATTGGCAGCGGGAATTTAGGAAATTTAGCTTTTCTGGGAAATGCCTCATAGGCGCCAATGATTGCGCAAGGCACAATAGGCCTTCCTGTCCTCATTGCCAAAAGGGCCACTCCTCTCTTAAATTCCCTAAGTTTTCCATGATGGCTGCGGCCTCCTTCCGGAAATAATCCCACATTTTTATTTTTATGCAATAATTCGATTGCCCCGTTAGAAGAGCTGCCGCTGGGCAGGGCCTCTACTGCGCGTAAAAACCATCTCAGCCAGAATATGCGGTAAAGTCCGCGCAGGGCGATACAGTGAATTTGTCTTGGCACCGCCGCCATGACTAATGTAGCATCCAGAAAACTTGTATGATTGGCAACGATTATAAAATTAGTCTTCTTAGGTAAGTTTCCTAATCCTTCTGCTTTAAGCCCAAAGCATAATTTGAAGATGATAATAAAAATTATGCGAAATAACCAGTACCACATATATATGGCTGCGGCTATCGGAAGCCGCACCATTGCCTTGCTGGCTTATGGCTGCGGCTATCGGAAGCCGCACCATTGCCCTCTGGCTTATCAGCTAGGCGCACCATTAGTTAAGCTATCTTTTCTACGTTCCCTGCCCTGCTGATGGTAAGCAATCTTTTCATTGATCCAGCGCTCAATATGCTTCTTATGGAACCGCCAATCTGCACCAATCTTAAAAGCCGGGATCTTACCCTCTCTTGCAAGCTTATTAACAGTAAAAGGATGCAATTTAAGGAATTCACTTACCTCTTTTGTATTCATTATTTCTTTATTCTTAATCATACCTTACTCCGAAGGAAACAACTAAAACAAATTAAACAGAGTCTTTAATATACTAAACAAACTAAGCGTTGTCAAGCAGAAAATCGCCTTCGGCGATAGCCTTGTGCGATTTTCGTGCCCCTCTGCTTTGTTTTCGTACCTATCCCCGCGATTAGATTTCGAAGAAATCTGCGGGGAGAAAACAAGGGGGATATAATTTCCTAACCTTTTGCGGATTATTTAGTTACGGTGTCGGTAGTATTTGCGGTGGCGACTCTGGAGGAAGGCTCTAATATTAGCTCTGGCTGATTTTCTGCGGAAGGCTGCGGCGGCGCTCCGCTTATAGCTTTTAAATCATCAAATGGTATATGGGAAAGCCTGGAGCGCAGACTGGCGATTGCCTCTTTTACGCCTTCTTGCATAAGGTTGGCAAAGCTATTAACATCCTTTCCCCAATTATGGTATAAGCCCTGGACAAGGGTCTTTTCCTTGTTCAGGTTATACGCCCAGAATACTTCTCCAGTATCTATTTTCTTAAGATAGAGTTCAATGTTTAACCTTTTATGTGATGAACCGGCGGGTAGACCGAGACACCATAGGGCAGGGCCTAAAAAAGAAATGCCATAGGAGTAGGTTTTTCCCTCGTAAAGCGTATAGTGAATGTCGCCGCTCAAGATTAGATCTGCCCTGGAGGCTAATGGAGTAGTGGTGAGGATAACCTCGCCGAAAAGGGAGGAATTCCTCACTGCCGTAATTAATATCTCAAGCAGATTTTCACTCATATTGAATTCAAATTCGTTTTGTATATTGAACATCTTTGCTTCATCCGGCCGCTCATAACGGATTGTACCGTATGGCAAGAGGGGGATTAAATACTTATAGACGCTTCCATAACTTTTAAGCTTTCCCCTTTTCTCAGCGAAAGGGACCACCGCAAGGTTCAATGCTCGCCTTTCTTCCTTCTTGGCTATATTAGCTTGGGGATTTTGTTCAGGCATTATCATGGGAACAGATTTGAGAGTGGATTTATTTATGGCTGAACAACCAGCAGGACCCAGCACTATAAAGAGTAAAAATAAACTTTTTATAATCCTGCTCATAGCTCTGGGAGCGATTTAAGCTTCCTCCTCAATCGTTGCGAGCGTATCCGCAACATTAACGTTTTGCCCTTCAAGCGAAAAGACCTCTAAAAGCTTCCCCGTAGCCGGAGCGGGCAGATTGAAAGTTGCCTTATCGGTGGTCAGCTCAACTAAATCTTCGTCTTTTCTAACATTTTGCCCTGCTTGAAAATACCAGTAAGAAACTACGGCTTTGGTTATACCCTCTCCTAATTCCGGCAGTATTACCTTTACCATCACTATCCTCCAAAACAAGAAAATCGCTCATCGCGCGATAACTTTCAGCGATTTTCGCAGTGGTTAGGAAAGTGTTTTATACTTTCCTGAAAAAACCTATACCAGAAAAAACGTACTGAAGCTTTTCAATTACCTTTTCCTTGACTAATTCCATCTTAAGAGAATTTAACTCCTTTAATTGCGCCATTGACGTCATTATTATATCCAGTCCGCAGGGCTTAATCAAGGAAAATAAATTCATATCGCAGGAAACATTTAAGCTTGCTCCATGGGTAGTAACCCAACGGCTTATGGCAATGCCGATTGAAGCAATCTTTCTCCCGCTGACCCAGACGCCGGTTAATCCCTCCTGCCTGTAGGCGCGAATTCCATAATCCTCTAACAATAATATTACCGCTTCTTCCAAATTCCGCAGGAAGATATGGATATCCCTTCCTAAGCAGCGTAAATCAAATACAGGATAAACAATCAGTTGGCCCGCAAGATGTAAAGTGACGTCTCCGCCTCGATTAGTATTGATCATCTTGATTCCCGCGGCCGTAAGCTCTGCTTGGCTTTTCAGGATATTTTCTTTCCTGGCCTGCCTTCCCAGGGTAATCACCGGGTTGTGCTCGCAAAGTATCAACGTACTCTCCCTTATGCCGGCTGCAACATCTTTTGCCAGCGACTTCTGGAAAGATAACGTTTCATTGTAATCAACCAACCCTAGGTCCAACGTTTCAAAATTAAATCCCGCTTCTTTTGAGTTAAATCCTGAGAGCGCCAGGATTGCGGGATATTTACCGTAAGCTATACTATCAACTAAATTTTGCATAGATTGAACCCTGGTTAACCTCGTAGGTTGACAAGGGTTTCACTTAGTTAGCGCAGCAAGGCTTCGTGGATACTCTCTGAAACGGTAGGGTGGGCAAAGATTGTTTCTTTGATTTGATTTATTTTCAAGCCCTGATTAATGGCTAGAGTCAATACATGAATCAGCTCGGATGCCTTTGGACCAATAATTGATGCGCCCAGCAGGTTTCCCTGCTTATCAGCAATGATTTTGACAAAACCTTCCTGCTCATCTATAAGATAACTCATGCCGACGCTCCTGAAATCTATCTTCTTAATCTTCAGCTCTTGATGGATTTTTCGCGCCTGATCTTCGTTTAAACCCACTGCGGCAATCTCAGGATTGGTATACACGCAAGAAGGAACCGCCTTATAATTAACCTTTTCTTTATTACCTCCGCTTATGTTCTTAACCGCCAGGCGCCCTTCATAGCTTGCCACATGAGCCAAAAGATAGCCCCCGATACAGTCGCCTGCCGCATAGATATTCGGAATGCTTGTCTCTAGATACTCATTTACCGCAATCCTTGCCCGTTCTTTCTTTAAAGCAATGCCGTCAAAACAATCGCTATAAGGGGACCTGCCTACGCAAAGCAGGACCTTATCGTAGTTTTCAAAATTTAGGCTAGCGGCATCAGTATTTAAGTATATCCTGGCTTGACGTTTCTTTAAGATTACTTCTAATCTTTTTGCCGCTTCCCTATCTATGCCGGGAAGAAGGTTTGCGCTAAGTTCAACGATTTCCACCTCAGAACCTAAGGAAAGAAAAATTTCAGCAAATTCACAGCCGATTACCCCACCCCCGATAATTAGAATCTTCTTAGGCAAATTTGTAATCCTTAAGGCCTCAGTAGAGGAAATAACTTTAAAGCCGTCAAATTTTAAATTCGGCAGTTCCATCGCTTTAGAGCCGGTGGCAATAAGGATATATTTGGTCTCTAAAATCTGCTCATCCACCTTAACCTGATTAGGATTTAGAATCGTTGCGCTGGCTTTAAGTAAATCAATTTTATTAGTCTTAAGCAGAAATTCAATTCCAGACCTAAGATGGCTAACCACCTCATTCATCCGCTGGTTGAGAAGAGTAAGGTTTATTGCGGCGGGATGAGCATTTATCCCGAATTTGGCTGATTTTTTGAATTGGGAAAGAAGCTTGGCTGTATTGAGCAGCGTTTTGGTAGGAATACAGCCGTAATTTAAACAGGTGCCGCCAAGGGAATCCCTTTCAACTAATGCTGTTTTAAAACCGAGCGAACTAGCGTATTCTGCCGCGCTAAAACCAGCCCAGCCTGCACCAATTATCACTAAGTCATACATTAGGTTAAGGTTAAGGTTAAGGTTACCTCAAGCTCAACCTTAACCTTTTCTTATATTGCTAAATTGTTAATTTGCTGACGGATGGAATCGCAGGATTTAACAAATGCCTCTTTTTCTTCTTTGCTCAGCTTGAGTTCAATTACAGCTTCAACACCGTCTTGTCCAATCCTGGCAGGGACTCCGATATACAATCTATTAATACCATATTCGCCGTTTAAGTAAGCGCAAACCCCGATGATGCGCTTTTCATCCTTAGCTATTGCTCTGATAATATTACAAACCGCTGCTGCCGGGCCGAAGTAGGCGCTGCCTGATCCCAAATGCGCCACAATAGAAGCGCCCCGCTCTACGGTTGCCCGCGCTAACTTCGCTACAATCTCCGGATTGATTAATCTTTCTATTTGCGCTCCCGAGACCATGGATAAACTTGCCACCGGGACCATCGTCTGGCCATGGCTTCCCATAACCACTGCTTCCACCGCAGATAGAGGAACATTCAGACTCTGGCGGATTAAATTTGCGAATCTGGCAGCGTCTAAGCTTATCCCCATTCCGAATACTCTCTTCTTATCAAAGCCGGTGAGCCGGGAAACCAGATAGGTCATCAGGTCAACCGGATTGGTTACCACAATGATAATAGGATTTTTTGCAAACTCTTTTATTTTTAATGAAATATCTCTTATGATTTCTGAATTCTTCCTTAACAGGTCATCTCTCTGCATACCCGGCTGACGGGCTAAACCTGCGGTAATAACAATTATCTCGGCATGCTTAAGCAATGAAAAATCATCGCTGCCCTCTACGATACAATCAGCCTTAAGCACACCCGCGGCATCCTCTAAATCCAGCGCCTTACCTTTTCCCAGGCCAATGACAACGTCAAGCAAAATAATATGCGCCGGCGCTTCATTGATTAGAAACAGCGCTATCTGTCCGCCGACATTGCCGGCTCCGATTATGACAATTTTCTGCATATTGCCTCTGCCATACCTTGAGTTCCTACAGCCGCAGGGTCATCCCGGCGCTCTTTTAAATCATAGGTAACAAACTTTCCTTCTCGGATTACTTCGGCTACTGCCTTTTCTAATTTCTTAGCAGCCAGGGCTTCTCCCAGATATTCTAACATTAAGGCCCCGGAAAGAATCATTGCTGTGGGATTTACCTTATTTAAACCGGCGTATTTTGGAGCTGCGCCGTGCACCGCTTCAAAAAGAGCGATGTTTTTGCCGATATTTGCTCCGGCAGCAATCCCTAACCCTCCGATTAAACCAGCGCACAAATCAGAGATGATGTCTCCGTAGAGATTGGGTAAGACCAAGACGTCAAAATTATGCGGATTCCTGACTAACTGCATTGCCAAATTATCTACCAAACAATCATCAAAAATAATCTTTCCTGAATATTCCCGGGCTACTCTTCTGGCCGTCTCTAAAAATAAACCGTCGGTATATTTCATAATGTTCGCCTTATGCACTGCGGTAACTTTCTTGCGCTTAAACTTTTGCGCATATTCAAAGGCAAAGCTTACTATCTCTCTGGTTGCGCCGGGCGATATCGGCTTTATGGATATGGCGCAGTCGGCTTTAAGCTTTTTAGTTTGCAGTTTTTGCAGAAGCCCTATCAATTTCCTGGTATTTTCTTCCCCTTTTTTAAATTCTATGCCTGCATAGAGGTCTTCTGTATTCTCACGGACTATCACCAGGTCTATATTGGAATATGGGGACTTAATGCCGGGAATGGACTTAACCGGCCTCAAGCAGGCGAAGAGATTGAGCTCCTGGCGCAGGGCAACGTTAACCGAACGAAATCCTGTCCCGATGGGAGTGATGATCGGACCTTTGATCGCCACTTTATTCTTACGGATTGATTTTAAGACGTATTCAGGTAAAGGAGTGCCAAATTTTTCTATGGCCTTGCTTCCGGCAATAACCTCATCCCAAACAAACTTTACCCCTGTTGCCTCAAGGCATTTTTTAGCTGCCCGGGTTACTTCCGGGCCGATCCCGTCTCCGGAGATAAGGGTAACTCTGTAAACCATTGGTGCGTTCCTTTCATAATGGGAATTTTCCCCGGTGCTTCTTGAGGTAGTTGACTATTCCGCCGTGATCAAGGAGTTTTTGCATAATGACAGGTAGAGGCTGTAGATTAATCTTAAGCTTTTGAGTTCTATCTTCTAAGCGCGAGCGATCAAAATCAATCTCCAGTTCATCATGCTCTTTAATTTTTGAGGTATTGGCCTGAATTAAGGGCAGGCCTATATTGAAGCCGTTACGGTAGAAAATCCGCGCAAAAGACTTTGCCACAACCGCAACGATGCCTGATTCCTTAATCACCAAAGGAGCCTGCTCGCGTGATGAGCCCATACCAAAATTTTCACCGGCAACAATAACGGATTCTCCCTTTTTTATTTTTTTAGGAAAGTCGGGGTCTATATCTTCCATAATATGCCTGCTCAATTCTTTCATATCAGTTATGGAAAATTTATGCCTGCCCGAAATAATAAAATCGGTATTGATGTTATCGCCCAATAAAACTGCCCGGCCTTTTATTTTCATAGATTTCTAAACTCATCCACATTTTTTACCTTAGACATAGCGCTCTCTAAGCTGATCACGTTGTTTTTATATAACTCTTTGAGGGATTTATCCATTGTCTTCATCCCGAACTGGGCGCCGGTCTGCATCAGGGTTGGGATTTGCTCAATTTCCTGCTCACGGATAAGATTGCGTATACCTGGGGTGGCTACCAGAATTTCCGTTGCCAGGATTCTTCCTTTTCCGCTTATATGCGGAAGCAGTAATTGCGATACGACTGCCTGCAGACAGTCGGCAAGCTGGAGTCTTATCTGGATCTGCTGGTTAGGTGGAAAAACGTCGATAATCCTCTGAATGGTCTGTGGAGCATTTGGTGTATGTAAGGTAGCCAGCACTAAGTGTCCTGTTTCAGCAGCGGTCAAAGTTGTGGATATGGTTTCCAAATCCCTCATTTCCCCAACCATGATAACATTAGGATCCTCCCGCAGGACATGGCGCAGGGCGTTGGCAAAGGACCTCGTATCCGCATAAACCTCCCGTTGCTTAATAATGCTTTTTTTATTGCTATGAATGAACTCAATGGGATCCTCAATGCAAATGATTATCGACTCACGCTCCCGGTTGATCAGGTCGAGCATTGCCGCTAAGGTTGTAGTTTTGCCCGCGCCGGTTGGCCCGGTAATCAAAACCAGGCCGTTAGGCTTGCGGGCAAGATCCTCTAAGATTTTTGGGAGCATCAAATGTTCAAAGGTGGGTATCTCAAGGGGGACGCGCCGTAAGGCGGCCTCAACTGAGCCTTTTTGCGTATGTATGTTTACCCGGAAACGGTCAAGTCCAGGCAAGGCAAGGGAAAAATCTAACTCTAACTCCCGCTCAAATTCCGACTTCTGCATATCGGTGAGCATGCTATAAATCAGGCGCTTAAGCTCATCTT
>MHGN01000063.1 GCA_001805575.1 Omnitrophica WOR_2 bacterium RIFCSPHIGHO2_02_FULL_45_21 | reverse complement strand
CTCCAAGATTCCCTTAGCTAAATATATTAAGGAAGGCCAGGAAAAGTTGACTATCCAGGGCTGTGACCGCAACCAGTGTATCCTGCCCTACTTTGATAATATAAGAGGCATTGAAGAATACCGGGGAGCAAAAGAGGTGTATTGAGGATGAAGTTTTTAAGAGACATATTTGAAAATCTTAATAAGTTAAGTGAGCAAAATAAGCTTCTTAAGCGCTTTAAGCCGGTAATTAATGCCACGGATGAGTTCTTCTTTGGCACGGCTCAGGTTACCGCTTTACCGCACATCGTTGACCATATTGATATCAAGCGCTTTATGAGCTTTGTGGTAATCGGCCTCTTGCCGGCCACTATTGCCGCTGTCTATTTATGGGGCTTGAGGGTTTTATTGGTTATTGCCGTTTCCTATATATTCGGCGGGCTGGTAGAGGTTGCCTTCGCGGTGGTTAGAAAAAAAGAAATTCACGAAGGCTTCTTAGTTACCGGTTTGATATTTCCTTTGATTCTGCCGCCAACAGTGCCTTTGTGGATGGTGGCAGTGGGAGTGATGTTTGGAGTGATTTTTGGCAAGGAGGCCTTTGGCGGAACCGGAAGAAATGTCTTTAACGCGGCAATTGTGGGTAGAATTTTCCTCAGCGTTGCTTTTCCTCAAGGCATGACGGTTTCCTGGAGCCAGCCTTTTCATCAGGGCTTAGGCGGTTTTTTAAAATTTTCCGCTGATGCCACCACCCAGGCAACGCCGCTGGCCCTGTTTAAGAACGAGAAGTTGTTCACCGGTTACTTAGATTTATTTTTGGGTAATTCTTTAGGTTGTATCGGCGAGACCTTTCGTATCGGAATTATCTTAGGCGGTTTATTCCTGATTTTAGCCAAAGTCAGCAATTGGCGGCTTCCGCTTGCCGCTATTTTATCGGTATTATTTTTTTCATTCTTAGGCAATCTTTTTGCCGCGCAAAAATTTGCCCCGCCTCTGTTTCAAATCTTAAACGGAGGATTGCTGCTGGGAACATTCTTTATGCTTACTGACCCGGTTACCTGTCCCTTTACCAAAGCCGGCAAATGGCTGGGCGGCATTATGTTCGGATTTTTGGTGGTTTTGATTCGGGGTTTATCCGGATACACAGAGGGAGTTATGTTTAGTATATTGCTTCTGAATGTCTTCGCGCCTTTGATTGACCACCTGGTCTTAGATGTAAAATATCCCGCGCTGAAGAAATAAATAAGGAAAAATGAAAGCCGCGTTGAGAATTATAATCTTTGTCATCGTTATGGGCACGGTCTCAGGCATAATGTTAGTGGGTTTGAGTAAGATTACCGAGCCGCAGATTAAAAAGAACGAAGAACTGAAATTAAAATCATCAATTCTTGATGCCCTGGAGGTTCCCTATGGCAGTAAGGAAGCGGTCCTGGGATTATTTGAGCAAAACGTGGAAGTCCTGCAAAAAGACAAATATGCCTTCTACAGAGGAGCTGACGGGGCGGTGGCTTTCAAATTCGAAGGCCCCGGCCTGTGGGGGCCGATACGCGGCATAGCTAGCATCAATTCCGACCTTAAGACAATCCGCACGATTAAAATCCTGCATCAGGAGGAAACTCCCGGCCTGGGGGCGAGGATAGTAGAAAAAGAATATTTAGGCCAGTTTAAAAATAAAGAAGTTATTCCCAGATTAATCTTTACGGCGCAGGGGCATGCCAGGGCAAATAATGAGGTAGACGCGATTACCGGCGCTACCGGCACCAGTAGGGCGTTAGAGAAATTATTGAACGAAAGTATTGAGAAGAATCTGAGTTTACTGAAAAGTTAAGATAAGGAATGCCCAAGAAGCAGATTAAAAGAAGTTTCAGGCAGAGCAAATGGTTTAAGGTCCTTAGCACAGGGATGTGGAATGATCATCCTACCTTTTGTATGGTCTTAGGCATTTGCTCAATGCTGGCAGTTACCAATAAAATGGATAACGCCATTGCTATGGGTATCGGGGTTACCTTCTGCACCGCCTTTAGCTCTTTATTCGTTTCTTTCTTTCGCAATGCTATACCCTCCAGGGTGAGAATGCTTGCCTATATGGTGATTATCTCTACCTTTGTTATCTGTGTGGACAGGGTGCTGAAGGCGTATTTCCCGCCGATAAGCGAGTCAATGGGCCCCTATGTAGGCCTGATTATTACCAACTGTATTCTTATGGGCAGGGCGGAAGCGTTCGCGATTAAAAACGGGCCGTGGATGTCTTTTCTTGACGGCGCAGGATGTGGTATCGGCTATAGCTTTATGCTGCTCTTAATGGCGCTTATTAGAGAACCCATGGGCTTTGGCACACTCTTTGGGTTAAAGGTAATGCCGCAGGCCTGGATGAACTGGTCAATCTTGACTATTGCCCCGGGCGCGTTTTTTCTCTTAGGCGTTTATTTATGGATTTTTAGAACCATTGCCAAGAAGACGGAGTAGAAGATGAATCCAGTAGAATGGAATCTGATGAACCCCCTGACTATTTTAATCGCCTCAATCTTTACCCATAACATCGCCCTGGTTTATATCCTGGGGATGTGCCCGTTTATCGTTATCTCGCGTAATTACAAGACCGCCCTCGGTATGGGTGTTTCAATCGTTTTTGTGGTAACCTTAACCGCGATCATTAACTGGCCGATATACTGGAAGCTGTTGGTGCCAATGCATTCCGATATTTTATCCTTTCTTATTTTTATCATTGTTATCGCGGCCACGGTCCAGTTTCTGGAAATGCTCATTGAGAAGTTCTTCCCGCCGCTTCAGGCATCCTTTGGAATTTTCTTGCCCTTGATTACGGTTAACTGTATTGTCCTGGCGGTCTGCTTATTTATGGTGGTGCGCAGTTACAATTTTATCCAGACCGTCCTTTATTCATTCGGCACATCAGTCGGCTGGGCATTGGCCATTATTCTTATGGCGGCAATAAAAGAAAAGATGATGCTAAGCGCTGATATTCCGCCGGGCCTGCGCGGCCCCGGGATTACGATGATTATTGCCGGTTTAATGGCCCTTGCCTTTATGGGCTTTGCCGGGATTATAACCCTTCAGTAAATATGTTGCATACAATATTACCCGTGTTTTTAATGAATGGAATTTTGTTAGTCATCGCTATCGTGCTCATTATTGCCGAGCGCTTATTAGTTACCTATGGCGAATGTAAGATTACCATTAATAAGGAAAAAATCATCGCGGTAAACGGGGGCGACAGCCTCTTAAGCTATTTCGCTCAAAACAAGATTTTTATTCCTTCTGCCTGCGGCGGAAAGGCAACCTGCGGCTATTGCAAGGTGGAGGTATTGAGCGGCGCTGGCCACATCCTGCCTACGGAAGAGGTTTTCGTCAACCGTGAAGAGAGGCTTAAGGGCATTCGCTTAGCCTGCCAGGTCAAGGTAAAAAATGATATTGAGGTTTTGATTTCCGAGGATTTATTGCAGGCAAAGGAATACAAAACCAGGATATTGCGGATTACCGATGTTACCAGTGACATCAAGTATGTGGTAATGCAATTATCAGAGCCTAATGAAATTAATTTTAAGCCGGGCCAGTATATCCAATTCAGGATTCCTGAGATTGAAGAGTTCAGGGCTTATTCTATTGCCTCGCCTCCTTCGCAGAAGAATATTTTAGAGCTCATTGTGCGCCTTGTTCCCGGCGGGCTATGCTCAAGCTATATTCATGAGGTTCTAGATGTTCAAGATGAAATAATCGTAACCGGGCCCTACGGAGATTTTTATTTAAGAGAAGATTCAGAACGTGAGATAGTCTGCATTGGCGGCGGATGCGGCATGGCGCCCATTCGTTCCATACTCTATCACTTAAGAGAAAAAGGGATGCCGCGTAAGGCAAGTTACTTCTTTGGGGCAAGAAGCAAAAAAGACCTTTTCTATACCGAGGAATTAATGGCGCTGGAAGGAGAGTCCTCCGGCAGATTTAGCTATTTTCCGGTTTTATCCGAGCCCAAGCCGGATGATAAATGGAGTGGTGAGACCGGATTTGTCACCCAGGCAGTTGAGCGGCATATGCATTCTAACGGGGATACTGAGGCCTATCTCTGCGGCCCTCCCCCGATGATTGATGCGGCGCTTAAGGTCTTGGCCAAAAAAGGCGTCCAGGACATACACATCTACTACGATAAATTTTGATGCGGCTAAAAGAGATTTATAAACCTATTAGAAGAGAGCTTGACCAGGTTGAAAAGGTCCTGGAAGTATCGCTTAAGGAAACAAAAAACGAGTCCATCCTTAAGCTCAATCGTTTTCTCTTAAAGTCCCCGGGCAAAAGGCTCAGGCCGGCAATGCTCATTCTTTCTGCCAAAGCCACAGTCGGCAGGAGCCCGGAAGTTATCAGCCGGCAGTTAATTAATCTTGCCTGCGCTATCGAACTTATCCATATGGCCTCGCTCATTCACGATGATGTCATTGACCATTCTCTCCTTCGCCATAATAACCCCACGGTAAATTCCCGCTGGGGAGCAGATGTTTCAATTGCTTTGGGGGATTATCTTTATTCCTTGGCTTTTAAGTTAATCGCAACCTGCAATAATACGGATATCCTGGATTGTATCAGCTCAGCCACCAAAAGTATGTGTGAAGGCGAGCTTACCCAGGTGGTGGAGAGGGATAATTTTTCCCTGCTTAAAGAGCGCTATATTATGATTGTGAAGAAAAAGACCGCCAGCCTTTTTGCTGCCTCCTGCCAGGCAGGAGCAATTTTATCCGATTCTCCACGTCCTCTGCAAAACGCGCTAAAGGCATACGGTTTAAACTTTGGAGTCGCCTTTCAGATTATTGACGATTACCTTGATATAGCCGCGCCAAAGTCAAGATTGGGAAAGTCGCCCGGCCAGGATATCGCGGTGGGCGAGATGACTTTGCCGCTGTTAGACTTGCTGAAGTTTTCAAGTAAAAACAAGAGGTATCGCTTAGAAAGTTTACTTAAGTCAAAAACCAATGGCTGCTTTAAAAAAATAAAAGTAGAGTTGAGTAATTCTGATGCCATCAGCCGCACTAAGAAAATCACCCTATCTTATCTTAACTCGGCAAGAGACAGGCTAAAGAGCTTATCCGATTCACAATACCGTAAGGCGCTTTTGGACCTGGTAGACCTGACGCCTGAGGCAAACGTATGGAAAGAGCGAGTTTCTTAACCCAGTATCAAGGAAGGATAAACCGCCTCTACAAAGACGGCTTATTGCCCAAGTATTTTAAGGCGCCGGTATTTACTTTGTGGGAGCTGACTGATCGCTGTAATCTTTCCTGCGTCCACTGTTATTATAATTCCAACCAGAAGAGCGAAAATGAATTAACTACCAAAGAAGCGCTGAATATTATTGAGCAATTAGCCAAAATGAAGGTCTTTGAGGTTTACCTTACCGGAGGCGAAGCTCTTTTACGAGAGGATTGGCCGGTTCTTATTGAGCGGCTGCGCCAAAAAAAGATTCAAGTAGGGCTGATTACCAATGGGACGCAGATTGACCGCAATGCCGCCGGGAAATTAGCGGATTTAAAAGTCAAATGGGTGCAGATTAGTATTGACGGAGCAAGCCCTGGCGTCCACGATAAAGTAAGGGGGCTCAGCGGAAGCTGGGAGAAGTCCGTTGCCGCAATCCGCTATTTAAAACAAAATAACATCCGCACCCACCTTTCCTTTGTCCCTACGAGAATAAATTTCCGCGATGTCAAAGGCGTTATCGGATTATGCGTGGAAATGGGTTTAGAATATTTTGTTACCGATATGCTGGTTTTGACCGGAAGGGCAGTGAAGAATTTTGAGCAGATTAAACTGGGGCCAGAAGAGTATGTGGAATTTTATGCTTTGTTAGATGAGGCAGCCAAAATCTACACCGATAAATTGACTATTATTGCCCCTTCCCGGGAAAAGGAAACTTTAAAGACATATGTTAAAACAAGGAGCGCTCCTCCAAATATCTGGTGTATTATTACGCCCCAGGGGGCCTGTCGTTTAGACCTCCTGCTTCCCT
Organism: Omnitrophica WOR_2 bacterium RIFCSPHIGHO2_02_FULL_45_21; assembly: GCA_001805575.1. Lineage (GTDB taxonomy): Bacteria > Omnitrophota > Gorgyraeia > Gygaellales > UBA12090 > 2-02-FULL-45-21. The sequence goes on along the minus strand of MHGN01000063.1, from coordinate 44,257 downwards.
TTACCTATGGGGATTTAAAGAGCCAGAAACTTGAGTATATCTGGAATCATTTCTTAAGAGAGGGCTGGCATAGGCCTGAGGTAATTGAGTTTATTAACAGCTTGAATATGATGTCAGACCTTATCAAGCATAAAACGGTGCCCTATGTTTCAGAGAATATCCACTGCCAATAAGCCAGAGGGCAATGGTGCGGCTTCAGCTAGCCGCAGCCATAAGCCACCCCGCCGTAGGCGGGGCGCTAGCCGCAGCCGCAAGCCGAAGAAGGCGGGGGGCTTAAGTTGGAGAAAGGATGGCGAGCGCGAGCAGATTGTTATCCTTTCCAAAGAAGATTTCGCTCTTCCCTTAATTCTTAATTTCAGCGCAGCCAGGATATTCTTGCTCTGTAACGGCAGGAATTCTCTTCTCGGTATCGCTCAATTACTGGCTAAGGAATTTAAGCGGAAAAATTACGCAAGAATTTTAGATGATGTAAAAAAACAGGTGGGGTATTTTTTTAAGAAAGGTATCGTGAAATTCTAAACGGAGTTAAAGAAAGGAGCGGAAAAATGTCAAAAAGAAAATCTGAACCTACAGGAACAAGAGGAGGCCTTAAGGAAAAGGGATTAAAGAATTATCTCTGCCCCAGGACCGCCTCAATGGAGGAGTTTACCCTGAAAACAGCAGTGGGTGTGTCTCCGGCAATGAAGAAAAAAGACAGCTATATAGTATCTACTTTATTCTAATATTTCCATTTAAAAGCTCAGATTAAACGTTACACAGAATAATTAGAGTAACATTTTTCACCTGCACACTTGAATGCCGGTCAAAATCCGTCAGCTTATTTCACGCTCGCCTACCGCCTGGGTAAGGGCCTGGTTGAGGGTCTTAGGCCCGCCGTTTATTGCCTTAACCGTGGCAGTTTCTTTCTTAGGCGGGGCAATTGTCTATCAAAGAAAAGGCGCGCTTGACTTTGGCCTATGGCTGCTTTCGGCAATGGGTTTAGTGCTTATCCATTTTGGCACCAGCTCACTCAACGATTATTTTGATTATCTCTCCGGAACGGATAATATAAATCTTACCCCTACCCCTTTTAGCGGAGGTTCCCGGGTGATTCAAGAGGGAGCCCTCAGCCCAAAATCCTTACTTTTAGGAGGGACTGTATTTATTGCCATCGGTTCAATGATCGGGGTGTATTTGGCTTTTTTGAGAGGCTTGCCGGTATTAGCGCTGGGAGTAAGCGGGGTTTTTCTGGCGGTAGGCTATATCCATCCTAAAATCAATCTTTCTAAAAAGGGGTTGGGAGAATTATCCGTAGCCATTGCCTTTGGGCCGATAATGTTAAGCGGCGTCTATTATGTCCAGGCGCAGAGCGTGGATTTGGAAATTATTCTTATTGGCTGCCTGATGGGGCTTTTGGCCGGAAGCGTTTTGTGGCTCAATGAAATTCCCGACTACGAGGCAGACAAGGTTACCGGCAAAACCAACTGGGTGGTGCGCCTGGGAAAGAAAAGAGCAAGTTATACCTATGCGGCCCTGCTCGCGCTGATTTATCTTTTTACTTTTATTCTGCTCACAAAAAATATCCTGCCGAAATCCGCAGCAATTGTATTTTTTACCCTTATCTTAGCCTTCAGGGCCTGCAGGATTGCTTTAAAGAATTACAATGAAGTAGAGAAGCTCCTTCCGGCAAATGCCTTGAGCATTGCCTTAACCCTCACCTTTGGAATTCTTTTAGGTTTAGCGTTCCTGATTTCTTGACGCATCCGGCAAAATATACAATGAGCTCAAGTCTTCGTTTGATATTCTGGGAGGCCACGCGCGCCTGTAACTTAGAATGCCCGCACTGCCGGGCCAAGGCAGAGAAGAAGCGCTCGCCGGAAGAACTAACTACCCAAGAAGCCAAAAGATTTCTAAAGACAGCCGCATCTTTTTCAAAACCGATCGTTGTATTTTCAGGCGGAGAGGCATTATTACGCGAAGATATCTACGAACTTATCCACTATGCCAGCCAATTAGGCCTAAAGAGCACCCTGGCCACTAATGGCTCGCTGGTAAGCTTAGATAGCGCGATGCGCTTAAAGGAGAATAAAACCGCATTAGTTGCGGTGTCTATTTATGGTTCAAATGCTAAAAGCCATGATAATTTTTGCGGAGCGCCGGGAGCATTTGAAAAGAGCTTAGCCGGAATCAATAATCTTAAAAAGGCAGGAATACCTCTGCAAATAAACACTACGATAACCAAAAAGAATTTAGCTGAATTGGAGGCAATGGGTAACTTTGCGCTTAAACAGGGCGCAGTTTCCTATCATGTATTTTTTCTGGTTCCGGTAGGCAGAGGAAAATCATTGGAAGGGGATGAGATTTCAGCGCAGGAATACGAAGAGGCATTCAACCGCCTGTATGATTTTCAGTCCCATTCCACCATACGGGTAAAGGCGACCTGCGCCCCGCACTATTACCGGGTCTTGCGCCAACGTTTGGCAAAAGAGAAAAAGAAATTGCCTTGCGCGAGCGATAATTTTAGCGCCATCACCAAGGGTTGCCTGGCCGGGCAGGGGGTTTGTTTTGTTTCTTATAAAGGAGAGGTATTCGGATGCGGCTACCTGCCGGTTAAGGCCGGGGATTTAAGAAAAGAGGATTTTAAAAGCGTCTGGTTTGAGAGCAAACTTTTTCAGGACTTAAGGGATAGCGCAAAATTAAAAGGAAGATGTGGTGCCTGTGAGTTTAAGCTGGTCTGCGGCGGCTGCCGCGCCCGCGCCTATTGGCGCAGCGGAGATTTTCAGGAAGAAGAGCCGTATTGCATTTATCAGCCGCAAACTTGAAAAATGAAAAAACGCATCAGAATCCAGGGGTTATTAATCTTCGTTTCGTTTCTCCTGGTCATTTTTTTCTATAAAATACTTTTAGCCCAATGGCAGGGAAAGTCACTTGATAAATTATTCGATTGCCTGGGAATAGCTTTGGTCTTATGCGGGTTTTTATTTCGTATTTCAGCGAGAGGATACAAAGAAGAGCAGTCCTCTCAAGGCAGGAATCTGGTTACGCACGGCCCTTATACTGCCGTGAGAAATCCGATGTATTTCGGGACATTATTAATCGGGATAGGGGTTATCTTCACCCTCCTGCAGTTATGGGTAATTTTTCCGTTTATTATTATCTTCCTCTTGATTTACATACCGCAGATTAAAAAAGAAGAGGCCTTGTTATTAAAGAGGTTTAAGGAAGAATACGCGGCATATTCTCAAAGCACGCCGAGATGTTTTCCCCGCCTTAAGGGTTTGTTGAGTTTACCAGGGCGCCTGTGCCTGAAATTATCCTGGGTAAAGAAGGAATCCGTTTCTCTCATATTGACTATTATCGGAATATTAGCGATAGAGGCCTGGGAAGATGTCCAATTATTCGGCCGGGCTGGGTTCCTCAGAGAGCCAATTGAGTTAGTTTTAATGATCCTATCATTCACTGTTTTAATAGTTTTATTTAGCAGGCAGAAAACTCTTTCTTAAGCCCTACATTGCGTGTTGACGCATTCAATCCTTATCATATATGCTGGCACTTTGCGGTGTTTGCAGAGGAGGTGATTTTTGATGCGTCCTCGCCCGATTGATAAACCGAGAGGGAAAATTAATCTAGTGATAGAGCAAATTTTAGTGCCTTATCAATCTGTTCTATTTTCTCTTGCTTTAGCGAACAGATTCTTTTGCTAAGAATTGATTTTCTGATAGTGGTAATTGTATCTAAATTTACCACGCATTTTTGAGGCCGCGAGATACTTAATAAGAATAATAACTTAAGCAAGATTCAAAAAGGCGAGGCAGTTTTAGTTATCTTAGGCGATGCGGTACATAGTGAAGTTAATTTAACAGAGATGGATTCATCAGTTGAAATTATGCAGTTTATTATGGATTTAAAAATTCAGCATCCCGATAACGTTTATTACGTGCTCGGAAACCATGATTATCTTTCTGATTTATTCTCTAAGGGAAAGGGTCAGGATCGCGTCTGGCAAGGAATATTGTATAGTGAAAAACTTCAAGAGCTATATGGTGAAGATTATATTACCGCTTATGAAAATTTTATTAAAGCGAGTCCTTTAATGGTAATGGGTAATGGTTTTATTGCGGTACACGGGGGTCCTATCACAAATGCGAATTTTGCTGAAATACAAAATGTAGATGTTGGAAATGAAGGTAATCCGATTGTTGAGCAGGCAGAATGGGGAAGGTATCAAGACAGTTACGATGATAGAGATGTCCAGGAATTTCTTAATAATATGGGTCAGCCTCGAGCTCAGCTTATTGTTGGACATTCGCCAAGAAGAGATAGAAATTGGCATTGGCAGCCTCTGCCTAATCATCATATCGTCTTTGCCGGGCACGACCGTGCCGGATACGCAGTTGTTCAAAATGGACGAGTCGATTTTATTGAGGTTACCGATGCTTCGTCTAATTTAGAGTTAGTCGATAAGAAACTCGAAACAGAAGAAACGGGGCAGAAAGGAGTAAAAAAAGAAAAATCTGCTTTAGAAGATGGTATGCGGAGAGAAGGAAAAGGGGAGTCAGAGATTAGGCTCGGTAAGCCAGGCGCCACCATTTTAGAAACCCTCTTTACGGGAGATGTTTGGATTATAGCCGGATCATTTGCTTATAAAATTTCTGTGACAAGAAATAGTATCAATTTCCAGCGTTATAAAGACGATAAAAGCTATCCTGTCGGCGACGCCTACAATATGCAGTTAGATCAGCCAATGCAGATAGGACGAGAGACTGGCAATTATAGACTATCGGATGAACTCTTATCAGGAAAACATTTTATTATTAAAATATCCAGAAATGGGAACAACGAGTTTTCGCTTTTTGTTGAAGACCTGAATTCTCTGAATGGAACAACTGTGGAGTGGAATAACGCTGCGAGTAGCCCTCTTACCAATTCGCCGGCTAAAACTGAAAGCAGCAAACAGGAAGAAGCGGTTAGAAGCTTAGGCGGTATTGACTTCCGCTCTCTCCCTATAGTCGCCCAGGCGGTAACAAATTTAAGCGGAATGTTTAGGGACAGTCCGCTGCGGGGACTGTCCCTGCTGCAAGTTAACCTTGCTGGGGAGTGGCAAGAGATAGGTAGAATGGTAAGTTCAGGAATAACTCCTTCTTCAGAAAGAATTAAGGAATATATCCAAACATCCTGCGCTCAAGATAATATAACTCAAGACAGAAATAAAATTCTCCTTTGCATATCAGATATCCTAAGACAAGAAGAAGAGCGCAGCGACCACACTGAGGATACGTTAAGGGATATTTTGGTTGTCTTAGAATCAATGAGCAGCGGGCAGGAATTAGGGCAGGTATTTTTAGGTAAAGTATCCTAATTTTGACTTTTAAATTTTAAATTTTGCATTTTTAAAAGGGGCGTCTCCCGCCTAAATTTATCAATCGGTTGATTTGGGCTTACCAAAAAAGACGCCTCTTTTTTATTGTGGGCCCCGTAGAACGCAGGATGCCTGGATTAAGCGGATAGGGATTGGCAGGGCGATCCTTAAGGAGTTGGGGTAAAATGAAGGGACTAAAGATTTTTATTGACAAGATTTTTTCTTTCGGTATAATAAATTTTATAAAATTGCTTTACAGTAGAGTTACTGCAGGCAATTTAATTTTTATTCCCCTAAATGTGAAATAATTCACATTTAGGACAAGTGCGCCAAATTTGTCATCATAAAGATAATTTCTGCAGCTACGAAAGAGGAATGAAAAGAATCACCCGCAGAGAGTTTTTAAAAGTATCCGCAGCTACCATTGCGGGATTAGCCGCAAGCAGGCCATTGCTTGCGGCTTTAAAATTTGTCCCCGAGATTGACAATCCCCTGGACTATTATCCGGATAGAAACTGGGAAAAGATATACCGCGACCAGTTCCGCTATGATTCTACCTTTCATTTTCTCTGCGCTCCCAATGATACCCATAACTGCCTGCTTAGGGCCTACGTAAAAAATGGCGTAGTTACCAAGATAGGCCCTAGTTACGGCTATGGCAAAGCCAAAGATATCTATGGAAATCAGGCCTCGCATAGATGGGATCCGCGCCTGTGCCAGAAAGGTTTGGCAATGGTGCGTAAAGTTTACGGCCCGCGCCGGGTAAAATATCCCAGTGTGCGTAAGGGATTCTTAGAGTGGCGCAATGCCGGTTTTCCCAGAAATCCAAACGGCAGTATACCCGGCGAATATCTTAACCGCGGGAAAGAGCCTTTTGTCAGGGTTTCCTTTGAAGAGGCATCTCAGATTGTTGCGCAGAGCATGATTAACATTGCCACAACTTACTCTGGCGATAAGGGAAAAGAATTGCTCAAGGCCCAGGGCTATGATGAGGCAATGGTTGAGGCAACTAAGGGCGCGGGAACTCAAGTATTAAAATTCAGAGGCGGAATGCCCCTTTTAGGGGCAACCCGCCTTTTTGGTTTTTATCGTTTCGCTAATTCTGCCGCCCTTTTAGATGAAAAAATCAGGGGTGTGGATAAGAACGACGCCTTGGGGGCAAGAGGATGGGATAACTATTCCTGGCATACCGACCTGCCGCCAGGACATCCGATGGTCTGCGGACAGCAGACCATCGATTTTGACTTAGCCACGGTAGAAAACTGCAAGGTTGCCATCAACTGGGGAATGAACTGGATTGCCACCAAAATGCCCGACGCGCACTGGCTATCCGAAGCCAGGGCCAAAGGAACAAGGGTTATCACAATTGCCTGCGAATACCAGGCAACCTCCCATAAGGCAGAAGAGGTTATTTTAATCCGTCCGGGAAGTGATACCGCCCTTGCTTTAGGAATAGCGAATCTTATCATCGGGGAGAAGCTTTACGATGATGAGTTTGCGAAGGGTCAAACTGATTTACCGCTTTTAGTAAGGATGGATACCCTGAAGTTATTGAAACCCCAGGATATGATTAAAGATTACCAGCCAAAAGAATTAAAAAATACCCAGGTGCTTAAAGAAGGAGAAAAACCCCCGCCGTCGATAAAACAGAACTTACAGATTGTAACAGAGAAACTGCGCAATGAATGGAGCGATTTTGTTGCCTGGGATGGGAAGAAGAATGAAGTGGTAGTTATCAGCCGCGATGATTACGGCGCAGTCAAAGATTTTGCCTTAGAGGGTGAGTTTGAGGTTGATACCATTGACGGCAAGAAGGTAAAGGTCAGAACAGTATTTGATTTAATGAAAGAGCATGCTTCGCATTTTACCCCTGAGGTGGTCAGCGATATCTGCCATATCAGCAAAGAGGCGGTAGTAAGCTTAGCCAGAGAAATTGCCGCGAATAAATCCAAGGTGCTTATCGCTGTAGGAATGGGGCCGAATCACTTTTTCAACAACGACTTAAAAGACCGGGCTATATTTTTGGTCTGCGCCTTGACAAAAAATATCGGTTATCATGGCGGCAATATCGGCAGTTTTGCCGGCAATTACCGCGGCGCCTATTTTAACGGCCTGCCGACTTACATTACCGAGGACCCTTTTGATATTGAATTAGACCCTCAAAAGCCGGTGCGCGCGAAAGCATATTACAAAATGGAATCCGCGCATTATTATAACTATGGCGACAGGCCCTTGCGGGTAGGCAATAAGCTTTTTACCGGAAAAACCCATATCTCCACGCCGACAAAATTTCTCTGGTTCGGCAATTCCAATTCTATCTTAGGCAACCTCAAGTGGCACCACGATTTTGTGGTGAATACTCTTCCCAGGATAGAATGCGTGATAGTGAATGAGTGGTGGTGGTCTGCTTCCTGCGAATACGCGGATGTGGTTTTTGCCGTGGATTCCTGGGCAGAATTTAAATATCCGGATATGACCGCGGCAGTGACCAACCCATTTTTACAGATTTATCCCCGCACGCCTTTAGAGAGATTGCATGATACCCGGGCAGATATAGAGACGTTTGCCGGAGTGGCCAAGGCATTGAGCAAAGAAACCGGGGATACCAGATTTGAGGATTATTGGAAGTTTGTCTACGACAATAAGTTAGAGGTTTATTTACAGAGGATCATTGATGCTTCCACCGCCCTGAAAGGATACAACATTGAAGAGTTAGAAAAGAATGCCAAAGAAGGAATCCCGGCGCTTTTGATGACCCGCACCTATCCTAAGATTATGGGCTGGGAGCAGAGCAATGAAAATAAGCCGCATTATACAAAGTCAGGCCGTTTGGAATTTTATCGCGATGAAGACGAATTTATTGAGCATGGCGAAAATATCCCGGTGCACCGCGAACCGGTGGACGCTACCTTTTATGAGCCCAATACCATTGTCTGCGGGGCTAAGGATTTAATCAGGCCTAAAGGCCCGGAAAGCTACGGTTTATCCAAAGATGACCTGTCGGTAGAAGTGCGCCAGGTGCGTAATGTGGTAATCAGCCCGCGAGAGGTTACCAAGACCGTTCATCCCCGCAGAAAAGACGGCTTTACTCTCATTTATATAACTCCCAAATACCGCCATGGCGCGCATACCACCCCGGTAGATATTGACCTGCTTTCTTTATGGTTTGGCCCCTTTGGCGATCCCTATAGAAAGGATAACCGTTCACCATGGGTTGGCGAGGGCTATGTTGATATCAATCCGGCTGACGCCAAGGAGTTAGGCATTGAAGACGGAGATTACGTCTGGGTAGATGCTGACCCGGAGGATAGGCCTTTTCGCGGCTGGCAGAAAAAAGGCGAAGATTATAAGGTGCATCGGGCAATGATGCGCTGCCGTTATTATTTAGGAATCATGCGCGGTGTTGCCCGCTCCTGGTTTAATATGTATGTGGCAACTTATGGTTCGGTTGAAGGCCATGAAACCAACCCGGATAAATTAGCCAGAAACTCCCGCACCGGCTATCAGGCAATGTTCAGGTATGGCTCGCACCAGTCCACAACCCGCGCCTGGCTTAGGCCTACGTTGATGACCGATTCTTTAGCCAGAAAAGAGTATTTTGGCCAGGTGATTGGAAAAGGATTTGCTCCGGATGTTCACTGCACCACCGGCGCTCCGAAAGAGTCATTTGTCAAAGTCAGTAAAGCTGAAGACGGGGGAACTAATGGCAATAAACTCTGGCGCCCGGCAAAAATGGGCTTTAGGCCGTCGTATGAGAATGTGGCAATGAAGAAGTTCCTGGGAGGAGAATTCGTTAAATGAGCCACAAGGTTTATAACTGGCAGCTCAATCGGAAAATGGAGTATAAATATCCCGAGAGCCGACCCAAAAAGCAGGCGGCCTGGATTTTTGATACCAATAAATGCATTGCCTGCCAAACCTGCACCTTTGCCTGTAAGAATGCCTGGACCGCCGGCAAGGGCCAGGAATATATGTGGTGGAACAACGTTGAGACCAAGCCCTGGGGATTTTATCCTCTGGGCTGGGATGTACGGCTTTTGGAAAAGTTAGGGCCGCAAGATTGGAGCGGCTGGAAGTACAAAGGTAAAACCATATTTGAATCAGCCGGCTTTGGTGAAGAGGTTTTAGGCTGGCACCCCGAGGAAAATGATTATCTCTATCCCAATCTCGGAGAGGATGAGGTAAGCAGCGCAATCAAGGATAAGGATTATATCAAGATTCCCCATCAGCCCTGGATGTTTTATTTGCAGAGAATCTGTAATCACTGCACCTATCCGGCCTGTGTCGCCGCTTGTTCCAGAAAGGCAATCTATAAGAGAGAAGAAGACGGAATTGTTTTGATTGACCAGAAAAGATGCCGCGGATATCAGGAATGTATAAAAGCCTGTCCGTATAAGAAAACCTTTTTCAGGGAATTAACCGGAAAATCGGAAAAATGTATTGCCTGCTATCCGGGTGTAGAAGGAAACAGCCCGGCCAAAGAAAGAATTCAGACCCAGTGCGTGATCAATTGCATCGGCAAAATCCGGCTCTTTGGTTTTAAGAGCAGATACGATGAGGCAAGGGAAGATAACCCCTTTGATTATCTTATCCATATTAAAAAAGTTGCCCTTCCTTTGTATCCTCAATTCGGCTTAGAGCCTAATGTCTATTACATTCCTCCTATCAATGTTCCGGATAAATTTAATCTTCAGCTCTTTGGCCCCGGGGCGCTGAAGGCGGTAGAATATTACCGCCGCGCCTCTCTGGATAAAAAGCTGATTGGGATTTTAATGCTCATGGGCTCTACCGATAAGATTACCCGCTCTTTTAAGGTTGAAGGCGATATAGAGAAAGGTTCTGTTACCGGCTATGATGAACAGGGCAAGGAAATTGTAAAGGTTCCCCTGAAAGAGCCGATTTATATCCGCAAGGAATTTGATGAAGAAAGAAATGTGCGTAGATTCAGCGTTACCTGAGGAAAGCTTAAGGTTAATTGAGTATAAGAAATTCGCGGTCGCCTTTTCTTATCCGCAAGATGATTTTTTTGCTTTCTTTCCCGAATTAGCTTCTGAGAAGGGAAAATTAGTTGAGGAATACGACCGCTTATTTCGGCTAGAAGCAATCTGGCTCTATGCGGCAGAGCATTTAGCGGAGAACGAATTCCAAAGGGTAAATCATTTAGCGGATATTATGGGTTTTTATCGCGCCTTTGGTTTAGAGCCGGATAAAGACAGGGCAGATTCTTTGGCTTGCCAGTTGGAATTCATGCATTATCTTGTCTATAAGGCACAACGAGCTATGGAATTTGAGGACAAGGAGAAAGTTGCTATTTGTGTTGAGGCCCAGAAGAAATTTCTTGCGCAATATTTATATCCCGGGCTCCTGAAGATAAGCGGAGCGATAATTTCAAAGAATAAAGACAGCTTTTATGCGCAAGCGGCGCAGGAATGTTTAAAATTCATTGCATCTGACATTCCTCGCGTAAACGCTTGAAAATTTATTTTAAATTTTCTGCGCACGCTTCGGGATAATTCGGCCAAACAACTTATGTTCGCCTCCCCGCAAAGCGGAGGCTCCATAAGCTGCGGCCTCATTAAATGAAAAAATCCACCGTTATCTTAATATCTATAGCATTGGTAATTGGGTTCGCGGCGCTGGTTTATATAGGAATAAGGCATTCTCGGGGAGTTCCGGTTAGAGTTGAAAAGCCAAAGAAGGTAACTTTAGAGGTTCAATTTCTAGATAAGGAAATCGATGTTTCCGCTAGCGTATCTGATATATGGCAATCCCTTCCCAGAGAAGAAATAGAGCTGATGCAGCAAGTTACTGTGCTTCCCTGGGGCAAGAGTTTGGTTTCGCCGCTTAGAGTAAGCGCCTTTCACAATAAAAAAGATATCTATTTCTACATCAGCTGGAAGGACGATACAGAGGATAGGGATGCGGGAATCAATACCTTTTCCGATGGCTGCGCGGTGATGTTCCCCATGGGAGAAGGCATACCTGCCTCGACTATTATGATGGGTTTTATGCATAAGTCCAATATCTGGTACTGGAAGGCAAGCCGGGATAGGGAGTATTGGTTGAGCCAGGAAAAGGCCGGCGCAACCGATGAGCTGATGCAGACAAAAGTTTATGCGGATTATCATTACCCGTTTGAAGAAAAGGAGATTTTTGTAGTTTCTAAAGACATTTCTAAATCGGCAGTGAATGACCTGATTGCCATTAGGGTAGGTACTCTTACCCCCAAAGAGCTTCAGAATGTGCAGGGAAGAGGCTTTTGGTCGGATAATACCTGGCAGGTGGTATTTAAACGCGCTATCGCTATCACTGATCCGGAAGTTGATGCTAATTTAGAACAGGCCCCGCCAACGGCGGGGCAAGCAGAGAAGAATAAACTCTGTGCCTTTAGTGTCTGGAACGGCGCCAGTGGCGACCGGGGCGGGAGGAAGTCCATTTCGGATTGGGTGGAGCTTCAGATAAAATGAAAATCAAGTGTCAAGTGTTTTGTTGGTTTATAGTTTGTAGTTTATGGTTTATGGCGGGGAGCAGTTTTGCTCAAGCGGAGAAGTTTTTTGAGGTTAAGGCAAAAAAATTCTCTTATACGCCTAACATTATAGAAGTTAACAAAGGCGACCTGGTGAGGATTCGACTTATCAGCGAGGATGTGCATCACGGTTTTTTTGTAGACGGATATGCCGTCAGCACTTCAGCCCATCCCGGGCAGGACGGCTCTTTAAAATTTACAGCGGATAAGCCGGGAAGATTTTGCTTTCGCTGTTCGGTTACCTGCGGCGAGTTTCATCCCTATATGGTGGGATATTTAGTGGTCAAGCCGAATTCCAGGTTCAGTATGTCCGCCGCAGCGGTTATTCTAATCGGACTGGGAAGCTTAGTTATTGTTTTCCGAAAAAAAGAAAATGAGCAAGGATAAGTTATTCGGATTAGTTGACCTGGACTGGCGCTTCGAACTCACCAAGTTTAGGCCCGTGAGGGCGCTTTTTAAATCCCGCTGGTTTCCCCTGTTGCCCATTCTCTTTAATCTCTTTATCTTTGTGATTATATTGCTTGCCGGATTCTTAGGCGGTTATTCAGCCGGAAACTATAATTTCGGTATTATGATTGTCTGGATACTCTGGTGGGTAATGCTGATGTTTGTCCTGGTTCCGGTTTTATCCCGCGCCTGGTGTCTGATGTGCCCTTTTCCGATATTCGGCGAATGGGCGCAAAGGGGAGCGCTCTTTGGAGTGAATATGGGAAAATTGGGCGGGCTAAATCTAAAATGGCCAAAGGCGCTTAAGAATATGTGGATAATGAATGTCTTCTTCTTGGTAACCACATTTTTCTCCGGATTTTTTACCGTCAGGCCCCTGGCAACTTTTATCCTTCTAGGATTAATCATTCTTATCGCCTTTATTATGGGCTTAATATTTGAAAAGCGCAGTTTCTGTTTGTATGTCTGTCCGGTATCCGGCTTCCAGGGGCTGTATTCGCAGTTTGCCACGACTGAGATTAGAAGCAAAGACCCGCAGGTCTGTAAAGAGCATAAACTTAAGACCTGCTATTTGGGAAATGAAAAGGGCTATGGCTGTCCCTGGCTCCTTGCCCCTTTTAGCTTTAGAAAGAATACTTACTGCGGGATGTGCTTAGAGTGTTTTAAGAGCTGTCCATATGACAATATGGCTTTTAACCTCAGGCCGCCGGGAGCAGATTTATTGGTGGATGATAAAAGGGGTCTGGATGAGGCCTGGAAGTCATTCATTATGCTCGGTATTGCAATGGTATTTTTCCTGAGTATGCAGGGGCCCTGGGGAGTGCTTAAAGATATGGTCAGGGCATCTACCCTAAGGGGGTATCTTACCTTTATCACTTTTCATACCGTTCTCTGTCTTTTAGTAATACCGGGTATTTTCTTTGTCTTCAGTTATCTCTCCAAAGTTTTTAGCGGCAATAAAGAAGTATCTTTGAAAAAGCTCTTTATAAATTTCTCCTACACGCTTATTCCTATTGGCTTAGGCGCCTGGATTGCCTTTAGCTTTGGGATAGTTCTTCCCAATGGGAGCTATATTTTACATATTTTATCTGACCCGTTCTCCTGGGGATGGAATCTCTTTGGAACTAAGAACGTTCCCTGGACGCCGGTTTTTACCCACTCCTTAGGGTATCTGCAGGGCATAACCCTGCTCGTCTTTTATCTTTTCTCGCTTGCCTACGGGTTCAGGCTTTCTAAGCAGACCTTTCCCGGACTTCAGGAGGCAAAGCGGGGCTGGATTCCCATCTTCACCTTTTTGACCTTAACCACATTATTATTTTTATGGCTGTATATAGGTTAATATAATGAAAAGAAACGAATTCATCGCAGTGACACTAATGATACTGGTTACCATCGGAACGATTGCGGCAGTTTTTTCCTATGAGTCTTACCGCAGGCGGAGTGCGGAATATTTTTTTGTTGAGCTTATCGCCCGCTCGCCGAATAACGGGAATTGGTATCCTAAAGAGCTCAAAGTCCCTTATGGAAAAAAGATAAAACTGCACATCCGCAACATCGAGACCGTAAGCCACGGTTTTGCGCTCCCGGATTTTGATACTGAACCGAGCTCGAGCGAGATAAAAGCCGGGGAGGTGGTTGAGGTTACCTTTGTCGCTGACAAAAGAGGAAGCTTTCCTTTTATGTGCACGGCCTGGTGCTCTGAGGAGCATATGCAGATGAACGGCAAGCTGCTCGTAGAATAAGCATATTTGACAAACAGAGTTAGATTTGTTCAAATCCTCTCTTAAGCTAAGAATAGGGAGGATTTTTTGTTTACTGCAAAGTATAAAAATACTTTCTTGCCGGTAGGCAGGCCTATCTCCGCCTGCTTTGCTGTGCGCAAAGCAAACCGGCGATAAAAGCCATCTGCCTGAGGTGATTTTCTTGTGGCTGATTTAATCTCAAAATTAGATGAACTGGATAAAAAGCTCGTTATTCTTTTGCAGGAGAGCTTTCCTCTGGTTTTAAGGCCTTTTCAAAAGTTAGGAAAGGAGCTTGGCTTATCCGAAGAAGAAGTTATTTCCAGAATTAAGCGCCTTAAGTCATTGGGTATTATCAAGCGCATTGGGCCTATTTATAATCCTGACGCCAGCGGCTTTAAACGTACTTTAATCGGTATATCGGCGCCGGAGGGTAAATTAAAAAAGATAGTTGAGATAATAAATAGTTTTAAGGAAGTAACCCATAACTATTTAAGAAAAGACGATATCTACAACCTCTGGTTTACCCTGATTTGCCCCACCCAGAGAAGGAGCGATGAAATCATCCGAACCATAAAAGAGAGAAGCGGCATAAAAGCAGTGGTTAATTTGCCCACGATTAAGATGATAAAGATTAAAACCGTATTTAAACCATAATTCGGGATAGGCCATATTTTTAGTATCAGATATCCTTGTCTGCTTGAGCAGGCAGGATGTGTCAGGAGTCAAGATGAGCATCATGGACATAGAAATAACATCCCGGCCTTTTAGCAAAGACCGGTTAAAGAAAATAAAAGAGGATTTGCGTCTGGGGAAAATCCGCAGGTTCACCGCCATTGTCAACCATCAAAAGTTAGGATTTAGCCATAATGCCCTTATTGCCTGGGAAAAATCATCTCTTAGCCGGAAACTCTCCTGTCAGCTCAGGAATAAAGACCAGATAAGCCATATTTATCTACGCAAATCCAGCCGCCTCTGGCCCTTCGGTTTCTACACAATGCTTCACGCCAAAAGCCAAAGAGAACTTAACGCGTTGATAACCGGGCTTTCTAAATTGATGGACGACTGCGCCTATAAGGTACTAAACACACTCAAAGAATTCAAAAAGACATCTTTTAATCCAAAGGAAAAGGACAATGGGACGGGGTGATTTAACTCGGCGCAGAATATTTCGGAACTTTTTAAAATTTCTCTTGACAAGCGCTATTTTCTTTGGTATTATTCCTTTTGTAAATAGAAGCAGATGTGCAGAAGAAATGCACTTTTTTATTACAGCTCTAATGTGAAATATTTCACAAAGTATGGAAGAAAAAACCCTCTAATCAAAATTAAATGATAAACGTAAGCCAAGCCAGAAAAATTATCCTTAAAAATATCTCGCCCGTAAAAGAAACCGAGCTGATTAATCTTGATTCCTGCTCAGGCAGAGTTTCTGCTGTTGATATAAGAGCCAAAGAGAATATTCCGCCTTTTGATAATAGCGCAATGGATGGCTTTGCCGTAAGAGCGGAGGATTCCGCCGGCGCAGCGCGTGAAAATCCCAGGGTTTTTGAAGTAATTTCGGATTTAGCTGCCGGATATACTACTGCAAAGAAGATAGGGAATAATCAGGCGATACGGATTATGACCGGGGCCCCTATTCCCAAAGGCGCGGATAGCGTGGTGATGGCAGAAGACAGTCAAAAAGTGTCAAGTAAAAGAAAAGAAGAATTTGTAAGAATATTTCGTGAAGTGAAGAAGGGTGAGAATGTGCGCTATGCGGGAGAGGATGTAAAAAAAGGCGAAGTGGTCATTAGAAAAGGCGACATCTTAAAATCAGGATATATTGGAATGTTGGCATCTTTAGGGGTTAGCAAAATAAAGGTATACAGAAAGCCGAAAGCGGCAATTTTGGCTACCGGGGATGAGTTGGTAGAAATAAATCAAAGGCTTGTTCCCGGAAAGATTCGCAATTCCAATACCTATTCATTATATGCCCAGGCGCAGAGGGCAGGAGCTGTCCCTGTCTTCTTAGGGATTGCCAGGGATGAGAGAAAAGAATTAGAGCAGAAAATCAGAAAAGGTTTACGTGCCGATATGCTTTTAGTCTCAGGTGGTATTTCAGTGGGGGATTACGATTTCGTTAAGGACGTCTTAAAAAAATTAGGTACTACGATGAAATTCTGGCGGGTGGCAATGAAGCCGGGCAAGCCCTTGGCTTTCGGGATGATAGATAAAATTCCTATTTTCGGCCTTCCGGGAAACCCGGTTTCTAGTATGGTAACTTTTGAGCAGTTCGTGCGGCCTGCGCTTTTAAAAATGACAGGAGCAAAAGAAATTTTCAGGTTTCATCTGCCTGCAATTTTTAGAGAAGATTTTCAGAAGAAAATGGGCCTGCGCTATTTCTTACGCGTAGTCTTAGAAAATAAAAACGGCACGCTTTATGCCTCTTTGACTGGGCCTCAGGGTTCAGGAATATTGAAATCAATGGTTCTGGCTAATGGGATTATGGAGCTGCCGGAGGAACTGGAAAACCTGCGTCCGGGGGATACGGCGCAGGTAACCTATCTGGATTAAAGATGAAAGACATAGCTAAAAATTTCAAGATGCGCTTGTTTATTAACAATAAACTTGTTCCTTTAAAACCATTCTTAAGTAATTTTGTTAAGCAGATTATCTTGAGCATGGTTTTTAATCTCAAGGATACCGGTAAACCGGAAAAGATTGAATTGATATTAGAAAAGACAGAAGAAGAGGGAGGAGAGAAAAAATGAGGGAAAAGATTTTTTCGGGAATATTAGTTTTCATATTGGTTCTGGCATTTAATGCCCCAATTCTTAAGGCCGATCAGCGGGATGAGGAACTAACAGTTCTAAAGACGCAGGTGCAGGAGTTATTGAATAGAATTGAAAAGTTAGAGGCGGATCAGGCAAAGGCAAAAGAAGAGTCGCTCAAAGCCAAAGAGGAGGTAGCTAAAATTAAGGAAGCATCTCAAGCTGTGCAGGCGCCGAGAGTAGATTTAGCCAATACCTTAGCCAAGCTAAAGATTAAAGGCAGGGCCGCGCTCGGTTTTTTTGATTCAGGAAAAGCAGGTTCATACCCTGCCGGTTCTTTTGAGATGCCCGATGCCAAACTTCAATTTTCTTTCGCGCCGGATGCAATCAATACCTTAGTAATGCGTTTTAATCTGAATAATGCCACCGCCCAGAGCCCTTTGCTGGATTATTTCTTTCTGCAGTCAAAGGATTTTATCCCGGCGTTGAAAGATTCTCCGTTTAGTTTATCTACTCGTTTGGGAAAATTTAAGCTGGGATTTGGCGAGGAGACCTGGTCAGATAATCTAGTTGAAGGTGTTTTGCCTTCAAATTCTGCGGCTAGAGTAACAGTAGTTGATGAGGGTTTGGAATTTGCCGGTAAGGTAAAGTTAGACAAGCTAAAGCTAAAGCCATTGGGCTGGGTGGTTTCGGTGAGCGACGGTAATTCCGGCGTAGGCTCAGATTCAACCGCGGGCAAGGCATTTATGGGGAAACTTTATCACAGTCCAATTGAGCCGTTATACTTATCTACAACTTATTATAATTCCGGAAGGTTAGACAGTTCCAGCGCTGAGATGTCCATTGCCGGCTTAGTTACTCGTCCATCGGGAGAAAATGATTGGGATAGGACTGTCTGGGAAATGGATGCTCGTTATGATTTTGGTAAAGGAAAAAAACCTCTTGACCCTCCGGCGTTTAGTGACAGTAAAGCCATCTTGAGATTATCCTACGGCCAGTTTAAGGATGAAGCAAACAGGACACGGGACGGAAACTTCGGCTTTCTAGAGGGAACCTATAGCTGGACCGAGAAATTTTATACAGCGGGCAGGTTCAGTTTTGTAGATATAAACGGAGATGGCACTGCTACCTTAAACGGAGTTATTGCCAATAGGTACGAGAGGTATTCTTTGGGCGGGGGTTACCGTTGGACAGATAATACTATTTTAAAACTCAGCTATGACTGGAATAAGAATTCTTGGTCAGGAATCGGCGATACGGATGATAATTTGCTTTCGGCAATAGTAGCAACGCAATTTTAATGAGCAGATAACTTACGATCCGCCGTAGGCGGAAAGTAAGTTATAAATGCGAATTATCCCGCCGAATACGCGCAAAATTATGGAACAGAATTTTGGCGTAGCTTATGAGGCGGGATGACAAAGGTTATAGTTATGGACGAAAAAAAGAAAATCAGCCGTAAGGATTTCCTGAAATTGGCTGTGCCAGCCGCTGCGGCTGCTTTAGCCAGTGGCTCTTTGAATTTAGCAAAAGCAGTCAGCAGGGAAGATGAATCAATTCAGGCTCCGGAAGTAGATTTATCTAAGCTGCCTCGGGAGCTCGTCCAGAAGAATGAGCTTTTGAGGATGCAGGAGGATTTGTTGCGCGCCTTGAGTAAGCCGCGCAAAGAAAGAAAATGGGCTATGGTTTTGGATTTACGTAGATGTATTGGCTGCTCGGCCTGCACTATCGCCTGTAAAGCGGAAAATGTCCTGCCGCCGGGAGTGGTATATCGTCCGGTGATGGATGAAGAAATCGGCACCTACCCCAAGGTTACGCGGCGGTTTATTCCCCGGCCCTGTATGCAATGCGAAAAGCCGCCCTGCGTTCCCGTCTGTCCTGTAAAGGCAACCCATAAACGAGAAGATGGGATTGTGGCGGTAGATTATGAGCGCTGTATCGGCTGCCGCTATTGCATTACCGCCTGTCCCTATAATGCCCGCAGCGCGGATTTTGGTGAAACATATACTCAAGGGACGCCAAAAGTGCAGGATTATGAATTAAGGCCGGCTTTTGAATACAATAAGATTTGGCCGCGTAAGCATGGGGCATCTCCGATAGGTAATGCCAGAAAGTGCCATTTCTGTATTCATCGCATAGAGAAGGGGATGCTTCCGGCTTGCGTGACTACTTGTATCGGAGGAGCAACTTATTTTGGCGACAATAATGACAGGGATAGCTTAGTCTCTGAGTTTATCGCCCGGCCGAATATCACCACGCTTAAAAGTGAATTGGGGACAAGGCCTAAGGTTTATTATATCTGGGGATAAAATGAAAAAGCTGTATAAACTATTCTGGGGAATATGTTTTATCTTTGGAGGAATCGGTGTCTTAGAACGGCTGATTGTTGGTAAAAAACTACTGAATTTAGGAAGTTATGTCACCTGGGGTTTATGGGTTTCCCTCTATATTTATTTAGTGGGCATATCCAGCGGCGCATACTTATTTTCCTCTTTAATTTCCTTTCTGGGATTAAAGTATTTTGAAAAATTAAAAAGGCTCTGCCTATTAATCAGCCTGGTGGCATTGGTCTCCGCGCTTTTAACCATTGTTTTGGATTTAGGCCATTGGGAAAGATTCTGGTATGTCTTTGTTTATCCCACGCCTTCTTCAATGATGAGCTGGATGGTCTGGCTCTATAGCGCCTATTTCCTGCTTGTTTTGCTCCAGATAATCTATACCTTTAGGGATTCTGAAAAGAAAGCCCATATTCTGGCGATGATTGGCCTGCCCTTGGCAATCGCCATTCCGGTCTGCGGCGGCTCACTCTTTGGGGTAATCGGCGCGAGGCCCTATTGGCATTCAGCGATGTTTCCGATTATATTTTTATTTGAGGCGTTGTTATCCGGCATGTCTTTAATTGCGTTGGTAAGTATAATCTTTGGCTTCACTAAGCAGGATGACGAAGGGATGTTTAATATTCTGCCGCGGTTAATTCTGGGCCTGCTTATAGTCAACATTACTCTCGAGGCGGCTATTCTGGTAGTTCCGCTCTGGGGACAGGTTGCTTACCATATTGAGGCGGTAAAGTTAGTCCTCTTCGGCCCATTTTGGTGGGTTTTCTGGCTGGTGCATATTGGCATGGGGAGTGTTATACCTTTATTTTTATTACTGGAAAAACCTAACCTGACTAAGCTTTCCTTTGCCTCGGGTTTGATTGCCCTTACCTTTATGAGCGTCCGGCTTAATATTGTCATTCCCGCACTGGCGATTCCCGAATTAAAGGGCCTGGAGAGCGCCTTTATCGAGAAACGGCTGATGTTTTCGTATGTGCCGAGTTTCCATGAGTGGCAGGTAAGTTTATTTATTCTGAGTCTGGCAGTGGGATTATTTTATCTGGGAATAAAATTCCTGCCTGTATTGAAAACTAAGACACTCAAATGAATCAAAAAAAGCAATTATCCCGAAAAGAATTCCTCAAGCTGTCTACAGGCGCAGGGGCCGGAGCATTGTTGGGCAGAGAGTTGCTGGAAAATTCAGGCTTGCTAAAAAATGCTCTCGCGCAGGCAGAGAAAATTCAAGAAGCGGATTATGTTTTGAATAAACCCGAAAATATCATTAATAGCGTATGCCTGCAGTGTAATACCGGCTGCAGCTTAAAGGTAAAACTTCTTGACGGTTTAGCGGTAAAGATTGACGGTAATCCCTACAGCCCCTGGACAATGTGGCCGCATCTGCCGTATAAGACTTCGCTTTCAGAATCAGCAGGGATTGACGGCCACATCTGCCCTAAAGGCCAGTCTGGCATCCAGACGCTCTATGACCCATATCGTATCCGCCGCGTGCTTAAACGCGCGGGAAAGCGCGGTGAAAACAAATGGGTGAGTATCCCCTTTGAGCAGGCAGTAAAGGAAATTGTTGAAGGAGGAAAGCTTTTTAGCAATGTTCCCGGCGAAGAGAACCGCGATCTCAGCGGCCTTAAGGACATCTGGGTTTTACGAGACCCGAAAGTTTTCAAAGAGATGAACTCTGATATCAAAGAAATCTGGCATAGCAAAGAGCCGGAGGAAAAGAAAGAAAAGATCCGGGAGTTTAAGGAAAAATTTAAAGAGCATTTAGATAAGCTCATTGACCCGGAGCATCCGGATTTCGGGCCGAAGAATAATCAGCTGCTCTGGATTCACGGGCGTTTAAAAAGCGGCCGTTCTGAATTTTTTAAGCGCTTTATTCAGGATTCTTTCGGCTCGGTTAATTTTCACGGCCACACCACCGTCTGCCAGGGTTCACTCTATTTTACCGGTAAGAGTATGTCTGACCAGTATGACTTTGATGAAAAAGAAAAGAAGGCAAAGTGGGGAGGCGGAAAGAAATTTTACTGGCAGGCAGATTTATCCGGGGCTGAATTTGTGCTCTTTGTGGGCTCATCGCCTTTTGAGGCAAATTATGGGCCTCCGTATCGCAGTAATAAAATTACTCAGGGCCTGGTTTCCGGAAAGCTTAAATACGCCGTGGTTGACCCTCGGCTTTCTAAGGCCGCTGCCAAGGCCTGGAAGTGGCTTCCCATAAAACCCGGCACCGAAGCAGCCCTTGCCCTGGCAATGATCCGCTGGGTGATTGAAAACGGAAAATACGACTTGAAATATCTTGCTAATGCTAACAAGGCCGCGGCAAAAATAGATAAAGAGCCGAACTGGACTAATGCCTGCTGGTTAGTTAAAATCAAAGATGAAAAGCCGGGCGAGTTCCTGCGCGCCTCAGATATAGGAATAGAGAAAGCCAGGAAAACCAAAAGCTTAAAAGACGGCACGAGCATTGACTATGAGTTTGACAACTTTGTCTGTTATGAAAATAACCAACCCGTTGCTTTTGACCCTAATGATGCCGAGATACCTGCTGAGGGAGATTTATTGGTTGATGCTGAAATTTCAGGAATCAAAGTAAAGTCAGTATTAGAAATCATCAGGCAGGAGGCATTTAAATATACCATTGATGGATGGGCAGAGCTCTGTGGTTTAGAGGTAAAGGATATTATTGCCGTGAGCGAAGAGTTTACCTCACACGGAAAGCGCGCCTGCGCGGATATTCACCGCGGGGTATCCCAGCATACCAACGGTTTTTACAATGTCCTGGCTTGGTATACCTTGAATCTGCTCATCGGTAACTATGATTGGCAGGGAGGCTCGTCTCAGGCTTCAGCCTATGACAATGTAGGCGAAAAGGAAGGCAAGCCCTATGATATGACCAAACTTCATCCCAAAAAGATTTCGCCGTTTGGCATCAGTATCATCCGCCACGATGTCAAATATGAAGAAACAACTATTTATAGCGGTTACCCGGCAAAGCGTCCCTGGTTTCCTATGGCTTCAGATGTTTATCAGGAGATTCTTCCTTCAGCAGGCGATGGTTATCCTTATCCGATTAAGGCCTTAATTATGTATATGGGAACTCCGGCTTATTCCCTCCCCGCTGGACAGACTCAAGCCGAGGTTTTAGCAGATATCAATAAGATTCCTCTTTTTATTGCCTCGGATATCACTATTGGCGAGTCCTCAATCTACGCTGATTATATTATTCCTGACCTTTCCTATTTAGAGCGCTGGGAGTTTCAGGGCTCGCATCCATCGGTAATATGGAAGGTTCAGCCGGTGCGCCAGCCGGCAGTAGCGCCTATTCCTGAAGAGGTTGAGGTTTTTGAAGAAAGAATGCCCATTTCTCTAGAGGCATTTTTCCTAAAAGCCGCAGAGCTGATGAATTTGCCTGGCTTTGGCAAAGGCGGATTAAAAGAGGGATTAGATTTATTCAGGCCGGAAGATTATTATTTAAAGATGACGGCAAATGTTGCTTTTGGCGATGAAAATGATGGGAGAAATGCAGTCCCTGATGCCGATGCTCAGGAATTAGAGGTTTTTTTAAAAGCCCGCCGGCATTTACCAAAGAGTGTTTTTAGCATAGAGAAATGGCAGTCTGCGGTTAGCCCTCTATTATGGAGAAAAGTTGTTTATGTCTTAAATCGCGGCGGGCGCTTTGATGATTTTGAGGCCGCCTTTGATGGCAAACAACTGAAGAATAAATACGGCAAGCAGATAAATATGTATATTGAGAAGTTAGCCAAAGCCAAAAATTCAATTAGCGGTAAGGGCTTTCCTACGTCAGCTACCTATTTACCAATTGCAGATTCTCAAGGAAACATTATTAATGATGAAAAAGAAGGATTCAGCTTGAATCTGATTACCTACCGCGAGATGGCGCAATGTAAAAGCCGGACCATCTCAAATTACTGGCTCCTGAGTTTGCTTCCGGAAAATTTTATCCTTTTAAATTCCCAGGATGCCCTGCGTTTAGGCCTTACTAACGGAGATTTGGTAAAGGTTGTCTCTAAGACCAATCCAGAAGGCGTCTGGGATTTAAAAGCGGCAGGTAAGAAGCCGATGATTGGAAAGCTTAAGGTGATTGAAGGCATAAGGCCCGGGGTAACCGCCTTTTCCTTAGGCCATGGCCACTGGGCTTATGGAGCAGGAGAGATCGTCATTGATGGAAAAAACATAAAGCCGGATAAGCGCCGCAGCCTGGGAATCCACGCCAACTCCGCAATGCGTATTGACCCCTACCTGAAAAACGTCTGCCTGCAGGATTTGGTAGGCGCCTCAGTTGCCTTTTACGATACCTATGTAACGTTGGTGAAGGTGTAGGGAGACAGTAAATCCATCCAATCGTTTGCCTCTCAAAGTCATCTAGCAATTCACTTCAGCGGACGGCTGATAGCCGCCGCTGTTTTTTATGTTATATGCGCGCAAAACGGATGCGCCTTGACAATATAATTTTGTTGTGGCATATTTATTTTGGAAGACAAAATATAAAGTTGGGCAATGGAGATGGAAGATTTATTAAAGAGAAAGTTTAGCCGTAAGGAATTCGTGAGGGATGGCTGCCTGTTTTGTCTGGGGGGAGCGCTATCTTATTCGGTTTTAGATATGTTTATGCAAAAAAACTCCTGGGCGAAGAATTCAGATTCTTTCTTCCGCTATGAAGCAAAATTTTATAAAAAGATAGATAGCGATACCGTGCAGTGCGAGCTTTGCCCGCAAAAATGCACCCTGAAAAACGGAATGAGGAGTTTCTGCCGGGCGCGGGAGCCCAGAGATGGGAAGCTCTATTCTCTTGTCTATGGGAAGGCCTGCGCGGCGCATATTGACCCGATGGAGAAAAAGCCCTTGTTTCATTTTCTTCCCGGGACTTCTATATTTTCCATTGCCACTGCCGGATGCAATTATAGATGCAAGTTCTGTCAGAACTGGCAGATATCCCAGTTTCCCCCTGAGGAAACCCTTAATCAGGAGCTTCCTCCCGAAGAGGTAGTGAATCAGGCAGTCAGAAATAACTGTCCCAGCATCGCCTATACCTATACCGAGCCGTCAATATTCTATGAATATATGCTTGATACCGCGCGGCTGGCTAAGATTCGGGGCTTAAGAAATATGTATCATTCTAACGGTTCATTAAATCCTCAAGCCGTGGAAGAAGCATCCCTTTATTTAGACGCGGCTGACATTGACCTTAAGGCATTTACCCAGGAATATTACAGCGAGGTCTGCGCGGGAAATTTAGAAACAGTGCTCAAGACGCTTAAGATTTTAAAGAAGAACAAGGTCTGGCTTGAGATTACTACTCTGGTTGTCCCCGGTTTAAATGACGGCCTGGATAAGATAAAACAGATGTGCATTTGGATAAAGGAAAATTTAGGCCCTGATGTGCCGTTACATCTTAGCCGTTTCATGCCGCAGTATAAACTCACTTCTCTCAATCCTACACCGGTAGAAACCCTGGAAAAGGCAAGGGAAGTTGCTTTGAGCGCGGGGCTACATTTTGTTTATCTCGGCAATGTCCCCGGCCATATAGCTGAAAACACCTACTGCCCCGTCTGTAAAAAGGCGATAATCCAGCGCCGCGGCTTTACCGTGCTTAGTAATGACATAGTCAAAGGGAAATGCAAATCCTGCGGCAGAGAAATTCCCGGTGTCTGGATAAATTAAACCAATCTTAAGATGCATTGTTGGTTTAATTTAGTTCTTAAATAAAACAACAAAGGCAAAGCTTATAGCTTTTAGGAAGGCCAAAATAAGGCAGGTCTTTATTATCCCTATGACCGGCACAAAAGCTATTGAGACAATCAGGGCTGCCAGCCATGCCCCAAAAAGGTCAAGGCAATAGAGCAGCCCCGCGCTTTTGGTGTGGGTTTTATCTTTCCCATAAATTTTATTTGCTAAAGGAAATTCCAGGCCCACAAGAGAGCCCGAAAGAGCGGCTAAGACAAAGAAAAGATAAGAGAATTCCGTCAGGCTTATATATTTCAAGTATTGCAGCAGCAGCCACACCGCTAAGCAAAAACCCGCAAGGATTAATTCTATTCTTGAGAAGAGGATGAAATCATTCTTTATCCGGTTTAGCCTTTTGGTGATCATCCAGCCGCCTAAGGTAATGCCGGCCATAAAGGCGCAAACTAAGAGGGCAAGGTGGCTAAAGACAAAGCCGTAAAATGACTGATAGGCGTAGATAAAGATAAGGTCAAAGCTCATTCCGATAAAACCGGTAGTGGTAATAGCAAATCCGATAGAGAATCTTTTCAATTTAACAACGAACCTCTTTAAAAGCAATATAACTAAAGCAGCCAGTCCAAGCCAGAGCATAATTATAGAGAAATTCAGCTTGTCTAAACCGTTAAATAATCCTTGCAGCCTGCTTGAAAATGCGCTGTTCCAGTAAGCGATGCTGTAGAAGGTTCCGGAAGGCAGAAGGTCAGAGTTTCTTCTCATGTGCTTATAATCGCCGAGGGAATCCTTAAACCAGGCTAACCAGCGAGGGTCAAGGCGGTATTCAAGATGAAATTTGTTTAAAAGCTGGGTCTGAATATTTCTTTCTTCAAGCCGGTTAAGGAAAACTTGCGGGCTTATGGCTGCGGCTATCGGAAGCCGCACCATTGCCTGCGGGCTTATGGCTGCGGCTAAAGGGAAAGCCAAACCATTGCCTTGCTGGCTTATGGCTTTGGCTAAAGGGAAAGCCAAACCGTCGCCTTGCTGGCTTAACTTCTGGGGAGTTGTTTTTGAGGCAAGATAAAGATTAAAATCTCCGGGGATGATGTTTACCCTGCCAAATACATCTTCAGCCGTAGCCAATATTGAGCCATTGAGGTTACGTAATTGCGGGTTGAGGTAGCTTAAGGATCCCGGGAGGCCAAAAGAGAGGAACCCGTCTTCAGCCAAAATAGATTTGACCTTTTGAAAAAATTCCTGAGTATAAAAGCGGTTTAATTGTAAGGTAGAGGGCGCTGGCAGATGAAGGATAACCAGATCGTATTTTGATTCTGTAAGCAACAGAAATCTTCTGCCGTCAATATATTTAATCTCAAGCCGCGGGTCGCTTAATTCCTCCTGGGTTAACCGGGTGGGGAAATCCTTAATTAGTTTTATCAGTAGAGGGTCAAGTTCAGTATAGGTTAGTTTATCGATCGGGTGTTTAAGGATTTCCTTGATAATGCCGCCTGCGCCTCCGCTTAATAAGAGGACGTTTTTGGGTTTAGGATGCGCCAGCATAGAAAAATGCACTAATTCTTCGCTAGAGGCGATGTCAGGCAGGGGAGCGCTGATAATAGGGATTCCGTCGCTGTAGAAGGTAAATTGCTCTCCCGACTTGGTTACTGCCAGATTGCCATAGATAGAGTTTTGGTAAGTAAGCACCTGTTGATTCTGCCATTGTTTATTCAAGGAATGCCAGTGGAGGATTTCTGCCTGGTTAAGGAGGAAATATCCGTTAAGGAAGAACAAAGTGCTTATAACCACAAAAGAAGTTCTATATGAGAAATCAGAAAGTTTTCTCTTAAGAAGGGCCGCGGCAGAGAATAGGTTAAGCCCGCCTAATAAAAAGGCAATGGCAAAGGAATTGAGTTTCGTAACCAGAAGATAGGTAAAAATAGGGCCGGCCAGAATAAATCCCATTGCCTCCAAGATATAGACTTTGCCCGCGGATTCTAGCGGACTTTTTTCCCTGTCCGAGAGTATGCGGCAGCCGAAGGGAAACTGGGCTCCGTCAAGGATGCTTAAAGGCGCAAGGATAAACAGAGAACTGAAGAATATGGGCAGGATTCCTATCCCTTCGCCCAGGGTAAGCCCTAAGATATTTTTTACATTGCGAATAAGATAGATGCTTATTGGCAGGTATAAAGCAATAGCTGCCTGTAAAAGGGCGTAGACAAGCTGCGGCTTTTTTGATTTTGCGGAGAATGGATTAATCAGGCCGCTTCCGAATGCCTCTAAGATTATCCAGTTAGCTAAGATTAATCCGATGGTTAGCTCGTTGCCGTAGAAGCTGATGAGAAATTCACGGATGAGGAGAGTCTGGATTATCAGGGAGCTAAAACCCATCAACAGAAGGGCAAGCCGTATTCTCGCCATAGCCATATTCTAACATATAAGGTAAAAAATACTATTCTATTTAGGTAAAAAGGGGTATAATAAATAGGGAAACGCAAAAATAATGGGTTTTGGTTTGAAAAACGAGGAGGGAATGCTATGTTTGGATTAGGGATGCCGGAGTTGATTATTATTTTGGTGATTTTACTGCTTATTTTTGGAGCTGCCAAGCTTCCAGAAATAGGCAAAGCTATTGGCAAAACGATTTCAGAATTTAAAAAGGGCATGCGCGAGGCAACTGAGGAAAAGGAAGAGAAAAAAGAAGAAGCAAAGCCCAAAGGCTAAGAAGTAATGCCGGAGAAAGAATTAACCTTAGTTGGACACCTTGCCGAATTGAGAAAGCGGCTGATCTATTGCCTGATTCCCTTTTTGCTGACAGTAGTTTTCAGCGTGCCCTTTGCAAAATCACTGCTATTTTTCTTGCGCATTCCTGCCCAAGGGGTTATTGAGAAGTTAGCCTTTTTCAGCCCCCAGGAAGTTGTGCTTGTCTATTTTAAAATATCGCTATTTAGCGGCCTGATTTTATCTCTGCCGGTGATTCTCTATCAAATCTGGGGATTTATCCTGCCTGCCTTAGCAGAGAAACAAAAAAGATTTGCCCTAAGTTTTATCTCGCTCGCCCTGCTGGCTTTTCTTTTAGGATGCGCCTTCGGCTATTTGTTTTTGACCCCCATATCGTTAAAGTTTCTTTTGGCTATCGCAGGAGATGAGCTTACCCCGGTCATCTCTCTAAGCAAATATCTTTCCTTTGTTTTAGCTTTAGTTTTGGGATGCGGGTTGGTTTTTGAGACTCCGGTTTTGATATGGATACTTACCAGATTAAAAATTGCCACCCCTGAGTTTTTAAGGAAAAAAAGAAAATATGCCTATGCCCTGCTCTTGATTGCGGCGGCAATCGTCACTCCTACGACAGATCCGTTTAATATGTGTTTATTGGCTCTCCCGATGATTCTTCTCTATGAAATAGGCATCTGGGTTTCCCGATGGAATTAAACGCCATAATTCTGGCTGGCGGCAGGAATACAAGGATGCAGGGAGAAGATAAGGCCTTTATAGAAATAGAGGGAAAACCTATCGTCGCCAGGATCATTGAGAAATTAAAGACGTTGCTCAGCCCCGTTCAAAACTACTGCGCAAGCTCTAAAGAGAAAGAGATTTCAAACGGGGTAAGACAAATAATAGTCGTAACCAACAGCCCCGAGAAATATGTTAGCTTTAAAGTTAAGACTATTAAGGATGAACATCCTGGTAAAGGCCCGCTTATGGGCATTTACTGCGGGTTAAAGGCCTCTTCCTGCAAATATAATTTTGTCGTTGCCTGCGATATGCCTTTTATCAATACCTCTTTAATAAAATTCATCATTGACAACCGCGACAATTATGATATAGTTATTTCTAGAGTTAGTGAAAAGTTTCACACACTTTTCGGTCTCTATTCAAAATCCTGCATTCCGGTTATGGAA
The DNA here is from genome assembly GCA_001805575.1 of Omnitrophica WOR_2 bacterium RIFCSPHIGHO2_02_FULL_45_21. GTDB lineage: Bacteria > Omnitrophota > Gorgyraeia > Gygaellales > UBA12090 > 2-02-FULL-45-21. Next base: position 15,549 of record MHGN01000063.1, on the reverse strand, counting down.
GAGATGTTAGAAAAGAATGAATTGCGCATCAGAAGTATATTTCCTAAATTGAATGCACGCTTTTTATCAAGGCAGGAGATAGAGAGAATTGACCCCGGCTTACTTTCATTAGTAAATATCAATACGCCAGAAGAATTGATAGGGATAAAATACCCATGCAAGGGCAAGACGTAGCCTCGTTTTAGCGAGGATAGGCCTTGAAATACACAATGACAGAAATAATTGCCTCCGAGATAAAATTTGATGCCTACTCTCCCAAAGAAATTGCCTCGCGCGTTGAAACGATTGGCACAGGCAAGGCAAATTTAAAGTTCCTGGCAAAATTCACCTTATCGGTGCTTGCCGGGGTATTCATTGCCTTTGGCGCGGTATTATTTACTCTGGTAGTGCACGATTCTAAAATGAGTTTTGGCCTTACTCAAGCTATCGGCGGCTTGTCATTCTGCTTAGGCCTGATTTTGGTGGTGGTGGCAGGGGCCGAGCTGTTTACCGGGAATAATCTTTTGGTGATGGCGTATGTTTCTAAGAAAATAAGCTTAGGCCAGTTATTAGAGAATTGGGTGGTTGTTTATTTCGGCAATTTTGCGGGAGCGGTTTCAATAGCGCTTTGGATATATCTTACCCGCCAGTGGCAGATGAATACTAATCTCGTTGGGGCAAAGGCGCTTTTGATCGCTAATGCCAAGGTTAGCCTTCCTTTTATCGTTGCTTTTTCGCGAGGCGTCTTATGTAATGCCTTAGTCTGCCTTGCAGTTTGGCTGTGTATGAGTGGGCGCACTACCACTGACAAGATACTCTCCATACTCTTTCCTATTACTGCCTTTGTGGCATTGGGATTTGAGCACAGCGTTGCCAATATGTATTTTATCCCTATGGGATTATTGTTGAAAAATAACCCCGCGGTCTTAGAGGCAGCAGCTGTTTTGACCGGAAAGGTAAATGATTTTTCCTGCCTTACAATACGGGGGCTCTTTATGAAAAATCTTTTGCCGGTTACTCTGGGAAATATTATTGGCGGAGGGGTGCTGGTGGGTCTGGTGTATTGGTTTATCTACCTGCGCGGCAAAAAAGAATAACATTTGTATTTAGAGAACAGGTCTATAAATGCAAGAAAGGAAGAAACTCCATTGAAGAGAGTCCTGACTACCTGTCCCTATTGCGGGGTTGGCTGCGGGTTTTATCTTGATGTAAGAGACGGCAGGATTGTCGGCATCATTCCTTCTAAGTCAAATATTGTTTCAAAGGGTTATCTTTGTGTTAAGGGCTGGCATGCCCATGAGCCGGTTGAGCACCCTGACCGTCTAAAGAAACCGCTGATCAAAGAAAACGGCAAATTCAAAGAGGCCTCCTGGGGCAGCGCATTAGATTATGTGGCCGGCCGCTTGAAAGAGCTCAAAGATAAATACGGGCCCGATGCTCTTTCCGTATGCACCTCTGCCCGCTGCACTAATGAAGAAAACTTCCTGATGATGAAATTCGCCCGCGCAGTCCTGGGCACAAATAATGTTGACCACTGCGCCAGGACCTGCCATGTGCCAACTGTTGCCGGTTTAAATCAATCTTTTGGTTCCGGAGCGAGCACAAATTCTTATGATGAAATTCCTTTTATGGATTGCATCCTGATTATCGGCTCAAATCCGACTGAAGCGCACCCAATAGTCGGCTGGCGCGTGCGCACAGCTATAGACAACGGAACAAAAATAATTGTTTGTGATCCCAGAAAGATATTGCCGGCTGAAAATGCAAGTGTTTATATTCAGCATTATCCCGGTTCAGACATTGCGCTTATCAATGCCATGATACAGTTTATTGTTAGTGAAGGCTTGCACGATAAGGAGTTTATTGCCAAAAGGACAGAGGGTTTTGATGTCTTCTGGGAGGTGGTTAAGGATTATACCCCTGAATCAATAAGAGATACAACCGGAGTTGAGCCTGCGCTGATTAAACAAGCGGCTAAACTTTATGCCACAAGCAAAAGGTCCTGCATAATGTATTCTTTGGGTATGACCGAGCATACCGTAGGCACAGACAATGTTATTGCGATGGCTAACTTGAGTATGGTTTGCGGCCATGTAGGTAAAGAATTCTCAGGGTTATATCCGATGCGCGGGCAAAACAATGTCCAGGGTGCCTGTGATATGGGGGCCTTGCCGAATGTGTATTCCGGATATCAGCCGGTTACCGACGAGGACGTACGTAAGAAATTTGAGAATGCCTGGGCGGTAAGCCTACCGACTGCTAATGGCCTTACTCTTACCGATATGATATTTAAGGCAATTGAGGGAAGTTTGAAGTGTTTCTACATCATCGGAGAAGACCAATTGCGCACAGACCCGAATACGCACTGGATAGAAAAGGCTTTAGATAGTTTAGAGTTTCTGGTAGTTCAGGAAATTTTTATGAGCGAAACCGCCAAGAAGGCAGATGTGGTTTTACCGGGAGCATCTTTTGCCGAGAAAGACGGCACATTTACCTGCGCCGAACGCAGGTTTCAAAGGGTGCGCAAGGCAATTGAGCCCATCGCCGGTAAAACTGATGGCCAGATAATTTGTGAGCTCGCCAAGCGCTTGGGTTATCCGATGGATGCAGACCCAGAACAGGCTTGCGCTGAGATGGCTTCTTTAACTCCTCTATTTAGAGGTGTGAGTTTCAAGCGCCTTGAAGAAAACGGTTTACAGTGGCCGGTATATTCTAAAGAACATCCCGGCACACCCGTTGTCCACTTGGAAAAATTTATCAGAGGATTAGGAAAATTTATTCCGGTTAAGCACAAGCCTCCGGCAGAGACGCCTGATAGTGAATATCCCTTTATTTTGACTACCGGTAGAATGTTATTTCATTATAATACCGGCACAATGACCAGAAGGACGACGAATCTCTTAAGAGAACATCCGCGTAACTTTGTGCAGATAAATCCTCTAGATGCTCAAAAGTTGGGGGTAAAAAGTGAGGAGAAGGTAAGGGTAAAGACCCGTCGTGGAGAATTAGAGGTATGGCCAGAGGTTACCGATAAGATAAAAGCAGGCGTGCTCTGGATGCCCTTTCACTTCAGCGATCAGCCGACTAATGTCTTAACCAACAATGCCTTTGACCCGGTCTGCCGAATAGGCGAATACAAGGCCTGTGCCGCAAGGGTGGAAAAACCAAGCAGCTGATAGCTGATAGTTTATAGCTAATGCAAAGATTCTTTATCACGAAAGAAAATCTAAAAGTTCTTATCGCAAGTCTTAAAAAAGATTGTGATGAGTTTATCGCGCCCAAGAGAGAGCATTTAGATGATCTTGTCTTTGGCGATGCGAAAAATGAAGGCGGAGAGCTTTTGGAGTATGAGGGTAATTCCGTTATCTCGCCGCGGGCGTTTTTGCTGCCGCAGACAGAGCCACTTTTTGAGATACAGTCAGTTAAGAATTGCGGCTTTAGGCCGATAGAAGATAAAAAGACGCGGATATTTTACGGGGTTCGCCCCTGCGATATTAAGGCAATAAGCCTAATGAAGGAATTTTTTCTTCAAGGAATTGAGGATACCTTTTACAAGCAAAAGTTAGAGCATTCTGTTTTTATCAGTCTTGCCTGTGGAAAGCGTTGTTTTGCAAAATCCTTCTGCAATTTGATGGATGCCGGGCCTGTTGCTAAAGAGGGGTTTGATTTGCAGCTTATTCCTCTAAGCCGCGGATATCTGGCAGAAGCCGGCTCAAAAAAGGGCAGTCAGATAATTCAGAAAAATAAGAAATTATTCTCTAAGGCTTTGCCTGATGATGAAAAAGAAATTAAAGCTCTCTTAAAGAATTTTGCAGAGAGAGTTAAAAAAATAGATTTTAAGAAGTTAGCAAATATAATGCAGGAAGATAAAGTCAGCCCGGAGGTCTGGGACGATATTGGACAGCGCTGTGTAGTCTGTTCCGGCTGTATAACCTTATGTCCGACCTGCAGTTGTTTTAGCATCGTGGACAGATTAGATGGCGATAAAGGTGTGCGCTTACGTTATTGCGACGGCTGTCCCTATGCCGGCTTTACCCGCATGGCAGGAGGCAGCACTCCCTTTCCTCTGCATAAGGAGCATATCCGCAGATTTTTTGAGCATAAACTAAATGTTGATCTCCAGCGCTATGGAACGCCCAGCTGCGTGGGCTGTGGCAGGTGTATTCAGGCCTGTCCGGGAAATATCAGTATAAAAAAGTTCATTGATACTGTTATCTTAAATGGATAATATGGGTCTTGGCCTTGCCGCCCCCATATTATCATACTGACATCTTATTACGAGATGAACAACGAATATTTACCCAAAAAAGCAATTATTGAGAAGATTATTCAGGAGTCTTCAGATACGAAGACCTTTCTGCTTTGTCTTAATCATAGAGCCTACGGCAGATTAAAATATAAGCCAGGGCAGTTTTTGATGCTCTCTTTGGCCGGGTTTGGGGAGGCGCCGTTTACCTTTGCCTCAATTCCCGGTAAAGACGGAAGGTTTCAGGTCTCAGTAAGAAGGGTTGGCGCTCTTACCAACGCTTTACATCAGTTTAAAGAAAAAGATATTGTCGGGGTGCGCGGGCCGTATGGAAATACATTTCCCTTAGAGAAGCTCAAAAAAAAAGACTTGCTTTTTGTGGCCGGGGGCTGCGGTATTGCGCCGCTTCGTTCGCTTATCCAATATGTGTTTAAACACAGAAAAGAGTATGGTAAAATTGAGATTATCTATGGTTGCCGAACCCCCGGGGATAGATTTTATAGGGCTGAGATGGAATCCTGGCAGAATAACCCTGATACCAAGGTTCATCTTACCGTGGATGAGCCGGATGAAAAATGGGGCGGGTCCTGCGGCGTGGTCTGCGTCTTGTTTCCTAAAATTAAGTTAAATCCTAAAACTTCTTTTGCGTTTATCTGCGGCCCTGCGCTAATGATTAAATTTGCCATTAGAGATATATTAAAGTTTGGATTTAAAGAGCCGAATATCTGGGCTTCGCTTGAACGCTATATGAAATGCGGTATAGGAAAGTGCGGGCATTGTTATCTAAAAGGGAAATATGTCTGTTTAGACGGCCCGAACTTTTCATATAGCCAGATGAAGGAATTAGGCATAGAAGCGTGAGAATAATTACAGTATCCGGGGCGCATAGCGGGGTGGGCAAGACTAAAGTAGCAGAAATGCTTCTTAAGAAGCTAAGGGGTTGGTCTGCGATTAAGGTGACTGTTTCGCATCGCGGCAACGTATGCCCCAGGCATAGGGATTGTGGCGCCTGTGATGAGCTGGGTTCTGATTTTGCCATAGTCAGCGATAGGGAAATAATAGAGCAAAAAGGAAAAGATACTCAACGTTTTAAGCAGGCAGGCGCAAAAGATGTGCTCTGGCTTAAAGCGCGTCCTCGAGGGCTAAAGCAAGGCCTTAAGAAAACCCTCTTTATGCTTAAGAAAGCAAGAGGCATTATCATTGAGGGTAATAGTATCCTTAAATACCTCAAGCCGGACTTGGCAATTTTTGTAAAAAGAGGGAATTCAGTTTTTAAACCGTCAGCAAAAGACATATTTAATAAAGTAGATTCAGTTGTGACTACAGGCTAGTTATTCTGTATATGGGAAAACTTAGAGACAAATTTGGCAGAGAAATAAATTATCTGCGCATATCGGTTACCGATAGGTGTAACCTGCGCTGTGTATATTGTATGCCGAAAGAAGGCATTATGCATAAGCCGCATCAGGAGATTTTGTCTTTTGAGCAGATTTACAAGCTCGTAAAGGTAGCGGCAGGCCTGGGAATAGAAAAGGTAAGAATCACCGGTGGCGAGCCTTTGGTAAGAAAGGATTTGCCTCTTTTGATCGAGCAGCTTAAAACCATCGGGGGATTAAAGGAGATAGCGCTTACTACTAATGGGATAAATCTTGCTGAATATGCTTTTATTTTGAGAAAATCCGGCTTAGACAGAATAAATGTTAGTTTAGATAGCCTTAATGCGGATAAATTTCAAGAGATAACCCGCGGCGGAAGCCTTAAAGTGGTTCTAAGAGGCATAGATTCTGCTTTGGATGCAGGTTTTTCTTTCCTTAAGATTAATACAGTTTTGCTCAAAGGCTTTAACAGCGATGAAATCCTTTCTTTTGCCGGCTTAACTAAGGATAGGCCAATTAATGTCAGGTTTATTGAATATATGCCCACTGATTTTAACTACTTTTCGTATAACGAGCTTTTCTTTAGCGCGCAAGAAGCAAAAGCCCTCTGCTGCGGTTTAGGAGAGCTGAAACCCTTAGACAGCGCACACGGCGCAACTGCCCGAATTTTCAGGCTCGAAGGATTTTCTGGCAGCCTGGGCTTTATATCTGCGGTCAGCCAGCCGTTTTGCTCATCCTGCAATAAGCTAAGATTAACCTCAGACGGCAGAATCAGGAATTGCCTGCATTCATCCCGGACCCTTAATCTAAAAGCGCTGTTAGATAGGAACGCTCAAGAAGAGGAATTAGGGCAATTGATAAAAGAAGCGGTGTTTTTAAAACCAAGAGCGCATAACCTGGCTGAGCGATCAGGATTAGCGCATGCGTCTTTAGATTCTGAGTCTGAGAATTTCAGTATGTGCCAGATAGGCGGCTAAAATGAGGGAGATGACAAAATGAAAAAACAGCTTCCGGAATTTTTCCAAGAAGTCGTCAGGAAATATCCTAAAATCGCAAAAAGCTACGAGGATTTAGCAAAGGCAATCTCAGAAGTAAAAGGCCTGGATGAGCGCAGCCAAAGATTAGTAAAGCTCGGCATCTCAATAGGCGCAAAGACAGAAGGCGGAGTGCATTCGCAGGTGCGTAAGTGTAGGGAAGCCGGCATAACCGATGAAGCAATCTATCAGGCGGCCTTGCTGGGCGTTACCACTATCGGCTGGCCGCAGGCAATGGCAACTTTATCTTGGGTTAATGATATTCTAAAAAAGCTTAAGATTAGAAGAAGAAAATGATATGGGTATGGTAGATATATCAAAAAAAGATGTCACGGCGCGCCAGGCTGTAGCTGAAGGCATAGTTTTCATCAAGCCGCGGGTGATTGAGTTAATCAAAAGCAGAAAGATACCTAAGGGCGATTGTTTAGAAGCCGCGAAATTAGCCGGAATCTTAGCCGCGAAAAAAACCCCGGAGCTTATTCCTTTATGCCATCCGATACCTATAGAATCTGTAAAGATAGATTTTACTTTAGAGAATAAAAAGATAATCATCACTGCTATAGTAAAAGGCAAAGCCAAAACCGGAATGGAGATGGAAGCGCTAACCGCAACCTCAATAGCAGCCTTAACCATTTATGATATGTGTAAGCCTCTGGATAAAGATATAGTGATTTCAGAAATAAAGCTTTTAAGAAAAAGCGGCGGAAAGAGCGGAAGGTATGTCAGAAAATAAGTCTCAAGTCACAAGTTCCCAGTCTCAAGCCGAAGGCATAATTAAAGCAATTTCCATATCTAAGGAAAAAGGAATAAAGAAGGCTAATGTTAAGCAAGCCATTTTAAAAGAGGATTTTGGCATTATTGGCGATGCGCACGCGGGGACAAAAAATAGGCAGGTAAGCCTCTTAGCTGTGGAATCAATAAAGAAGATGCAGGAGAAAGGATTGAAGGTGGGTCCGGGTGATTTTGCCGAGAATATCACCACTGAGGGTTTTGATTTGCTGAGTCTAGAGCTCGGCGATAGATTTAGAATAGGTAAAGATGTTGAATTGCAAATCTCTCAGATTGGTAAAGTTTGTCATACTCGTTGTAATATTTATTATCAAGCCGGTGACTGCGTGATGCCTAAAGAAGGGATTTTTGTTAAGGTATTAAAAGGCGGCAAAGTTAAAGTCGGGGATAGCATTAAGATACTATGTATAAAGTAGTAATATTGACCATAAGCGATAGATGTTCCAGGGGCGAAAGAGAGGATCTAAGCGGAAAGGTTATCCGGGAGCTTATCAAAAATCTTCCTCTTCAAGTAGTAAAATACGAGATTATCCCGGATGAAGTGGATATTATTAAAGCAAAGTTGATTGATTATAGCGATAAGCTGAAAGTAGATTTGGTTTTGACTGATGGCGGAACCGGATTTACCCCGCGAGACGTTACCCCTGAGGCAACCAAGGCAGTAATAGATAAAGAAGTACAGGGAATACCAGAGGCAATACGCAGCGGATGTTTTAAGTTGAGCCCGCGGGCAATTCTTTCCCGGGCAGTTGCCGGGATGCGGGGCAGGACTTTAATTATAAATTTTCCCGGTAGCCCTAAGGCAGTTAAAGAATCTTTAGAGGTTATTATGGATATTATCGTCCATGCCTTGGATATGATTGCCGGGCAGGACCACGCCACCTGCGCCTAACGGATTAAAAATGATTTTATTAAAATTATTTCTGTCTTTTTTGAAAGTAGGCTTTTTCGCCGTGGGCGGGGCATATTCATTTTTACCGTTAATAGAAAAAGAGGTAGTCCAGAAATATAATTGGTTAAGCAAGGAAGAATTCCTGGATGTCTTGAGTATCGTCAAGATATTCCCGGGAGCAATATCCATAAAATATGCTACCTATACCGGTTATAAGATAGCCGGTATCTGGGGAGCGGCAGCCGCTAATATCGGGAACCTCTTAGCCCCTGCCCTGCTGGTAGCTTTAGCGTCGTTTTTCTATCTCAAATATAAGGAGCGGCCGCAGGTTAAGAATGCCTTTAATATGATTGAATTGGCGGTATTCGCAATGATTATTGCCGTGGCCTTTCAGACCGTCAGCATTGACAGGCTGACCCAGCTTAAAAACCTTCTGGTAATTATATCAGCTTTTAGCTTTTTCCTTTTCACCAAGATTGAGCCCGCCATGATTATTATCTGCGCCGGAATCCTGGGAATCCTCCTGAAATAAAGCTGCTTTCCAGCCGGCACTGGAGATTTAAGAAGCCTAAGCTCGATGCCCGGCTAAAGAAGCAGGAGGATACAGGTTAATGGCCAAAAATATTTTGGTAATCGATGACGACGGTATGGTAAGCAAAAGCCTCTGCGGGCTTTTGAATAAGAGCGGTTTTTCTGCTGAGGCTTTAGAAAATGGTTTTGATGCCATAGATAGAATCAAAGACACGCATATTGACCTTATTGTGGTGGATATAAGGATGCCAGAAATAGGCGGGGTAGAGACCGTAAAAAGAATAAAAGAAATCCTAAAAGCTAAACACAAGCCTGATATTCCGGTAATCTTTATTACTGGTTATACTGACTCTAAAATTAATCTTGAAGCCAAAGAATTGGGTGAGGTGATATTTAAACCTTTTGATAATCAGGAATTCTTAAAATACATGACTAATTATACGGGAGTATAACTGGAGAATGCGAATATGGCAAAGAAGATTTTGGTGGTTGATGATGAGGAGTTGATTACAAAAAGCCTGTTAAAATTATTAGACAAAGAAGGATACAGCACAACCGTGGTCAGAAGCGGGAAGGAAGCCATAGATAAAGTAAAAGAGTCCAATTATGACCTTATTATTTGTGATGTTAGAATGCCAGAAATGGATGGGATAGAAACAATCGAGCAGGCCAGGAATTACCTAAAAAAATTGAATAGAAAATTGATTCCTGAAATTTTAATTACCGGATACGCTGATATTGAAAAATATGAAAAGGCAATAGATCTAAAGGTAGCAGACTATATTTACAAGCCTTTTGACATAGCGGATTTCCTGGAAGTTGTCAGAAGAAATCTTGCGTAGTTGTTAGGAAATTGCAGAGGATAAGATGGCTCAGGATTACGAAGAAAAAAGATCGTTTCCCCGCATAAAAGCGGATTTAAAAGTAGATATCCCTAAAAGCATACACACTGCCTCAATCGATCTAAGCGAGAATGGAATAAGTATAAACTCCTCAGAAATGATCTCTAGTCCGAACATATCGTTGCGCGTACATTTTCCAGACACCAATTTAAAAATGGAAGCTAAACTCGTCTGGAGAAGAAACCTTAAAACCGGTAGCTCCTCATATGGAATGGAATTTTTGGATTTAACCGAAAATCAAAAGTCCGAGCTAAGAAAAGAGTTGATAAAAACACAAATAAGCCCGCTTTTAAATGAAATTGAGGCGCACGATATAAGAGAACAGGTTTACGATTTCTTTTTAAAAGACATACTTAATTACGTAAATGAGGTTATCAAACTCAGCAGAGATTTATTAAAAAATAATGATTTTTCAGAAGACGCAGAAAAAAGATTAGATCAATTGAATAATCAAATCCTGCTGAAAGGCTATTATTTAGATGAATTACTCTCTGATAAAATTATAATACAGAAGATAAAGGAGCATTTTAGGCATTTGGTTGGAGTGTGGAGTTATAAAAGTATGATTGTTAAACGTGGATATGAGAAACCACGTGGTTATCCCGGAGACTATAAAATGTTAGAGATAGTTTACGATAACTCCGTTATCTCAAAAACAAAAAATATAGGGCTGTATTTCGATAATTATTTTTTAAAAAGTCCTTATGCAGTAGCAGTAAGAATTCGGAAGGATCATTTACGTGAAATACTACAGCGATATATTAATGAGGCAAAAATAAAAAAAATAGATATATTGGATATTGCATGCGGTTCTTGCCGAGAAATTAAAGAGTTATTGCCGGATTTAAAAACAGACAGTTCTGTTAATTTTAGTTGTTTAGATTGGGATGAGGAAGCATTACAATTTTCGCGGGACATTCTTCTTTCTGCCAGGCCCAAAAATGTGTCGTTTAAGTTTATTAAAGAAGATATTATGAATATAATAAAGGTTGAGAATACAACCCGATTGCTTGGCGTGCAAAATTTGATTTATAGCATAGGCTTAATTGATTATCTGCCCGATAGAATTTTAAAGAAGTTAATTAACGCATTATATAGGCTTCTTCCGAAAGGCGGAAAGCTGGTTTTAACTCATAAGAACAAAGAGAAAACATTTCCCACTATACCTCCAGATTGGTTTTGCGATTGGAAATTTGTGTCACGAAATAAAGAAGAGGTCATTAACTTAGTTTATGACTGTGGTGTTTCAAAATTTAACCTTTCTTCCGATTCCGATGACTTTGAATATATTTATTATTTTACCATCACAAAGCTGTAGCGGAATTTTTTATGATTAACCTTCAAAGTATTCCTTTGGTCTACTATTCATTTTCTGCAACATTGAACTTTATTACCTGTTTATTCCTCGCCATATTTGTATTTCTTAGAAATCCCAAATCAAATCTAAATAGAATTCCAGGGATACATCACTTAATTAATGGAAATCGTACCAGAACGCACTTTTACTCATTGAAATATATAAAGAACCGCAGGAACAGTTCTGGGGTTACGGAGAGAATAACCTTTCTCAGGTCTTAAGAATTGTGTTAAACTAAATATACAGCACAGGAGATTCAAAAATGGCAAAGAAGATTTTGGTGATTGATGATGATGGGATGATAACCAGAACAGTTGGTAATTTATTAAAAAGGGAAGGTTATATTACTATAGTAGTTGAAAATGGTTTAGAGGCCATTGAGGAAATTAAAAAGACAGGTTCCGATTTAATAATCGCAGACATCAGGATGCCTAATATGGATGGTCTTGAAACAGTTCAACATATCAAGAAATATCTTGAAAACAAGTCCAAATCTGATATACCTGTTATCTTTATTACTGGTTACGCTGATTCCGACGCTCATATAAAAGCCAAGAAATTTGGTGAAGTAATCTTTAAACCATTTGATATGAAAGAATTTTTAGCAGAGATAGCTAAATCTTTAGGTAAACAATGATCTATGGATAACAATAGAAGGGTTGTTATAACAGGTATTGGAGCAATTGCTCCTAATGGTATAGGTAAAGATGAGTTTTGGGATGCGCTTAAAAATGGCAATTCCGGTATAAAAAAGATTACTTATTTTGATTCTTCTATCTTTCCTTTTCATTTAGCAGGGGAAATAAATGATTTTGATCCTAAGGCATTCATGTCTATAAAAGCCATTCATAGAACAGACCGCTCTACTCACTTGGCAGTAGCTGCTACACGTATGGCGTTAGAGGATGCAAGATTGCAACTTACCGATAAACTTCAAGAAGAAATTCATACAATAATTGGTACCGCTATGAGCGGACATGTTTCATATATAGAACAATTGAGGGTTTATTTTACCAAAGGTTATAAAAACCTAAGCCCATTTGCTGCGGTTTCTTGTTTTCCTGATGCTTGTTCAGGGCAACTGGCCATAATTTTCGGCCTTAGGGGTCCGGCTGAAACTATTTGCGCTGGTTGCGCTGCCAGCACAAATTCTACGATAGATGCCTATAAAAGAATAAAACTCGGGGAAACAGATGTCTGTATAGCTGGTGGCACAGATGCGCCTTTGTCGGAGTCGATTATGTGTGCCTTTTCTCAGGCGAGAGTCCTTTCTCAAAAAGAAAATAACACTCCGGCACCGTTTGATAAGAATAGAGATGGTACAGTACTTAGCGAAGGAGCGGGGATGTTAATTATGGAAGAGTTAGGATATGCCTTGAAACGCAGCGTTCCTATATATGCAGAAATCGTAGGTTCAGCTACAACTACAGATGCTTATAATATGGCGAGCACGGAACCTATCGGGAAGGAGAAGGTTCGCGCAATAAAAATAGCCTTAAAGAGTGCGGGTATCGCACCCAATGAAGTTGAGTATATAAATGCCCATGGAACAGGCACACAAATGAATGATGCCAATGAAACCGTTGTGATAAAAGAGGTATTCGGGGAGTATGCCTATAAGATTCCTATAAGTTCAACTAAATCTATGATTGGTCATACCCAGGGTGCCTGTGGAGTATTAGAGATTATTGCCACTATTCTTGCTTTAAAAAAGGGAATAATCCATCCCACTATTAACTATCAAACGCCGGACCCGGAATGCGATCTTAACTATGTACCTAATAAGGCTATTTCTAAGAAAGTTAATATCGCCCTATCAAATTCCTTTGCTTTTGGCGGCAAGAATTCAATTATTGTGTTGAAAAAATATATAGATGCCTGACAAATATCGAATAATAGATTTAAGCTTATCTATAGAAGCTTCAAATCAAGAATTTATCTCACCCAGAATAAAATTCATAAATCACAAAAAAGGAGCTAATTTATTAGGGTTGGCCGGAATGATTTCAGAAAAATCTTTTCTTCAGACGTTGTATAATTTTCTATTATATTTCCTTGGCATAAAGAAGGTAAGCTATCAAGATTTCCCAAATAGAATTGGCTTGGCATGGGAAGAAGTTAAAATGGGAACGCATGCAGGAACTCATTTAGACGCACCTTGGCATTTCAGTCCATCTTCTGATGGCAGGCCATCCAAGACTATAGATCAAATTCCACTGGATTGGTGTTACGGAAAAGGTGTAGTGTTAGATCTGCGACATAAACAGCAAAGAGAAGAAATCGAGGTTAGCGATCTTGAGGCAGCTTGTAAGAAAATAAATTATGAGATTAAAGAAAAAGACATTGTTTTGATTATGACAGGCTCAGATAAATTTTCTCATGAAAGGAGGTATCTCTTTGAGTATCCTGGAATGAGCAAAGAAGCTACACTTTGGCTGCTTGACAAAGGAGTAAAAATTATAGGAACTGATACCTGGGGATTTGATAGGCCTTTTGAGGATATGGTTAAAAATTATTTAAGAACTAAAAACAAAGAATGCCTATGGCCTGCTCACCTTGTAGGTAAAGAAAAGGAGTATTGCCATATTGAGAAATTAGTTAATTTGGATAAAATCCCTCGCCCTTTTGATTTTACGGTAGCATGTTTTCCAATAAACATAAAAAGTGCAAGTGCTGGCTGGATAAGAGCGGTGGCGATCGTGGAGTAAGCATATGTTTCAGAGCGAAAAGTCCATCGTTATCGACAGAGAGTTGGAAAAAGTTTATGCTGTGGCCGAAACTTATCCGAGGTTTGTGGATTTCTACAAAGAAAAGGAAATAATATTTGAAAACCAGAGTAAGATAGTTGTAAAAATATGCTCATCATTTTATGGTAAAATATTGAAATGGGAAGGCGAGGGAATCAAGTATAAAAATAAATCCATAGATTTTACTCAAACAAAAGGACTACTTAAGGGATTAAGGGCAACTTGGTTATTTGAGGGTTTAAATAAAAAGAGTACAAGAGCAACCATAAGGACACAATTTAATTTTCAGTTTTTTTTTGGAAAATTATTTGAGAAAGTTATCGGGAGTTTACTTATACCGAAGACAACAGCCAATATTTTATCTTGCTTAAAAAATACCGTAGAAAGTAATACAAAGACATGAATAATTTTGTCGCTTTGCTTAATTTTAGCGGTTACTTGTCATTTGTGATTAATTTATTTATCGGAGGGTTTGTTTATTCTAAAAATAGAAAGAATTCTATTAATACATTCTTCTGTTTGTTCAGCGTTACCATTGCATTTTGGAGTGTCGGTTCATCGTTAGTTAATAGTATCTCAAATAAGTATATTGCTCTTTTAGTCTTAAGATTTTGTTATTTATTCGCAGTAATATTGCCTCCCATTTACCTTCATTTTATTTATTTTATAACTGGCCAAAAGAGAAATAAAACCAGTATTATCCCTATTTCATATTTACTTTCTTTAGGTTTGTTATTTTTCTTATTCAGTAATCTATTTATTAAAGGGATTAGGATAATAGAACCATATGGTGTTTTAATTTCCAATCCTGGTCCGGCGTATTATGTCTTTATACTTTTCTTTGGATTTGGTACTTATTTGGGTTTGAGCACGCTTTATACATCAATCAAGGAATCAACAGGTGCACGGCGGAATCAGTTAAAATACATGTTTATTTCTCAATTAGTTGCTTTGTCCGCCGGTTATGAATATTTTTCTTCAGTTTTAGGCATTAAACGCTTCCCACCTTTAGATGATTATATACTTGTTGTCTATTTTGCAATAATGGCCTATGCCATCCTCAAATACCGCCTCATGGATATTAATATCGCTTTAACACGTGCTGGTATCTTTATTTTTGTTTATTTATTTGTCTTAGGTATACCTTTTGTGTTAGGTTATCGTTATGAATTATGGCAACTGGCCACCTGGATTACTGTTATACTTGCCTCAGGTGGGCCTTTTATTTTCATTTTCCTCCGCCGCCGCGCTGAAGCCGGTATCCAAGCCGAAGAACGCCGCGGCCGCGAGCTTCTTAAGCAGGCCTCAGAAGGCATGATGCGCATACGCAGTATTAAAAGGTTAGTCAGCCTTATGGTGCATGTCACTTGCAAGATACTCAAATTAGACAATGCTGCGGTTTTCCTCCTGGATGAAGAAGGGGGGCGGTATAAGTTAGAAGCAGTCAGGCTAAGGAGCAAATATGGCTACGTAGAATACCTAGATAAGGACGATGTTTTAATTCAGAGATTATCAGCGCTTGAAGAGCCTTTAGTTTATGAAGAGATAAAAACGCAGGCCCAAAACATAAAAGATAAATCAGGCGAGCTTGTTCGCGAAATATCCTCCCGGATGGAGAGTTTATCTGCCGCCCTGATTATTCCTGCTTCTTCCAGGGGCCGGCTTCTGGGCTTTTTAGCCTTAGGTGAAAAGAAAT